>JANRKN010000139.1:0-5514 GCA_033763435.1 Planctomycetota bacterium
GCGCACGAGCTTGCGCATCACTGGTTCGGCGATCTGATCACCTGCAACTCGTGGGAGCATCTGTGGCTCAACGAGGGCTGGGCGACCTATGCCGAGGCGCTGTGGGCCGAGCATGTCGGCGGGCGCAACGCGTACATGGCCAAAGTCCGCCAGAACGCGCTGAGCCTGCGCCGCTCGGCGCGCGGGTACTGGCCCGCGGCGCCCGCGATGGCCTCGCGGTACTACGACGACCCGGACTCGAACTTCATGAAGGCCGACGATGTGTACTCCAAGGGCTCGATCGTGCTGCACATGCTGCGTCAGCGCCTGGGCGACGAGGCGTTCTTCAAGGGCGTGCGCGAGTATGTGCAGCGGTTCAAGTTCCGCGAGGTCGAAACGGACGACTTCCGGCGGGTGATGGAGGAGGTGAGCGGACAGAGCCTCGAGCGGTTCTTCGAGCAGTGGGTCTATCGCCCCGGCATGCCGAGGCTGGAGATTGACCTTGCGTGGACGCCCGGCACACGCACCGACGACGCCGGCCAGCCGCTGCCCGAGGGGACGATCACGGTCACGATGGAGCAGTCGCAGACGATCGATGCGCTGAACCCGGCGTACGCGCTGCAGCTTCCGATCCGGTTCGTGATGCCCGACGGCGCCAGCGTGTGGGAGTACATGACGCTGGACACGCGCACGGGTCAGGCGACGTTCACACTGCCCGACCGGCCCGCGCGGGTGAGCGTTGACCCGAACATCACGCATCTGTCGATCAACCGGATCCGGACGCCTTTGCCCGAGCCCGAGAGGCCCGCGGCCTCGCCGATCGAGAAGCCCGCCGAGACGCCGAGCGTGCCCGCGAGCGAAACCCCCGCGGGTGAACCGACGGGCACGCCGAGCGCTGCGCCCGCGATCGAACCCAAGTAATCTGTCCACGCCGAGAACCGTTCCATGACCGCGAAGGACCGCTCTGCCATGACTTTCTCACGCCCTGTGTCCCGTGTTGCGCTTCGCACCGCACTCCGTGTTGGCCCGGCCCTGATTCTGGCGATGCTCAGCGGAGCGGCGGTCGGCCGGGCAGAAGATTGGGGCTGCGAACACTGCCGGCTCGAGGCGCTGAGGGCGCTTGGCCCAGAGATGGGCGCGACTGACGGAGTGTCGGGCAAGGACCTGCGCAACTTCCCGCCCCACCGCGTCGCGGACATGACGGAGATGAAGCTCGACTTCACGATCCCGGACATGGAGACGCCGCGGATCGAGGCGCGCCAGTCGCTCACGTTCCGGACGTTCGGCAAAGCGGTGCCCGAGATGAGGCTCGACGCCCGGCAGTTTGGCGTCTCGCGCGTGATGATCTCGCGTGCGGGGGATGGCGTGCGCGAGCGGCGTGTGAGCTTTACGCACGACGGCGTGGTGCTGACGGTGCGGTTCGACCCGCCCCTGGGCGGCAACGCGAACTACACGATGCTGACCGAGTACACGATCGGGCGCCCCGCCGACGGGCTCGTGTGGACGCTTCCCTCGCGCGATCATCCGGGCCGGCCCGCGCAGCTCCACACGCAGGGGCAGCCTCAGACTAATTCGTTCTGGTTCCCGATCGTCGACTTTCCGAACGATCGTCTGCGGACGGAGATCAGCGTCACGGTGCCGCCGGGGTACACGGCCATCAGCAACGGACGGCTGCTGTCGCGCAAGACGCTGACGCTCGAGCGGTCGAACAAGCTGGGCGAGCGAGCGCCCGAGGCGTTCGAGCAGTTTGTGTACCGGCAGGCGCAGGACCATGTGCCGTACCTGGTGTCGCTGATCGTCGGGAAGTTCGACGTGGTGGACCTCGGGACGCCTGAGCTGCCGATGCCTGTGTACGTGCCGCCGGGCCGTGCGGCCGACGTGCGCGGAACCTATGGCCGAACGCCCGACATGGTGCGGTTCTTTGAGACGCTGCTCCAGGAGCCGTACCCGTTCGAGAAGTACGCGCAGACGCTGGTCTGGAACTTCGGCGCGGGCGGCATGGAGAACTCCAGCGCGACGACGATGTACGACACCGCGCTCTTTTCGCCCGAGGCGCTGCTCGACCACGACCTGGACGGGCTCATCAGCCACGAGCTGGCCCATCAGTGGTTCGGGGATCTGATCACGTGCAACTCGTGGCAGCACATCTGGCTCAACGAGGGCTGGGCGACGTACATGACCGCGCTGTGGTTCGAGCACCGCGACGGCGCTACGGGCTATCTCGACAGCATGCTTGCCAACTTCGGGCGGGTGATCGGCGCTGACCGCGTGGACCCCGCCAAGCCCACTCCTCCCGGTATGGCGTCGCGGATCTACACGAACCCATGGGATGCGTTCGGGCGTGCGGCGAATCCGTATCCCAAGGGCGCGAGCGTGCTGCACATGCTCCGGCGCAAGCTGGGCGATGAGGTCTTCTTCCGCGGCGTCCACGAATACCTGGACCGCTTCAAGGGGCGCACGGTCGAGACGAGTGATTTCCGCCGGGCGCTTGAGGAAGCGTCGGGGTTGTCGCTCGAGAAGTTCTTTGTTCAGTGGGTCGAGAGGCCCGGCGTGCCGCGGGTGGACGTGGATCTGTCGTTCGAGGGCGGCACGCTGCGGGTGAAGGCGACGCAGACGCAGCACATCGACGGCAACGTGCCGGCGTTCTCGCTCGATGTACCGATCTCGGTGACGCTGGCCGACGGCTCGGTGCGGCGCGAGGTTCTGAGCTTTGCCGCGCGTGAAGGTTCGCTCGAGATCCCGCTCCCCGGCGCGCCCGCGATGGTCGCGATCGACCCGGACATGACGCTGCTGGCGGAGTGGACGATCCGCCCCGGCGCGGGGCTGCCCGCGAACGCGACGGCGGCGCAGGTTGCGGCAGGGCCGACCGATTACTCCCGCGTGCAGGCGATGCGGACGCTCGGGCAGAGCCCGCAACTGGCGGGCGCGGAGGCGATCGAGAAGCTGGTGCGCGATGAGAAGGCGCCGACGGTGCTGCGCGTCGAGGGCGTGCGCGCGCTGGCAGCGCGGGGTGACCTTGCGACGTTCTCGACGCTGTTCACGAGCGTGCGTGACCGGTGGGAAGTGCGCGAGGCGCTGGTCGAAGGCGCGGCGGCGCTCGCAACCGATGAGCGCAGGCCCCTGGAGGCGCGCGCGGCGGCGCAGAATCAGTTCGAGGGCCTGATCGCCGCGATGATCGACAAGGACCCGAGCCGCAAGGTGCGCGCCGACGCACTGGCGGCGCTCGGCAAGATGAAGTCGGTGCGCTTTGCGCCGGTGGTTGTCGCGGCGCTCGAGCAACCCTCGCAGGACGACCGCGTGCGCCAGGCAGCGATCGATGCGCTGGTGGCGATGGACCGGCCCGAGGCGCTGAGCGCGGCGGTTCGTTACTCGGCGCCCGCGTATCTGAGCCGCACGCGGGCGACGGCGATCCGCGCCCTGGCGCAGGCCGCGAGGTTCGATCGTGATCGCGCGTTCCGCACGCTCGAGGGGCTGCTGCGCGATTCGGTGCGAAGGCCTCGGCTCGCGGCGGGCGAAGCGATCGCGCAGCTGGGCGATACGCGCGGGCGCGAGGCGCTTGCGGCGCTCGAGCAGGAAACGACCGATCCGGTCGAGAAGCGTCTGATCGCCGGCTGGCGAGCGGCGCTTGAGAAGCGCATCGAAGACCTCGCGGCGCAGGGCCTCAGCGAGCCCGAAACCGTCTGGCGCCCGATCCTGGGCCTCGCGCCGTTTACTCAGAGCGAGGCCGACCGCGAGAACCTGAGCCGGGATCCGGCCGCGTTCTTCGCGTCGCTGGGCTATGTCGTCGAGATGCGGGGCGAGCAGGCGTTCATGCTGCTGCACAACACGCGCGGCAAGCGCCTGGCCGCGACGGACGGACGCTGGAGCGTCACACGCGCGTATCGGGATGATGCCGACCCGACGGCGATCGGGTTTGAGCTGGATCCGACGGGCGCGAACCTGTTGGCCGAGCTGACGGGCAAGAGTTTGGAGAAGCCGCTGGCGATCGAGGTCGGGGGCGTGGTGTACATCGCGCCGCGGGTCCGCTCGCCGATCGCGGGCTCGGCGGTGATCTCGGGTTCGTTCACCGAGGCGCAGGCGTCGGCGCTGATCGAGCAGCTCTCGGGCAAGGCGGGTTTGCTGGAGTTCCGCATCGCGGTCGCGCCGGGCGAACGGAGCGACGAGGCCGCGCTGCGCGAGGCGTTCAGAAGCGCGAAGCCCAACGACAAGCCGTGAGAGGCGTGCAGGCCCGAAGGCCTGGGCCGCTTTCAGGCTTGAGGCCACATCGCGGCGAAGATCGCGGCGGTGCCCAGGCCCAGGATCAGCGTGTCGATGAGGTGCGAGCGCCAGCGTGGTGCGCGAGCCTGGAACCAGATCATGTTCGGGAGGCTCGACGCGCCGTAGGCCAGCACACCGACGGTGCCGAGGACCTGGAAGACCTTTGAGAAGCCCGAGCCGGCGGGGAGCGTCTCGGCGCCGATGTACGCGGTGAGGAATGCGACCGCGAGGTTGACGACGAACGTCGCGAGCATGTTGCGCGGGATTGAGAACGGGCCCCAGAGATTGATCTGTCCGACGGGACCTTCCTTCCACTTGCGCTGAACCTCGGGGTCTTTCTGCTGCGCTTTCTCGACCCACGGGAACTGATACTCACCGGGCGGGATGCCCGCGCGCTTGATCTCGGCGAGCAGGCTCTCTTCGGCGGGAAGCTTCTTGGAATCTCCGCCATGGACGCCCAGCACGGCGTAGGAAAGGAAGCCCCACACCCACGCCCCGGCGCCCGCGGCGAGGATCGCCAGCCACAGCTTCATCAGCATGTCCATCGCGTGCCTCCTGCCCCGGAAGCGGGCAGCATGGCACAGAAAGCGCGCGCTGTCAAACAGGGGACAGAAGCTCGCGGCACCGATGTGAGTTGGTCCCCGTGCCCCGCCCAGCTTGCCCGGGCGGGTTCACCGGCGGACGATCGGCCATGCGTGTGATTCTCTGGGTCTATGTCTTGGCGACTTTGGTGACTTTCGCGGCATACGCGATCGACAAACACCGCGCCGCGACGCGCCGATGGCGCATCCCCGAGTTGCATCTGCACCTGCTCGCGCTGATCGGCGGCTGGCCCGGGGCGCTGGCGGCGATGAAACTCATCCGCCACAAGAACCGCAAGGGTCGGTTTCTGCTGGTGACGGGCGCGATCGTGCTGCTGCACGCTGGGGCGTGGGCGGTTTATCTGCTCCGCGGCTGATAGGAGACTTTCACAAATCCCGCGTCCTTGGCAATCTGCACGGCGCCCGCGATCGCTTCCATCGGCGCGCTCGGCTCAGCGCCCACGAGCAGGCCCGGGTCCTTCGGAAGCTGCGCGAGCACATTGCGAAGCTCAGCGCGGTCGCGCATCACGCGGTCGCCCGAGCGATACTCGGCGCTGCCGTTGACCCAGCGCACGAGCAGTTGCTGAGGCGGGAGGCTTTGCGTGGGCGTCGAGCTGGCCGCGGCGCGGGTGCCGATCGAGGTCGCGAGCTGGCCCTCTTCCACCGCGAGCGTGCCCGCGATGATGAAGTAGAAGAG
>JANRKN010000140.1:0-19481 GCA_033763435.1 Planctomycetota bacterium
TAGCCGCCCTTGTTCTCGACCAGGCTCCAGTGCGACTTGACGTCGCCCTTGGCCTTGCCGGTCTGGTGATCGGTCTCGGTGTAGATCAGCTCGATCTTGCCGAAGTTGAACGAGAGCTCCTCGAGCGGGAGGCCCGAGCCCTCGCTCGCGCCGCCGGGGCGGATCGACGAGACGGTGACGTCGGTCATCTTGTATTCCATGTACTTCTGCTTGTCGCCCGTCGCGCGGTTGAGCGTGAGGGTGACGTCCTTGATGTGGGTGCCGTTGCAGCAGAAGAGGAAGAGCTTGGGCGAGGCCTTGTCGAGCGTGTGGACGCAGGTCAGGTCCTGAACGTTCACGCGCTGGCTGGTGCGGGCGCCGCCGGACGAGGCCGCGCCGGCCGAGGGCTGCGAAGCGCCGAAGGAGTACGACAGGACTTCGATCCAGTCTTTGTGCTTGCTGTCGGTCGACTCGCCGGGGATCCCGTCGATCTTCAGGAACATGTCAACTGCCATGGTCGTGCTCCTTTCGAGCCGTCACTGTTCATCGGCCCGGGAGGGCCCAGCACACGCCGGGCCGCCGAGACCTGCTTTTCGCCGGCCGAGGGGCCCGCCTTCGCGGGGACTCTCGGGCCGATTCACTCCAGATAGCCCCACACCCTTTGCTCCGACCTCGCCTCACCCGCTTTTTTCAGGCCCATCCGCGCGCTCACGCCGGATCAGCCCCCACCATCCAGCCCCACGGGCAAGGCCTCACCATCAAACCCCACCCGCGCGTCTCCGCGGGGGCGGGGGGAATGAACGTCGATCAGCCGCCGCCCTTGGCGCTGGGCAGCTTGGAGACCAGCCGCAGCGAGACGGTGAGGCCTTCGAGCTGATAGTGCGGGCGGAGGAAGAACTTGCTCGAGTAGTAGCCGGGGTTGCCGGGCACTTCCTCGACCTTCACCTCGGCCGCCGCGAGCGGGTAGCGCGCCTTGGTCTCTTCCGAGGCGCTGGGGTCGGTGGTCACGTAGTTGGTGATCCACTTGTTCAGCCACGACTCCATGTCGGCGCGCTCCTTGAACGAGCCGATCTTGTCGCGGACGATGCACTTGAGATAGTGCGCGAACCGGCACGTCGAGAACAGGTACGGCAGGCGCGCGCCGAGGTTGGCGTTCGCCGTCGCGTCCGGGTCGTCGTACTCGGCCGGCTTGTGCAGGCTCTGCGCGCCGACGAACACGGCGTAGTCCGTGTTCTTCCAGTGGCTCAGGGGCATGAACCCGTTGCGGGCAAGCTCGGCCTCGCGGCGATCGGTGATGCCGATCTCCGTCGGGCACTTCATGTCCACGCCGCCGTCGTCGGTCGGGAACGTGTGGCACGGCAGGCCTTCGACCATGCCGCCCGACTCGACGCCCCGGATCCGCGAGCACCAGCCGTAGAGCTTGAACGACCGCGTGATGTTCACACCCATCGCGTACGCCGCGTTCGCCCAGCAGTACTTGTCGTGCTTGGCGCCCTCGGTGTCCTCCTCGAACGAGAACTCCTCGACCGGGCTGGTCTTGGACCCGTACGGCAGGCGCGCCAGGAACCGCGGCAGCGCCAGGCCCAGATAGCGCGAATCGTCGCTCTCGCGCAGGCTCCGCCAGGGCGCGTACTCGGCGCTCTGGAAGATCTTCGTCAGGTCGCGCGGGTTGCTCAGCTCCTGCCACGACTCCATGTTCATCACGCTCGGGTTCACGCCCGTGATGAACGGCGCGTGCGCCGCCGAAGCGATCTGCGCCATGCCCGACAGGATCTCGACGTCGGGCGGCGAGTGGTCGAAGTGGTAGTCGCCGATCAGCGAGCCGAAGGGCTGGCCGCCGGGCGTGCCGAACTCTTCCTCGTACATCTTCTTGAACAGCGGGCTCTGGTCCCAGGCCGTGCCCTTGAACTTGGCGATCGTCTTGCCCAGGTCCTTCTTCGAGATGTTCAGCACGCGGATCTTGAGGTTCTCGTCCGTCTCGGTGTTGTTCACGAGGTACGAGAGCCCGCGCCAGGCCGACTCGAGCGCCTGGAAGTCCGGGTGATGAAGGATCTTGTTCAGCTGCTCGGTCATCTTGCGATCGATCTCGGCGATGATCGCTTCGATGGTCTTGAGCGCGTCGTCGGAGACCAGCGCGGTCGAGGACAGGGCCTGCTCGGCCAGAGTCTTCACCGCGGTCTCGATCGCCTGCTTCGCGTTGCTGGTCTTGGGCTTGAACTCTTTCTGCAGAAGGGCGTCAAGCTCGCCCAGTTCCATCGCAGACCCCGCCGCCGCCGACTGAGCCTGAGGATTTCCGTCCGCCATTGCTCCGTTCCTTTCGATGATTCAGCCACCCCCGACCCCATGCACCGTTCCGATAGGCCCACCCCGGACCGATGCCCGCCCGCTCACTGACCGTCGGCCGGCTTGGGCGTCGACGCGAGGCTCTTGAGCAGCGTGGGATCGTTGAGCACCTTGCTGAGCAGCTGCTCGGCGCCGGACTTGCCGTCCATGTACGTGAGCAGGTTGGCCAGCTGCGTGCGGGTTTCGAGCAGCTTGTTGAGCGACTCGACCTTCTTCGCGACGGCCGCGGGGGAGAAGTCGGCCATGCTCTCAAAGGTCAGCTCGACCGCGAGGTTGCCCTCGCCGGTCAGCGTGTTGGGCACGTTGAACGCCGCGCGGGGCTTCATGCTCTTCATGCGATCGTCGAAGTTGTCGACGTCGATCTCGAGGAACTTGCGGTCCGCGACGGGGGGCAGCGGCTCGGCGGGTTTGCCCGACAGGTCGGCCATGACGCCCATCACGAAGGGCAGGTTGACCTTCTTCTCCGCACCGTAGAGCTCAAGGTCATACTCGATCTGCACGCGGGGAGCACGGTTGCGGGCCACGAACTTCTGCGAACTTGCCTTCGCCACGGTCAACTCCTTCCGAATCTTCACCCCGCCCGCACACCGAACCGTTCACGCTTCGCCCGGAGCCCCACACGGCCCCCGAGCCACACCGATCAGCTGCCCTCAGGCGGCAGCTGGATCTTTTCCAGCATCGCGATCGACGTCGGGTCCAGCACCCGCGTGATCTCCAGGAAATTCTTCCCCACCATCGCCTTCGCGCACGCCACGATCAGCGCGACCGGGCTCGAAGGCTCGTGCTGCTCATAGTACCGAACGACTTTGTCGAGCGCGAGAATCACGTCGCGCTGGCTGCTGACCTCGCCCGAGATCGCCTTGCCCCCGCCACCACCGCCTCCGCCGCCCCCACCACTGCCACCACTCGCGCCGCCCGCGGCCGCGTCGCCCGCCGAAGCCTCCGCCGGCGCTTCCCCGCCGAGCTTTTTCGCGAGCCGTCGGCGGACCTGCGTCGCGGCATCGCGCAGCAGCGTCTTGGTCCGGCCCATCTCGACGCCGTTGCCCGCGCCGACCGCCTTGGTCACCGCGGCGTCGATCGCCTCGATGTGAGCCAGACACTCTTCGACGTTCTTGGCGATCGCCTCGAGCACCTCGTTGTCGGTCTCTTCAAAGGCCGCGTCGATGATGCCCAGATCAACCTTCGGCCTCGCCGCCGCGTCGCCGCCCTGAAGCTGCGCCTGCAGCTCGCCCCCCGCGACCGCGATGTCCTTGAGGCTGAACTTGCCCAGCTGGCGCGACTCGCACAGCGGACACTCGCGCACGCGCTCGAGGAACCTCAGCGGGTCGCCGAAGGTCCCGATCTCGGCCGCCATCGCGCCGATGATGTTCACCCGCATCGTCGGGTCGTTGTTGTCGTCCGGATCCAGCAGCGGATAGACCGTCGGCCACTGATTCTCGAGATAGAAGCGCAGCACCGCGAGGCCGTCCTTCAGCCCAGCGTACCCCTCCATCTTGGCCGAACAGACCGAGAGCCAGACCATGATCTGGAGGTGCCGGCCTCGCGCCAGAAGTTCGATGCAGCCATCGCGCAGCTCGCGCCAGTTCGGGTCTTCCGCGGGCGTGCCGGTGACTGGGTCTTCCGGCTTGCCCTCGGCAAGGCGCAGAATCTCCATGAACCGGCGGTCGTACTGAAGGTCCTCGCCGCAGGGATTGTCCCCCGCCAAGGGCTTCGTCAGGTTGGCAAAGTCCAGACCCATCAACGCTCCCGAGCCTCACCACCCTCTGCAGACCGCCCTCTCGCCGCTTCCCCCATCCCGCGGCGAAGGGCTCCCAGTCTGACACATTCCGGTCCGAATTGCAACTCCCCCCCTCCCCCCCCAATGCCAAGGCGAGTGCCAAGGCGAGTGCCGAGGCGAGTGCCGAGGCGGGTCCCGAGGGGCTTCCCAAGGGCGTAAAGAAAGACCGCCCCCCGGCATTTCGGGAGGCGGTCTGAAGAAATCAGGGTTGGTCCAGGACGGCTGGCTTACCGGCCGGCCATCGCGATCGGGCCCGTGATCTGGTTGAGGCTGAACATGCCGGGCGCCGCGGGAACGGTGCCCTGGATCGCCTCGAGCAGCACCGGGCGGACCTGCTCGGCGTCGATCTCGGCCGGGGCGATCGCGTCGATCAGCACGTTCTTGGGCACCGAGGTCTCCTTGGCGGTCAGGCCGATCCGGTCCAGCTCGCCGAAGAAGCGCCCGATGTCCTGCAGGTAGCCCAGGGCCTCCTGGTCGCCGGCATCGCTCGAGCCTTCGAGGAACGAGCGGAAGCCGGTGCCCGAGGCCGCGCCGCCCGTCGCCGAGTAGCGCGTCCAGGCCTCGCCGAGCTTGGCCTTGACGATCTCCTGGTGCGTCGAGTCGTTGAGCTTGGCGCCCACGTAGGCCTCGATCACCCGCTCGACCACGTCGAGGCTGAGGCGGTTGATCGAGACGCGGACGTCGCCGCCCGCGCCGAGGTTCGGGCGCGAGGGGTTGAAGCCCGGCCGCGGCGTGTCGCTGTCGACCGCCTGACCGTCGGAGCCCAGCGTGTACATGCCCAGGCGGTCGTTGTACAGCGCCCGGCCGATGAGGAACTGCAGGATCCGCTCGCCCGACAGCGACTTGGTGTCGATGCCGATCTGCTTGAGCAGTTCGCGGATGCGATCGGACGCCACGACGCTCGGGCTCACGCGGCCTTCGTCCTGCAGACGCGGGATCGGCGGCGTGAACACGGTCGATGCCCGCGTGCCGCCCTGCGCCCGCAGGTCCAGCACGAGCAGTCGGGCGTTGAGCGTCGCGGGGTCAAAGAACGAGTCGACGATCGCGTTGGGCTCGGTCGGGATGAAGAGCTGTCCGCCCGCCGCGTCCAGCGCCGCGACGTTGTTGCCCAGGTCCGACGCATACGCGAAGGTGCCCGCGCCGGTCGTCGAGATCGCGCCGGTGAAGGTGATCGTGCCCGCCGCGACAAAGTCGGTGCCGATGTCGGCGAAGGGCTGGCCGATGTTGTTGACGATCGTGTTTGCCTCGCGGAGCCGGATCACGATGTTGGTGCCCTGAACGGTCAGGTTGCCCAGCGAGGCAAGGTCGCCGACCGTCACCGTGCCGCCGCCCTGGAGCGTGAGGTTGCCCAGCGCCAGAATCTTCTGGCCCGCGGCCATGGTGATGTTGCCGTCGGAGATGATCGAGAACGAGCGCGCACCCGGCGTGAGGTTGCTCGCCGTGATCAGGCGGCCCGTCGCGGGATCGAAGACGCCGAAGACGATCGTCGCGATCTGGGGCGTCGCGATGGTGGAGCCCAGCGTGACGTTGCCCAGCGCGCGGGTCGCACCGAGGCTGCCGCCCAGCGCGATCGCCGGCAGCGCGAAAGTCGGGTCGGAGAAGGTCGAGATGAGCGTGAGGTCCTTGCTGGCCGCGCCCGCCGCCGCGTTGGTGGTCGAGCGGAGCCAGAGGCGCCCGCCGCCCGCGTCGAGCGAGGTAGAGCGGAAGACCTCGACCGCGGTGCCGACATCGATGCCCGTGGCAAAGACGTTGACCGAGGCCGCGGCGACGTCGTTCGAGCCGAAGGTGGTGATCCCGCCGCCGTTGACCAGTAGCTGACCCAGGCGGGCGCCGGCGGTGCCGACGTCCTTGCCGAAGGTCGCGCCGCCGGTCGCCGTGACCGTGAGGCCGCGGGCGGTGCCGTCGGTGACGATCGCGCCACCGAAGAGCGCCGCGCCCGTGGTGGTGATCGTGCGATCGCCGCCCGCGAGGATCGTGGTGCCCGTGGTCTGCATGGTCGTGAGCGCGCCCGCGGCGATGTTCGCGCCCAGGCGGATGTTCTGCGAGCCGCTGGTGAGCGTGAGGAGCGCCGGGGTCGTGAACGCGCCCTGGACATCGATCAGCGAGGTGCCGGTCATGTCCGCCCGGCCGATCGTCACGCCCGCGAGGTCGGCGCCGAGGCGGCCGAGCTCGGTCGCATCGAGGCTGAGCGTGCCCGCGGCGCCCGTGGCGCCCAGGACGATCGTCGCGGTGTTGCTGAAGGCCTGGATCGCAAGGTTTGCGCCGGCGCCGGTGACATTGCCGCCGATGTTCAGGTCGCCCACGCTGAGCAGGCGGGAGCCCGTGACGGCGGTGTTGCCGTTGAGGTTGAGGAGCTGCGTCGCGAAGATGTCGCCGCCCAGGGCGATGTTGTTGTTGCTGGTGAGCGTGAGGTTGGGCGCGAAGCCCGTGCCCGCCGAGCCGATGTTGCCAACGACGCTGACGGTGTTCGCGCCGGTGAAGTTGCTCTGCCCGATATTGACCTGCGAGACGTTGGTGCCGATCTGGAGCAGCTCGGCGCTGGTGAGCGAGAGCTGGCCCGCGGTCGGGGCGGCGCCGCCGAGGGCGATGCCCGCGGTGGTCGGATCGAACTGAGCGATGTTGAGCGTCCGTCCCGCGGCGGTGCCGGTGACGGTGTTGCCGAAGTTCAGGTCGCCCGCGGTGAGCGTGATCGTGGCCGCGCCCAGCTGCAGGTTGTTCTGGTAATCCTGCAGGCCGCTGGTGGTCACATCAGCGCTGAGCAGAACGTTGCCGCCCGTGGCCGCCGTCCGGCCCTGGGTCGTGAGGGTCTGGAGGAAGGTGCCCGCCGCGCCGACCGCACCCGTGAAGGTGACCAGCCCGTCGGCGACCGTCGTGAGCGAGCGGTTGTTGGCCGTCGCGTCAGCGTTCACCGTCCCGCCGAACGTGATGTTGCCGTTGGTGTTGTCGCCCAGCGTCCGGATGGTGACCTGATCCGCGACGACGACATTGTTCTGGAAGCTCAGCGCCTGCAGCGCCCGGATCGCCCGGGCCTCGTTCGTCGAGCCCGTGTCGCCGAAGACCGTCGTGCCCGCCGTCGCGGCCGAGTCGCCCCGCGTCGTGACGGTCAGGAAGTCGTTGCCGACCGAGCCCACGTCCGCCGCAAAGCGGATCGTGCCGTCGCTGCGGACCTCAAGCGTGCGGCTGTTGCCGTCGCCGTCGCTGGCGATGTTCGCGAACGTGATGTTGCCCGCGGCGCCCGTGCCCGTCGAACGGAACAGCAGGTTGTCCGCGATCGTCACCGCGTTCTGATACGTCTGCGTGCCCGCGGTGATCACGTTGCGAGCGTCGCCCGCGCCGCCGTTGCCGAAGACCACCGTGCCGTTCGTCGCCGCGGCCTGGCCGGCCGTCGCGAGGCTGCCCAGCGCGTTGGTCCCGCCCACGTCGGCGTTGAAGGTCGTCGTGCCGTCGCTGTTGACGACGAGGTTGCCTGCGCCCGCGGTGAGGCCGTTGACCGTCCCGGCGAAGTTCACGTTGCTGCCACCGAACGCGACGATCGTCACCAGATCCGTCGCGGCGCCCGCGACGGTGACGGCGTTCCGGAAGTCCACAAGGCCGTCGGACTGGATCGTCGTGTTGCCGCCATCGCCCAGCTGCGTCGTGCCGGCCGTCGCGGCGCTGAAGCCGCGGGTCGTCAGGCTCGCGAGACGGTCGCCCACGACCACGACAGTCGGGTCGACGACGCCCACGTTGGCGCCGAAGAGCGTGATGCCGTCGGCCCGGACCTCGAGCGCCCGCGCCGTGCCGTTGGAGACGACGTTGCCCAGGAACGAGATGTTGCCGTTGGTGGCGTTGCCCTCGGAGACGAAGACCGAGTCCGTGCGGAGGAGGACGGAGTCGCCGTAGGACTGACCCTGCAGCGTGCGGACGGTCGGGTTGGCCGCGGAGCCCGCGACGTTCGCGAACTGCGTCAGGCCGCCCGCGTCGGTCGTGAGGCTGAGCAGCGCGTTGACCGCGTTGGCGCTCGCGTCGGTGCCCGCGCCGACGAGGTTGTTGAAGATCGTGTTGGCGCCGGTGTTGATCGCCAGCGAGCGGGCGTCAGCCGCGACGGCGCTCTCGGAGCCGACGGTGGCGGTGAAGGTGATGTTGCCGTTGGTCGTGCTCGTCAGCGTCGTGTTGCCATTCAGCTTGACGTCGCCCGTGAAGGTCTGGTCGCCCGTCGTGCGGACGCTGACGGCGTTGCCGCCCGAGCCGAGCACGACGGTCTGCCCGGTGAGCGAGAGGCTCGAGAGTTCGAGGTTGTCGCCGGCGCCGCCGCCGATCGTGCCCGCCATCGTGATCGTTGTCGCGCCGTTGGCCGCGATGACGCCCAGCGAGCGAGGCGTGCTGGCGGCCGCGGAGCGGACGCCGCCCAGGAACGAGATGTTGCCCGCGGCCGCGGCGCCGAAGCTCTGAATCGTCGAGTTGCTCGCGATGCGGACGAGGTTGTTGAAGGTCTGCGTGCCGGTCGTGCTCAGGAGGAACGTGCCCGTGCCCGTGCCGAAGACCACATCGCCCGCCGAGGCCGCGCTGTTGCCCGCCGTCGCGACCGACTGCAGGAGCTGCCCGCCGGTCGCGAGGTTGCCCAGGAACGAGACGGTGCCGTCGGAGAAGGTCGAGAGCGAGTAAGCGTTGTTGGTCGACGCCGCGACAGCGCCGCCGAGGGTGATCGCACCGTTGGCGCCCGTGCCCAGTGAGCGGAGGACGAGGTTGTCGCCGACGGTGATGGCGTTCTGATAGTTCTGAGTCTGCGTCGTGCGGACGGTGACGCTGAAGCCGCCGCCGACGTCGTTGCCGAACTGCGTCGTGCCGGTCGCGGCGGTCGTGACGCCGCCCGTGGTCAGGCTGAGCAGTTCACGCCCCGCGACGTCGCCGATCGAATCCAGGAACAGGATCGTGCCGTCGGTCAGGGCCGTCATGGCGCGCTGCTGGCCGCTGGTGCGCGAGACGATCGTGGAGTTGAACGTGAGGTCGCCCGAGCTGGTGGAGCGGAAGGTGGTGTTCTGCGCGAGCTCGACAGCGTTCTGATACGTCTGGATGCCGCTGGTGCGGACCTCCATCGGGTTCACGCCGCCGAAGACCACCGTGCCCACGCCGGCGACCGAGCTGCCACGCGTCGTGAGCGACGCGAGCTGGTTGTCGCTGTTGGTGCCGTTGAAGCCCACGTCAGACGCGAAGGTCGTCGTGCCGTCGGCACGGACTTCGAGGCTCCGCGTGCCGTTGGTGTCGCCGAGCACCCGCCCGTTGAACGTGACCGTGCTCGAGCCGCCGGTGGCTTCGACGATCGAGTTGCTGCGGAGCGTGACGGCGTTGCTGAACGAGATGTTGCCGCCCGTGCGGACGGTGCGGTTCGCGCCCGAGGCCGCGACGGTCGAGAGTTCGGTCCGCGCCGCGGTGACGCTCAGGCTCGCGAGGCGGTTGGTGTTGCCGACGAAGTTGTCGAACTGCGCGACGCCGTTGGCCGCGGAGATCGTGAGGCCCTGCGTGTTGTCCGCAAGCGCTTCGACGATACCGCGGAAGCGCACGGCCGGGCTGGCCGCGCTCAGGCTGTTGCGCGACGCGCTGATCGTGACGTTCGCCGCGTCCAGGCGCACGTTGCCGAACAGGTCGACCGACTCCACGGTCAGGTTGCCGCCCAGACGGATCTGGTTGGCGGTCGCAAGCGTCGAATCGCCCTGCAGCAGCAGGTTGCCGGCATAGACCAGCGCGTTGTCGACAGTGATCGAGCCGGTGAGGTTGGTGCGCCCGATGGTCAGCAGCGAGAACGCGCTGGAGCCGGCGATCTTGGCGATCTCCGCGCTGGTGAGGTTGAAGCCCGCGCCCGCGTTGCCGAGGATGATGTTCGAGCCCGCCGCGGCCGGCCTGAGCACGAGCGAACCCGTGCCGGTGATCGCGGTCGTCGCGCTGCTGGCGATATCGATGTCGGCCGCCGTGAGCGTCGAGATGCCCGACGTGCCCGCGTTGAGCGTGAGCACCGCGGCGTTGTTGACCTGGATATCGCCCGCCGCGCCCGCGGTCACGTTGATGCCCGTGCCCTGCAGCGTCGTCGAGCCGTTGAACGTGATGTTGGTGCCCGCGTTGAGGTCCACGGTGCCCGCGTCGGCCTGGATCGTCGTGCCGTTGGCGACGTTGATCGCGCCGGCGGTTGCGTTGAGGCTGAGATTGCCGACGCGCGCCCGCAGCGTCTGGGCCGCGACGTTGTTGATCGTGAGATCGCCGTTCGTCGTGGTCGCGGTGATCGAGCCGCCCGTGATCTGGCGGTTGAGCGTCATGCCCGTGCTGGCGTTGAGCGTGATGGTCTTATCGCCGCCCGAGATGCTGCCGGCCGAGCCCGAGCCGATGGTGAGCGTGCCGCCGGTGCTGGCCAGGCTGATCGTGCCCGCGCCGGTGCCGGTGATCGAGCCGCCGTTGAGGTTCACGTTGCCCGCGCCGCTGACGTTCATGCTCCCGACGCCGATGTTGAACAGGCCGGTGAGCGTGGTGAGGCCGGTGGTGCCCGTGATGCTGACGTTGCCGGCGACCGAGGCGGTCTCGGTGGTATCGATGACCGCGGAACTCTGGACGTCGACGGTGGTCGCGCCGTTGATCGAGAACGCGCCGCCGCGGGTCGAGATGTTGCCCGCGATCGTCGCGACGCTGTCGGTGTTGACGGTGAACACGCCGCCGCCGGTGTTGGCCACGCCGTTGAACGTGACGTTGCCGCCCGCGCCCGCGGTGAGGATCAGCCCCACCCGGCCCGCGTTGCCCGTGTTGGACATGACGCCGTTGAACAGGATGCTGCCGCCCGGATCGGTCGAGAGCGTGAGCGTGCGATTCAGCCCCACGGCGATCGTCGAGATATCAAGAATCGCGTTCGCGTTCCACGTGATCGTGCCCGTGCCCGCGCCGACGGTTCCGACCGTCGTGATGGTCACGTTGCCACCGCCAAGCGCGGTGAGAATGGTGCCGACGGTGATCCGCGAGCTGGCGCCCGTAGGCGTGAAGGGGTTGCCGCTGACGGCATTGTCGCCATCGGCATTGCGAACGACGGTGATATCGAGCGGGTCGACGAGGTACTCGCCAGCGACGCCGTTGCGCGCGCCGATCTGGATGTTGGCCGCGACTTCCAGGAACTGCTTGCCGGAGGTTTCGACGAAGCCGCCGTTGCCGCCGAACTCACCGCCCTGGGCGCCGAGCGTGCCATAGATGCGCGCGACCTGCTCGCCGAAGACGATGACACGCCCGCCGTTGCCATAGCCGATGCCGTCGGCCCGGACGACCGAATCCTGCGAGATGTACACGAACTGGCTGTTGGCCTCGGGGCCCGCGCCGCGCTCGTTGCCACCGATGAGGATCTCGCCGCCGCCGCCGGTGCCCGAGGCGTTGAGGGTCGCGCCGAAGAGGCCGACCTTCTCACCCAGAACCTTGATCGTGCCGCCCTGGCCGGAGTGGTTTGAGGCATCGAGCGTGCCGCCGACGTCGACGATGCCCGTGTTGCCGCCGTTGAGTTCGATGTTGCCCGCGCGAACCGTGCCGCGGTTGCGGATCGCGACCGAGTACACGTCGCCCGCGGCCATCAGCACCCGGCCCTGCGCGCCCGCGTTGATCGTGCCCGTGTTCTCAACCCCGACCGCGCCCGCCCCCGGAGCGTTGCCGCCCGTGATGCGCGCCGTGACGGTGCTGCCCGCCTCGCTCAGCAGCACGTCCTTGCCGGCGGTCATGACGACGGCGCCGTTGTTCGAAACGATCTGGCCCGTGTTCGCGACATACTGCCCGACCAGCGCGACGTTGTTCTGCGCCGTGATCGAGCCGTGGTTGATGACCGAGCCGCTGAGGTTCGTGAAGTTGTAGTTCCCGGCCGCGAAGTCTTCGTTGCTCAGGTTGCCCGCCGCGGCATACACGCCGCCGACGTTGATCACCGCGCCGCCGCCGAAGATCACGCCCGAGGGGTTCACGAAGAACACATTGCCGTTGGCCAGCAGCGTGCCGTGGATCTGCGTCGGCATCGCGCTGTTGATGCGGTTGAGCACGCGCGCCCACGAGCCGGGCTGGAGGAACTGCACGGTCTCAAAGGGCAGGATGTCGAACGAGATGTAGTCAATGATCGCGCCGTCGCTGGCGGTGATGCGCCAGTAGTTGCCCTCGCGGGTGAAGGTCACGTCGCCGACGACGACGACCTGCCCCTCGGGACCGGCGATCGCCGAGCCCGCGGCACTCGCGAGCAGCGCGCCGCCGATCGCAAGCTTCGTCGCGAGGCTGTTCTTCCTGCTCAGGCCCGCGACCCGACCGGCCAACTGCGCCAAGCGCCCGCCGAGCGAACGCGCCATGCGCTCCGCCGCCGTGCCCGTACCAACCGTGCCGATTTCGTTCCGCTGAGCCATGCGTTCACCTCGTCAAACAGCCCCACCCGAAATTTCCCACCCCCCCAACACGACCCACCCAACACGACCCACCCCGATCACCGACAACCCATCCCATACGTCCCGCCGTCCGCTCCGGCTCCCGCCTGTTCAGCCGACGCAGAACTGCCTACCTGCCCCTCCGCCCGCCCGGCCCAGAAAGGCCCGGGCCGCGTCCGCCCGTCCCGCCCAGATCAGAAGATCAGGGTCGCGACGAAGTGGACGCGGTTGTCGCCCTTCTTCGTCGCGTCTTCGGGCGTCGAGCCGGTCGCCTTGCGGAGCGCAAAGCCCCAATCCGCCCTCAGGCTGATGTTCTGGCGCAGCTGGAACTCCAGACCGAAGCCCGCGCTTGCCAGGTTCTCGTTGCGCTCGAAGGCAAAGGGCTTGTTCTGCTTCGTGAAGCCCATGTCGAAGAATCCGCGGAAGATCAGGTCCCAGTCCGTCCGGCCGAAGGGCTGCTGAGGCTGCCAGCGGAAGGGCCGGCCCAGGAACGTGTCCGGGTCGCCCTGCACGGGCAGAGCCCGCGGCAGGTGGAAGCGGTACTCGAAGTTCGCCACCAGCGTGCTATCGCCGGCCGCGATGTTCTCCTTGTACCCGCGCACCGTGAAGAAGCCGCCCATCGGGTCCTGGAAGTTGGGCACCAGACGCTTGTTGCTGCCCGTGTACTGCCCTCGCAGCGCCACGCCGAACTCATGCGCCAGCGTGTCACCTAGGCCCAGCAGCGGCTCCAGATAGAAGTCGTGCGAGAACGAGTACTTGAACGTCGTCCACGACGTGCTCGCCTGGAACCGCCCCAGCTTGTCGATCTCGCTCTTGCGACCCCCGCCGCCGAACTCCACGATGCCCGAGGCGACCGTGTTCGACGCGTCAGTGAACCGCTCGAGCTTCAGCCCGACGTACGGCGTGTAGAACGTCTCGTTGCCCTTGATCCGCGTGAGCAAGCTCTCCTGCTTCACGTCGTCCCACTTCATGCCGCCGACGACATCCGCGAAGAACTCGCGGACCTGCAGCACGTTCAGCTCCGCCTCGAAGCCCGCCTGCCAGTTCCGGCCCTTGAAGCGCTGCGTGAACGCGCCGGGGATCGTCGCGTCGTACTCGCTCCACTGGTAGTACGGCTTCACGCGCAGCCAGTCGGCCAGCGGGAAGTCGTAGCTGGTCTGGATCGCGTTGGCCTTGTCAAAGCCCGCGGTCAGATAGTCAAAGCGGAAGATGTCGTCGTTGCCCGTGAGCTGATAGTGCGCAAAGCCAAACCGCTGGCGCCACTCCGTCGTCGACTTCGTGCCCGTGTTGCTGATCTGGTAATACAGGTTCCAGGGCTTGTTCTCGCCGACGATGTAGTCCAGCTTCACCTCGCCCGGCTCGCCCTCGGGCGCGACCGACACGTCGACCTTCCGGCCCGGGTGACGGTTCAGACGGAACACGTAATCATCGATCAGGTCGCCGCGCAGCACGCCCCCCGCCTGCACGGGCGAGCTCTCGCGGATCCGCTGATGCTGGTCGGCGTTGATCCGGTCGGCCGCGTCGATGCGCTCACCCGTCGCGAGCGAGCCCACGCTCCGCACCTTGCCCAGCCACACCTCAAGCACCAGCGTCGTGCGCCCCTCGCGCAGGTCCGTCAGCGTGCCGTCGTCGCTGAACTCGGTCTCCGCGGGCAGCACATACACGCCCAGCAGGCCCTCGCGCTGCAGCGCCCGCGCGATCGCGCTCGACACCGCCTGCACGCCCGAGGGCGTGAACTTCTTGCCCATCGCACCAAAGTCGTCGCCGACCGTCGCGGTCGTCACGCCCGCCTTGCCGCGCTCGCCGGCCGCCCACGCACCATCGACTTCCGTGAGGTACACCGGCGCGCCCGCCAGCTCCTCAAGCGTCGGCACGCCCTCGTACGCGTCGCGATACTTGATCACAAAGCGCGAGACGCTGAACGTCGGCACGGCCTGACCGGGCTGCTCGGCCTGAGGCGCTCCAGCCGCTGCCGCGGGCTGGTCCTTCTCCTTCGCGGGCAGCTCGGGCGCGCTCGGCGGCGTCACCGGCGGCGTGTTCTTCAGGTCCGCGGGCTGACCCCACGCCCAACCCGCCGCCATCACCAGACCCGCCACGCTCACGCCGATCATCTTCGACTTCATGCTCAGCAACCTCATGCCCGCCCCCGTTCCCGCACCCAACCCACCCAAACTCATCCGCAACCGTCACCGCCCAACCCGACTCCAGCCCTCTTGCCCCACTTTCCCAACCTTCCAACCACCCGCCCGACTGCCTCCCAGCAACCCCACCAGCCGTCATCGTACTTCGTGAGCGTTCACTAGCCAACCCGCAGACACACCAATCGCTTCGCGTTCTTCACGCGAAGGCGCCGCCGACCCATAGTGCCCCCCACCCTACCAGCAGATCCACTCTCCGAACCTTTCCCCAACCTCCATGTGGACAACCTCTGGACGAATAAGCGGCCCGGACCACGAATCACCCAGCGCCCGACGCCCCACGCCACAGGATCTCGTGCATGCCCCCCTTGGCGCGGGCGATGAACGCGTCATCCATCGTGTACGGCACCGCGCTCGCCAGCGGCAAGGCCGTAAGCCCTTGACGCATCGGCAGCAACGTGCCAACGGTCGGATCGCTGACCACGACGTCGACCAGCCCGCCGCCGGTCTCCGCGAGGCCATCCTCGCGGGTGTACTCCATCGCGAGGATCGGCGTGCTGGGATCGATGTCCAGCCCGACCACGTCGCACCAGAGCCGGGCCGAGCCGCCGACCGGCAAGCCCTTGAGCCCGGGCGTGCGGACGTGCTTGGCCCGCGCGTCGACCATCCGGCTCTTGCGGAGGCTGGCCGAGCCGGGGCGGAAGGCCTCAGTCTCGCGCTCGACTTCATAGAGGATGCGGAGCAGGCCGATGCCCGGGCCGCCGCCCTCGCCCAGGCCGCGGAGCTCATCGCGCTGGCCCAGACCGATCATCGCGGCGGGGCCGGAGCCGTCGTTCGGCGCTGAGGCGGGCGAGTAGGCCGCGAGGGCCGTGCGAATCTCATTGCGGGCCGCTTCGATCGCCAGCCGCACCGGGTCGGCCTTGGTCGCCTGCTTGCATTCCTGTTCGAGCTTGAGCAGCCTGGGGAGCGCGATGCGGACGGCAAAGTCCGCGCCCGCCTGGCCCAAGCCCGCGACTTCGCACGCGGCGATCATCGGGTACTTGGTCCGGCCCTTGCCGTCGCGGCTGGACCAGATCCGGCCGACGATCCACCCGTCCACCCCGCCGCCGCCCCACGCGCCGCAGCGCCAGACCAGCGTGTGGTCAAACTCCGCAAGCCTCTGGCCCTCGGCCAGCTTGTCCCACGCGCCCGAGTCGATGTTCCCGCCGATGCCCTCGGTGTACAGCACCCGCTTGGCGCTCACGAGCCGCTCGGTCTCAAGCCCCTGATCGTCAAGGTGGTCGTCCCACCCCGGGTGCTTGCCAAAGACACCCACCCACGCGCGTGGGCCGGCCTGCTCGGGCGTGGACTCAAAGATCTTCGCCAACTTCTTGAAGATCAACCTGCCGGCCTCCTGCCTCACGAGCACCGCAACACGCTCAGCCCTCCCCGATCGGCTGAACGACACTCCACACGCCAACTTGCCGAACCGAATCCGCACGGAGCGTCCGGCTCAGCGCCCTCACTCACCCACCGACGCACTCACCGGCCCAGCCAGCTCCCGCGCGTGGGCCAGTCCGAAGGCCGGGGCAGTTCGCGGCTGGGCTTCATGCTCAGCCACAGCACAAACCGCTTGCCGTCGGCATTGACCATCACAGGCACGCCCCACGCGCCGCCCTGATCGAGCCGCGCGCCCGACTGCTGCAGCAGCTCCACGCCCGCCCAGTCGCTGCCGAACGACAGCTCGGTGACGGGGTTGGTATCGCTGAGGCTGTTGAAGAACGCGATCCTGATTGGCACGCCGCGGGCGGGCAGGTCAAAGACCTTCTGCGCGTCCTTGTCGCCCATCAGGTTCACGTTCTGCACCACGGCGTTCTGCCCCTGCAGGCGGAACTCAATCTTCTCAAACCGCCCGACGACCGGGTTCGCGCCCTCGACCGCGTCGGCGCGGACCACGGGCCGGACCTCGAACTTCAGCGGCTCTTCGTCGGGCCGGCCATCGCCGACCAGACCCTTGATCACCGCGCGGATCCGCTCGAGCACCTGCTTCTCGCTCGCGCTCACGAGCGAGCCCAGCAGCACCTCGAGCTGATCGTCGATCTCCTTGGCATTGGTGCGGGCAAAGCTCGCCGCACCGCCCGAGCCCGCGGCCTTCTCCAGCGTCGCGACGTCCGCGCCCAGGCCCGCGAGCTCCGCCGCGCTCCAAGGCTGCTGACCCGCCTCGGCGTCCCGCGCGAGCGGGAACGCGGGGCGCGCCCGCAACTTCTCGAGCACCGCACGCGCCTGGCCCGAGGCCTCGGTCGCGAGCGTCCGCAGCGTCTCGACCAGCAACGAGTTCCAGAACGCCGAACCGTCCCGGTCGCGGTACGACTTCATGTAGTCGATGCGGAACGCGGGGGTCGACGCGGCCTGACGCAGACGGCTCGCCGCCTCGCGCGAATCGCGCCCGAGGTTCAGGATCGCCTTCTGCTGATCGTCGCAGTCACGCACGAAGTCGTCACCCGAGACCAGCGCGAGCTGGCCCTTGAGGCTCTTGTCCTGCGCCGCGACACGCTCGTCCTCGCGGATCGAGCGGGGCAGCGCCCCGACCGACGCGACGCACGTGTCGAGCAGCTGCCGCAGCGTCGAGTTCACGCTGCGCCCGTTCACCATGCCCACATCGCTGTAGAACTGCGTCCACGACGCGGCCGACTTCACGCGCGCCAGGCCCGGCACCTCGATCGACCAGTAATTCACATACTGCGTGATATAGCCCTCAAAGCCCGCCTTGCGCGACTCGTACTCGCCCTTGAGCGCGTCGACATCGAGCACCGAACCCTTCGAAGGCCCGCTGACGTTCTCGCGCAGCGCGCCCCACGCCGCGAGCACCTTCGCCGCGGCATCAGGATGGAACCGGTCCTCGAACATCCCGCCCGAGAGCGAGGTCATTTGGATCGTGGGCTTCGAGCGCGAGACGAGTCCGTCGGCCCGCATCTGCTCGACCACAAGCGCCTCGACCGCGGCCGGCTCCATCGGCGCGCTCTTGAGGAACGCGCGGAGCAGCCCGGTCATCCGGCTCGCCTGCGCCGCACGGACCGCACGCGTCGTGCCGTCCTGCGCCGTCTTGCCCGCCGCCACCGCCTCGCCGCCCGCGCCGGGCAGCCCCAGCGCCAGCTCCTCGATGCGCTTGGCCGCGTCGTCCGACTCCTTGCCCAGGTCGGCGATGAGTCCGACGACCTGCGCGACGCTGGGCGAGCCGCTCTCACCCTTCATCGCCGCCTGCATCTGCTTGTCCGCGGCCTCGTACATCGCAAACCGCGCCTGGAACGCGCGCTGGTCCTTCGCCTTCGCGAGATACGCATCCCAGAACGCAGGCAGCACCTGCGCCAGCGACGCACCCTCACTGTCGATCGCCTTGCCCACGCCATCAAAGCCCTTGGCGATCTCTTCGCGCCAGGTCACGAGCTCGGGGGCCTTCTCGGCCGCCGGAGACTTCTCGCCTTCCTTGGGCGCCGCGGGGAGCACGCTGAGCAGCAGCTCGAACTCGCGCTCGGCCAGCTTCTTCGCGTCGTCCTTCGCGCGGTCGATCAGGCGCTGACGTTCGGCGTTCTGATCGTCGGGGCTCAAGCGAGCCCACGCGCGCGTGAGGTTCTGCTGCGCGGTCGTCATCGCCGCGTAGCTCGTCTTCCACTGATCCGCAAACGCCGCGAACTCCGCGCCGGTCTTGGGCGAGCCCTCGGCCGTCGCGAGCGTGCGGAGGTTGAGCAGATCGCGCTCGGCCTTGGCGAACGCGCCCATGGAGTCGCGCAGGCCACGGAGCTTGGCGAGCAGGCCCTCGCCGCTGCCGCCCGGGTTGTCGTTCCAGTGCTTGACGAACGCGGCAACGCCCGCCTCGGCCGCGGACTGCGCATCCTCGCCCCCGGTCAGCGCCGCGGAGGGATACTCGCCCGCGACGATGCCGTCCTTGCCCTGCGGATACGCCTTCTCGACCGCGGAGGTGATCGACTCGAGCATCTCCTTGGAGTAGACCTCGTCGAAGGTCGCCTCGCTCTTGTCGCGCGTCGAGGCGTGGCCGAACTTCAGCAGCGCGACCGGGTCGATGCGCTGGGGCATCGGGTCGGGCTTGACTTCGCCCGCGGGCTTCTCGCCGCGCATCGCCTGCTTCTTCTCGAGCGTGCGGAGCTTGAGCAGCTCGGCGAGCGCCGCGGTGGAGTCGGGCGTCCACGGCGTGCGAGCGAGTCGCGCGCGGGCGTGGTCGAGCGCGGGGACGAGCAGGCCCGTCTCAACGATGCCGCGGAGCGCCGCGCCTTGCTTGGCGTTCAGGTCTCCCGCGAGGGTCGCGGGCTTGAACACCGCCGGGATGCTGATCGTGCTTCCCGCCTGCTCAGCGACCTTGCCCAGAAGCGTGGGGCCGCCGACGGGCGCGCCGTCAACTTCGACGCTGGGGACCGACGTCGGACGGAACAGGCCTTCGCTCAGGCCCACCATGCGGACCTTGTCGGCGTCGGCCCACGCAGTGTCCGTCGGCTTGATCGCCGAGGCCAGCGGCTCCCAGAAGGCCTTGGGCTCACCCATGGCCGAGCGGAACTGCAGACCGCCGAAGACCGTCACGCCCAGCAGCAGCGCCGTGAGCGCAAAGCCCGTGCCCAGCAGCGCGACCTTGCGCTTGCGCAGCGCGGCATCCACGTTCGCCGCGCGGGTGACCAGCCCCTTCTCCTTGAAGACCTTGGCCATGAACAGGTCGCGCAGGAAGAACGACTTTTCCTTGTCCCAGATCTTGCCGCCCGGCAGCGCATCGACCGGCACGCCCAGCGCCTGCGCGATGTCGGCATCGAGCGCATCGCCCTCGCGCATCGAGCTGGTGAAGTAGATCCCGCGCAGGAACAGCGGCTT
>JANRKN010000141.1:0-5976 GCA_033763435.1 Planctomycetota bacterium
GTGATCGACCTGCCGATCGGGCCCCACCCGTCGCGCGAGAAGGGCTATCGCGAGAAGCAGGTGGTCCGGCACGATGAGCAGGGCCGGCCCGCGCTCACGATCTGGCGCGTGCGCGAGTGGTACGCGGGGATTGAACGCGCGCCCACCGCGACCGCCGCCGCCCCCACCACCGCTTCGGCCCAACCCAAGCCCCCGCCCAAAGTTGGGCCAGGCTGGGCGCCCGCGCCCGAGGTTTCGAGGCCCGCAGCGCCAGGTTCGCCTCAGCTTCCGCCCCCCAAGGCGCCCGACCGCGATTACACGCTGGTGGAGCTTGAACTGCGCACGGGCCGGACGCACCAGATCCGCGTGCATCTGTCGCACCACGGCTATCCGATCGTGGGCGACGACATGTACGGCGGGCGGCCGCTCTCGGCGAGCGCGAAGGCCGAGCCGCTGATCGATCGTCAGGCGCTCCACGCGGCGCTCCTGGGCTTCACGCACCCGATCACGGGCGAGCCGATGCGGTTCACCGCGCCCGTCCGGGGCGACATGGCGCGCGCGATCGCCCACCTGCGTGGTACGCTGCGCGTGCAGTCGCCGGGCATGAACGGCACGCTGATCGACCTCGCCTCGGCCATCCCGCCCGGGTGAGCGCACGAGACCACGGAGGACCGCCCATGAGCCTCGCCCGCGTCGTGATGATGTTCGCGCTGCTGACGTGCCTCACCGCGCCCGGCTGCGAGAGGAGCGAGGACGTCATGAAGGAATCGCTGAAGATCGTCGGCGTGCTGGACTCGCTCCACGCCTCCGCGGCCAAGGCCGACGGAAAAGCCTACTTCGGACTCTTCGCGCCCGACGCGATCTTTCTGGGCACCGACGCGAGCGAACGCTGGACGCTCGCGCAGTTCCGCGCGTACGCCGAGCCGTACTTTGCCAAGGGCCAGGGCTGGACGTACACCGTGACCGAGCGGAACGTGACGCTCGACGAGGACGTCGCGTGGTTCGATGAGCGGCTGAGCAACGAGAAGTACGGCGAGTGCCGGGGCACGGGCGTGCTCGTCAGGCGCGGCGGGGAATGGAAGATCGCGCAGTACAACCTGACCGTGCCGATCCCCAACGACCTTCTGCCCAAGGTCGCAGAGCAGATCCGCGCGATGCAGGCGCCCGCGAGGCCGCAGAACGCGCCAGGCGCACCCGAGGCGGGGACCACGGCCGAGCCTGGGTCGCGCTGAGTGAATCAGCCCTTGCGGCCCTTGCCCTTGCGGGCGCGGGTGCCGGGCATGCCGGGCTTCTGCGCGGGGACCGATCCGCCCCGCGCGCCGGGCTTTTCGACCTCGCTGCGCTTGACCTTGCGGGGCAGGCCGATCTTCTCGGCCTCGTCTTTGATCTTCTTGAGCTTGGAGATCTGATCGCGCAGCGCGGCGGCCTGTTCGAACTTGAGCTCCTCGGCCGCGGCGAGCATCTCGCCCTCGATGCCCCGGATCAGCTCGTCGATCTCGAACTCCTGTTCGCTCGTCGCGACCGCGGCGCGGGCGGTGCGCTTGGCCTTGAGCTCGATCTCCAGCCCCCGGCGGATGGCCTTCTTGATCGTCGTGGGCGTGATGCCGTGCTGCTGGTTGTACGCGATCTGCTTGGCGCGCCGACGCTCGGTCTCGCCGATCGCCGCCTGCATCGCGGGGGTCATGCCGTCGGCGTACATGATGACCTCGCCCGCGGCATTGCGCGCCGCCCGGCCCATCTGCTGGATCAGGCTCGTGGGGCTGCGCAGGAACCCTTCCTTGTCCGCGTCGAGGATCGCGACCAGCGACACCTCGGGCAGGTCGAGCCCCTCGCGCAGCAGGTTGACGCCCACGAGCACATCGAACTCGCCCTTGCGCAGGTCGGTGAGGATCTCGACGCGCTCGAGCGTTTCGATCTCCGAGTGCAGATAGCGCACGCGCAGGCCCTGATCGTCGAGGTACGTCGCCAGGTCCTCCCACAGGCGCTTGGTGTCGGCGGGGACGAGCACCCGCTCGCCGCGCGCCGAACGCTCCTTGCAGCGCGCGAGCAGGTCGGGCACCTGCCCCCGCGCGGGCTTGACGTGAATCACCGGATCGAGCAGGCCCGTCGGGCGGATGACCTGCTCGGCGACGTCGCCCCCCACGCGCTCAAGCTCGTACGGGCCCGGCGTTGCGCTCACGAACAGCACCTGCGGCACGATCGATTCGAATTCCTCGAAGCGCAGCGGACGGTTGTCGAGCGCGGCGGGGAGTCGGAACCCGTGGTCGACGAGCACCTGCTTGCGCGCGCGGTCGCCGTTGAACATCGCGCGGATCTGCGGCAGCGTCACGTGGCTCTCGTCGATGATCAGCAGCCAGTCGCGGAAGTTGGGCCGACGCGCGCGGATCGACTGACCCGCCGGGACGTTGTTCTCGGGCACGCTCAGCAGCCCCTCGCGCGGGCGGTCCGAGCCCTCGCCCGACGGGGGCGCGTAGTCGAAATAGTCCATGAGCGTGAAGGGGCGCTCGCCGGGCATCCGCCCGTCGAAGTAGCGCGAGTAGTTCTCCACGCCCTGGCAGTACCCGACCTCTTCGATCATCTCGAGGTCGTACTTGGTGCGCGAGAGCAGGCGCTGGGCCTCGAGCAGCTTGCCCTCAGTCCGCAGGGCCATCACGCGCGCGTCCAGGTCCGCGCGGATCTGCGCGGTGATCGCCTTGAGCTCCGTCTCGGGCATCACGTAGTGCACCGCGGGGAACAGGAAGAACTGGCGCTCCGCGGCCAGCACCTCGCCGCTGGTCGGGTTGATGAGCTCGATGCGGTCGATCTCATCGCCAAAGAGTTCGACGCGCACGGCGAACTTCTCGTACGCGGGCCAGATCTCCAGCGCGTCGCCCCGCACGCGGTAGAGCCCGCGCTTGAACTCGACCTCGCTGCGCTGGTACTGCATCGAGGCCAGGGCCAGGAGCAGCTCGCGCCGATCGATCGCGCCGCCGCGCGTGAGCGTGAGGACCTTCTGCGCGTAGGCCTCGGGCGAACCGAGGCCGAAGATGCACGAGACGCTCGCGACGACGACGGTGTCGCGCCGGGAGAGGATGTTGCTCGTCGCGGCCAGGCGGAGCTGGTCGAGGTCGTCGTTGCGGCTGGCGTCTTTCTCGATGTAGATGTCGCGCTGGGGGATGTACGCCTCGGGCTGGTAGTAGTCGTAGTAGCTGACGAAGTAGTTGACGCTGCTGGCGGGCAGAAACTCGCGGAGCTCCTCGTAGAGCTGCGCCGCGAGGGTCTTGTTGTGGCTGATGATCAGCGTCGGGCGCTGGAGACGGGCGATGACGTGCGCCATCGTGAACGTCTTGCCCGTGCCCGTCGCGCCCAGCAAGCACGCGGCGGGCTTGCCCGCGCGCAGGTCGGCCTCGAGCTTGGCGATCGCCGTGGGCTGGTCGCCCATGGGCTGAAACTCGGCCTGGACTTCAAATCTCCCGCGCACGCCGGGGGGTCCTTTCCAGAAGGTTCGCCGAGCCCGCGTTCCGCGATTTCGCGCTCACGGGGCTTGCATTCTCCGGCGCGATGGTAGGATGTTGTCCGGGTGGGGCGGGTGGGGCGGGTGGGGCAGGTGGGACGGGTGGGGCAGGTGGGGCGGGCGAGGGAGGCGCGCGGATGGGCAAGCGAGCGTCGGCGTGGGTGATGACGTTGGTCCTGCTCGTGTCCGCCGTCGCGCGGGCGCAGGTCGACCTTCAAGCGCGCTACCCCGCCGCGAGGGCGCCGATCGACGACCCGCAGCAGCTCCCCGCCTGGCGCACGCCTCTGCCCTGGGACACCGGGCCCGAGCACGTGTACCAGCTCTCGAAGTTCGCGCTCGACCTGGGCGAGGAGCTCGCGATCACGATCGGCGAGGCGGACCTGGTGCTGGGCGTGTCCCCTTTCGTGCCCGACCCGGCCGAGGGTGCCGACCCCGACGCGCCGCGGAGCGCGACGCCCGGCGTGTTCACCGTCGCGTGGGCGCTGGTGATCCCGCGCGAGCCCGGGCGCATCGCCGCGCGCACCGGCAACGCCGACGACGTCACGAGCGTCTGGCTGCGCTTCACGCCCGACCGCCTGAACGAGCTCTTCCCGCCCGACACGGTGCTCGGCCCGGGCGAGGGCTGGAAAGTCGCGCTCGCCCGGCGCGTCGCCGACCTCAAGGTGCGCCAGTCCTGGCACGCCCGCGGCACGCCGGTCGTCCCCACCAAGGGCTCCATGATCGTCGACGCCGAAACGAACCTCTACGAGCCGCTTCGGAGGTTCTATCAGATCGCGGGGCAGGTCGCGGGGCAGGTCGCGGGGCAGACCTCGGGAACCAAAGTCGCCTACCGCGAAGAGTTCGAAGAGCGAGGCCTGCAACCCCCGCTGCCGCTGAACGACGCCGAGAGCGTCGAGATCTTCGACCGCGTCTGGAAAGAGTTCGACACCACCTACGCGATGTTCGGCCTGCGCGAGGGCGTGGATTGGGACCGCGCGCGCGAAACCTATCGGCCCATCGCCGCGGGGAGAAAGAACAACCTTGAGCTCGCCGCGGTGCTCGCGACGATGATCGGCCAGCTGCGCGACCTGCACGCGACGGTCGTCGTGAACAACGAGGCGGTGCGGAGCTTCGTGAGGCCCGTCCGGCGCAACTTCACGGGCATGCCCTCGGGCTCGCTGCTCCGCCGCGTGCAGCGCCAGTGGAAGACGCTGAGCACGGGCCGGACCGAGGACGAGATCGGGTACGTCAATCTGCGGAGCCTCGACGCGACCGCCGCCGACGACTTCGACGAAGCCCTCGAAGGCCTCGCGCACTGCTGGGCGCTGGTGATCGACCTGCGCTCCAACGGCGGGGGCGACGAGCGGCTCGCGCAGCAGATCGTCGGGCGCTTCCTCACCAAGCCCGTGGTGTACTCGCGCTCGCGCGTGCGCTCGGGCCCCGGGCGGACGGACCTGACCGAACCGGCGGATCGCGTCGCTTCGCCGCGTGAGGCGAACCCGTGGCGCTGGGAAGCGCCGGTCGTTGTGCTGCAGGGGGGCGCGACGTTCTCCAGCGCGGAATCGATGGTGCTGATGTTCCGCGAGGCGGGCTTCGAGACGATCGGCGACACAACGGCGGGGTCCAGCGGCAATCCGAAGTCGCTCGAATTGCCGCACGGGCTGGTCGTCAACGTCCCGCGCTGGCTCGACCTCGACCCGCAGAATCTGCCCGTCGAAGGCCGGGGCGTGAAGCCGACCGTCGAGATGCTCTTCCCCGTGTCGGAGTTTGATGACGGCGCAGACCCGCTGCTCGCGAAGGTCGTCGAGCGGCTCCGGCAAACGCACGCGGAGGGCGCGCGCTCATCCGGCAGGCCGGGCGCGACGAAACCCACCGACGACGACGCACCCCCCGAGCCCCGCGCGCCACGCCGACCCCGAGGCAACGAGCCCGATGTCCACTGAGCGCCCACAGGCTCACGGAACAAGCCGCGACGGAACGGGCCGCGACGGAACGAGCGATCGATGCTGAACGTGCTGTATGTCGACATGAACTCGTACTTCGCGTCGGTGGAGCAGCACCTGCGTCCGGAGCTGCGCGGCAAGCCCGTCGCGGTCGTGCCCCTCGAGGCCGACACCACCAGCTGCATCGCCGCATCAATCCAGGCCAAGGCCTTCAACGTCCGCACCGGCACCAAGGTCGGCGAGGCCAAGCGCCTCTGCCCCGGGCTCGTGCTCGTCAAGGCCCGACCCGAGGAGTACGTCCGGCATCACCACGCGGTCCTCGCGGCGATCGAAACGGTCGTGCCCGTCGACGGCGTGCACTCGATCGACGAGGCCTCGTGCCGGTTGCTCGGGCCTCAGCGCCTCGAGAGCCGCGCGATCGAGCTGGCGCTGGGCATCAAGCGCGCGATCGCCGAGCGCGTGGGCGAGACGCTGACCTGCTCGGTGGGCCTCGCGCCCAATCGGTTTCTGGCGAAGGTCGCGGCCGACATGCGCAAGCCCGACGGGCTCACCGTGCTGCGCCTGGAAGAACTCCCCGGCGCG
>JANRKN010000142.1:0-33430 GCA_033763435.1 Planctomycetota bacterium
CGCCCGCGTGCGGCGCGTGCCGTCGGGTTCGTCCAGTTCGCGGGGCTCTGGTCGCCCCGGAGCTTCCGGCCCTTGAACGCGGCGCCGACGACGATCAGCGGCACGTCATAAATCGTGTGCGCGGTGTGCGGCGCGTTGGTCGCGGGGTCGAACATCTGCTCGGCGTTGCCGTGGTCGGCAAAGACCAGGCACGAGCCGCCACGGGCCAGCGTCGCGTCGACGATCGCGCCCACGCAGGCGTCGACGATCTCGCAGGCCTTGATGGCCGCGGGGAGCGAGCCGGTGTGGCCCACCATGTCGCCGTTGGCGAAGTTGACGACGATGAAGCGCTCGCAGTCAGGGGCAGCGAGGCGCCTGAGCACCGCGTCGCGCACGCCTGGGGCGGACATTTCGGGCTGCATGTCGTAGGTTGCGACCTTGGGGCTCTGGACGATCTCGCGCGTCTCGCCCGGGAAGGGCTCCTCGCGGTAGTCGTTGAAGAAGAACGTGACATGCGGGTACTTCTCGGTCTCGGCGCAGCGGAACTGCGTGAGGCCCAGTCGCGAGATGTACTCGCCCGCGATCGCCGACATTCGGGGCGGCTTGGGGAACGCGACGCCCTGCACGTGCGGGAGCAGCTTCTCCCAGTACTCGGTCATGATGACGTAGTGCAGGTTGAGCTTGGCGCCTCGGTCAAAGCCGATCGCGCCCGAGTCGGGCGAAGGCTTGACCTTGGCCCATTCGCTGTCGGGGAAGCAGAAGGCCGAGGAGATCTCGCGCGGGCGGTCGCCCCGGTAGTTGAAGAAGATCACCGCATCGCCCGAGCGGACGCGCGAGGCCTGGATCTCGGGTTCGGTGCCGATCGCGGTGGGCGTGACGAACTCATCGCCCTTGAGCGTCGCGCCCGAGGGCTGGTCGTAGTAGCGCTGGATCGCCTCGCCCGCAGAGAGCGCGCGGCCGAACTGATCGCGCCCGATCAGGCAGTCGTACGCGAGGCGCACGCGCTCCCAGCGGTGGTCGCGGTCCATCGCGTAGTAGCGCCCCATCACGCTCGCGATACGCCCGACGCCGATCTCACGCGCCTTGGCCTCCACGGCCTCCGCGAAGCCCTTGCCCAGGAACGGGCCCGTGTCGCGCCCGTCGGTGAACAGGTGCAGGTACACGCGCTGCGTAAAGCCCAGGGACTTGCACGCGGCGAGGATCGCGTAGAGGTGCTCGAGCAGGCCATGGACGCCCGCATCGGAGTTGATGCCCATCAGGTGCAGCGACGCGTTCTTCGTGCGCGCGTGCTCGACCGCGGCCTTGATCGCGCCGTTGGTGTGCAGGCCCGACTGACAGGCCTTGGTCATTACGAGCGATTCCTGAGGCACGATGCGCCCGGCGCCGATGTTCTGGTGCCCCACTTCCGAGTTGCCCATCGTCGACGACTCGCCCAGGCCGGGCAGGCCCACGTCCTCACCGCTGGTCTTGACCAGCGTCCAGGGATATTCAGCCATCAGCCGATCAGCGACGGGCGTCTTGGCGAGCTTGACCGCGTTAAACGCGTCGTGCTCCGGGTGCGGGTTCATGCCCCAGCCATCGCGGATGATGAGGACGACGGGAGCGTTCTTGACAGCGGGGGTCGGGGCGGAAGTCATGGGCAGAAAGGCTCCGTCAGCGCGGATGTGCCGCGGGGAGGTGATGCGGGGCGCAGAAAACCAACGCGAACGATCAACCGACGCTGGCGATGACTTCTTCGAAGTTCATCGCGTTGCCGGGCTGGCGGGACTGGACCCACTTGACCTTGCCCTGGCCCGTCTCGCTCTTGCCGATGATGACCGTGCCGCGGCTGGAAACGTTGAGCTCGGGCCAATACAGCCCGTACGCCCGGCAGACCTGGCGGTGAATGTCTGAGAGGAGTGTCTGCTTGAGGCCGAGCTGGTCGGCCCATGCCTTGAGCGACGCGAACGAATCGCAGGAGATGCCCACGACCTGCGCGCCCTTCTTCTCCCACTTGGTCATTTCGTCGGTGACGCACTTCATCTCCGTCGAGCAGACCGAGGTGAACGCCAGCGGAAAGAAGCAGAGCACTACGTCGGACTTCTTCACCGCCTCAGAAAGCGTCCAGGGCTGGCGGTTGTGGTCGGTGATCGTGAAGTCCGGGGCGGCATCGCCCACGGCCAGGGGCAGCGTACGGGGATTCAGCATCGTCAATCTCCGGGAGCGTTGAGGGATCTGGACAGCGAGAAGGCAGGAACCCGCCCGCTGAGGTATCCTAGAGGCGTCACGCGTCGCGGCGGAGCGGCGCGCGTGAGAACTCCGGCCCGCCCGGCGCTCCGGCGCGTCGCGGGCCCATGTCGGCAAGATGCCACGCGGATGAGCGCCATGACTCCCCCCACTTCGACCTCCACGACCCCGGCCGACCAGCTCCCCGGCACGCTGCGCGAACGCTACCAGCTTGTGCAGGACTCGATCGCCAAGGCCGCGGCGCGCTCAGGGCGCAAGGCCTCGGACATCCTCCTCGTCGCCGTCACCAAGCACGCCGCGCCCGAGCAGATCCGCGAGATGATCGACCTGGGCCACCGCGACTTCGGCGAGAACCGCGTGCAGGTGCTCATGCAGCACGCCGCCCTCGCGGAGGAGTATCAGGCGCGCCTGCGCATCACGCCCAGCGCCCGCAAGCAGCACAACACCCGAGGCGAAGCGCTGCTCTTCCCCGAGCCCACGACCACCGCCCCCACCATTCCTTCCGCAGCCGACGTGCCCGTCCGCTGGCACATGATCGGACACCTCCAGCGCAATAAGGCCCGCAAGGCCATGGAGTACGTCCGGCTCGTGCACTCCGTCGATTCGCTCCGCCTCGCGGAAGAACTCCAGACCATCGGCCTCAAGCGTGATCAGATCATCGAAGTGCTCATCCAGGTCAACATCGCGGGCGAAGATCAGAAGTCGGGCATCCCGGGCCCGGCGGTGCTGCCCCTGTGCGAGCAGATCGACACCATGGTCCACGTCCGCGTCCGCGGGCTGATGACGATGGCGCCCTACTCCGACAAGCCCGAAGACTCCCGAGGCGTGTTCGCACGCTGCCGCGAACTCTTCGACGACGTCCAGAAGGCGGGCGTGGGCGAGGGACGCTTCAACATTCTCTCGATGGGCATGTCAGGCGACTATCAGGTCGCGATCGAAGAGGGGGCGAACCTGGTCCGCGTCGGCACGTCGCTCTTCGGCAGCGGCCCTGCCAACGCCGAAGAGAACGACGACGAGGCTCGTGAAGCCCCCGAGGCCTGAGCCGGACAGATCAATCGTCGCTGCGTTCAGCTCGCAGCGCGGACCAGCTTGGCCGGGCCCACCGACGTCCAGACGACGCGGTTGCGCCCGCCCTTCTTCGCGGCGTACAGGTTGCGGTCGGCCGCTTCCACCCATGCGCCCGGGTCCATCGCGCAAGCGCTCTCAGCGCCCGCAAGCCCCACCGACATCGTGACCGTGCGCTCGGGATGGCGAGGCCACTGAATGTCCATCAGCCCTTGGCGCAGACGCTCGCAGAGCGTCGCGGCATCCTCGGGCGTTGTGTCGGGCATGATCAGCACGAATTCTTCGCCGCCGTAGCGGCACGGGATATCGCTCGCCCGGCAGCTGCGCTGCACGAGCTTGCCCAGCCCCATCAGCACCGCGTCGCCTGCGGGATGGCCGAACGTGTCGTTGATGCTCTTGAAATGGTCCACGTCCATGACCGCGACGGTGAGCGGGCGATCATGGCGCGCGGCACGGGCCACCTCTTCACGCCAGCGATCGTCGAAGTAGGCGCGGTTCCAGAGGCCCGTGAGGCCGTCGATCTTCGCGCGCTGGCTAAGCATCTGCAGCAGCGCGTGCATCTTGAGGGCCGAGCGCACGCGGACGCGCAGCTCGGTGAGATCGAAGGGCTTGGTAATGTAGTCGACCGCGCCCAGATCAAAGGCGGTGACCTTGTCCTGAGGCGAAGCGAGCGCGCTCAGCACGATCACGGGGATCTGCGCCGTGTCCGACGAGTCCTTGAGGCTGCGGAGAACCTCGAACCCGTCCATGCCGGGCATGTCGAGGTCGAGGAGAATGATCGCGGGCTTGGCGGTGCCTGCGGTGATGAGCCCCTCGGCGCCGCCGACAGCCGAGATCAGCGTGAGCTCTTCGCTCCGCAGGCGCGCCTTGAGCAGGCGATGGACATCCTGCGAGTCGTCAATGACCAGGACGACTGGCTTGGAGTCCTCGAGCTTGATGTTCGCTTCGAACGTCATCCAACCTCACCGGGCACGGAACCACGAACCGGACGAACTTGGGCACACCCGCCGGAAGGAGGGCGATTTCAGCCGAACGTCACACGCCGGCAAACTTCGAGAAGCTCATCCACCCGGGCGCGGATCGCGCTCAGTTCGTCGGGGGCCGATCGCACGGCATCCTCAACCTTGCCCGCGGCTTCGCCCAGCGGCGCAAAGCCGTAGCCGGCCGAAGCGCCCTTCAGCTGATGCGACAGGGTCTTGAGCCGAGCCATCTCCGCGCCGTCAAATGCCGTTCGGATCGCTTCGATGCGTTCGGGCATTTCCTGCACGAACATCTCGACCAGCTCGCGCATCTCCGGGTCGTCGGCGAAGGTGCTGCGCAGCGGCGCGCCCGAGGCCGACGGGAGCGAAGATGAACGCGGATCCTGCTGACTCATAGGGAAACCTCCCAGAGTTGGATCGGATTGCCGATGCCCCGCGTTGAGTGTGTTCGCGACATTCCGCGACGAATCACCCCGGGAAACGGTGGAGGGAGAATCACCTCATCCGATGCGTCGCTGCAGACGTCACACTCGGCACAGTCGGCCTTAGATCGCCCCGAGCGGTCGCTGGGAACGCCCCCGGGGCAATGGGCATCAGGGGCACTCGCGGCCCCGCCAGAACGCCCAGCGAGCTCCCCCGGGACCGGCCCCGCCCGAGCCGCAGGCCGTTCGTATACTCGGCTGGGCCCTGCTTTCTGACCGGGCCCTCACGCTGGACCCCACGCCGGACCTGGAGCCGACCATGCCCATCAAGACCGTGTACGAGGCGAAGATCGATTACCTCCAGATCCTCGACGAGCACGGCAAGTTCGACGAAGCGCTCGGCAAAGGCCTGCTCACCGACGATCAGGTCGTGAAGCTCTACGACTTCATGATCACCTGCCGGCAGATGGATGAGATCGCCTTCAAGCTCCAGCGCTCCGGGCGCATGGGCACCTATCCGCAGAACAAGGGCCAGGAGGCCGCGGCCATCGGCACCGCCTTCGCCGCCAAGGTCGGCACCGACTGGCTTGTCCCCTGCTACCGCGAAAACGCCGCCCTCTGGATGCACGGCCTGCCCATGCAGAACATCCTCCTGCACTGGATGGGCGACGAGAGGGGCAACCAGATCCCCGAGGGCGTCTGCCAGCTTCCCCTCTGCATCCCGATCGGCACCCAGATGCTCCACGCCACCGGCATCGCCTGGGCCTTCAAGATGCGCAAGGAGCCCAAGGTCGTTCTCACCTACTTCGGCGACGGCGCGACCAGCGAAGGCGACTTCCACGAGGCGATGAACTTCGCGAGCGTCAACATGGCGCCGGTGATCTTCGTGTGCCAGAACAACCAGTGGGCGATCTCGGTCCCGCGCGACATCCAGATGAACTCGCGGACGGTCGCGCAGAAGGCCCTCGCGTATGACATGCCGACGATCCAGGTCGACGGCAACGACCTGTTCGCCGTGTACAAGGCCGCGAAGGAAGCGATTGACCGCGCCCGCGCGGGAGGGGGTCCGACGTTCATCGAGGCCGTGACGTACCGCCTGGCGGACCACACGACCGCGGACGACGCCCGGCGCTATCGCGACCAGAAGGAAGTCGAGAGCTGGCTGGGCAAGGACCCGATGATCCGCCTCCGCAAGTACCTCGAGCAGCGCAAGCTGTGGGACGACGCGAAGCAGTCCGCGGCCGAGGAACGCGCCAAGGCGCACGTCGCGCAGGTCGTGAAGGACGCCGAGGGGATCGCCAAGCCCGAACTGGGCGACATCTTCGACTACACCTTCGCGTCGCCCCTGCCCGAGGAGTTGCAGACGCAGAAGCGCACGATGCGCACCGCCAGCCTTGCGCAGGACCCGCAGCAGGCGGGGCTGAACACCCGCTGAAGCAAGTCTGAACACGAGTCGAACCGGAAGCGCGCTGAGAACTTCACGCGTGTTTGACGCGGCATTGACAGAGCCCGCGCTGGCGTCCGATAGCGTTTTCCCGGAGTGAGAATCCGCGGCGAGCTCGGTCCGTCGGTCGTCCCTCGTGCGGACGCGACGCTCACCGACTCACGCCCGGCGCTCCCGGGAGCCTCTCGATGTTCCGACCCGCGTTCGCCCTTGCTGTTCTTGCCGGCCTGGCCGGTCATGCCCACGCCCAGCGCGTTTCCGCGACTCCTCGTGTGCTGTCCAATCCGATCGGCGCGGAGCCGGAACAGGCGCCGACGCTGACGCCCGCGCTCCGTGTAATCAACCCCGGCCCCGGCCTGTCGAAGATCGATTTCTGGCTCACGGTGCTCCACGCCAACGACGGCGAGTCGAAGGTGCTGCCGCTCACGGGTGCGCAGGCAGGCTTTGCGGGCGCGGCGCGGTTCAAGGCGCTCGCGGACCGCCTCAAGCTCGAGTCGCAGCAGGGCCCGGGGCGCCGCGGCGTGTTGATGATCTCTTCGGGCGACAACTTCCTCGCGGGCGCCGCGTTCAACGCCTCGCTCGCCAACGGCGTGCCGTTCTTTGACTCGCGCGCCCTGGACCTGATTGGCTTCGACGCGATCGCGCCCGGCAACCACGACTTTGACTTCGGGCCCGATGTGTTCGCCGATTTCGTCAACGGCTTTGACAACACCCCTTTCGTTTCGGCCAATATCAACGCCGTCAACGAGCCGAACGTTCAGGCGCTGGTGCTCAACGGGCAGCTTCGCCGGTCGGCGATCGTCACGACCAACGGTGAGCGCTTCGGCGTCATCGGGCTGATCACGCCGATCCTGCCCTCGATCTCCTCCCCGCGCAATCTCGCGATCGGCACCAACCTGACCCAGATCCTTCAGGACGAGGTCAACGCCCTCGAATCGCAGGGCATCAACCGCATCATCCTCACCTCGCACCTTCAGAACCTCAACGAAGAGTTCAACCTCGCCGCGACCGTCCGAGGCGTCGATGTGATCATCGGCGGCGGCGGCTCAGAGCTGGTCGCCAACCCCTCGGCGCCGCTCGTCCCGGGCGACACACGCACCACCGCCGATCTGGGCGGCACGGGCTATCCGCGTCTGGCGACCGACAACACGGGTGCTTCCGTGCCCGTCGTCACCACCTCGGGTGAATACAAGTACATCGGTCGTCTGATGCTCGGCTGGTCGGGCGGCACGGTCCGCGCGATCGACAACCGCTCGGACGCCGTCCGCGTCGCTCCCGAGACCCAGCCCGACGGCGTCACCCCCGACCCGACCGTCGTCGCTCAGGTCGAGCAGCCCGTGCAGAGCTATGTCAACGCGCTGGCAGCGATCGTGGTCGGCAATTCGAGCGTCCCGCTCGACGGCCGACGCGGCACGGGCAGCGGCAACCCCGCGAGCGCCACGCCAGGCATCCGCACGACCGAGACGAATCTGGGCAATCTGTCCGCCGATTCGCTGCTCTGGACCGCTCGCCAGAAGGCCGCGGCGTTCGGCGTCCCGCTCGCGGACATCGCGATTCAGAACGGCGGCGGCATCCGCAACAACAGCATCATCCCCGCGGGCAACATCTCCGAACTCGACACCTTCAGCATCCACGCTTTCGCCAACTTCGTCAGCGTGGTGCCCAACGTCACGCCCACCAAGCTCAAGGAACTGCTCGAGAACGCCTACTCGCGCGTCGAGTTTGCTGACGGCCGCTTCGCCCAGATCGCCGGCATGACCGTCGTCTACGACCAGGACCGCCAGGCCCAGATCATCAACGCCGCGGGCGTCATCACCACCCCGGGCGAGCGCGTCCGCGAGGTCGCCCTCAGCAACGGCACCGTCATCATCACCGGCGGCGCGATCGCCCCGACCGCCCCCGCCTCGCTCACGCTCGCCACCATCGACTTCCTCGTGCGCACCAACGGCGATCAGTACCCCTTCAACGGCCTCCCCTTCACCACCCTGGGCGTCACCTACCAGCAGGCCCTGCGTGACTACATCGCCACCGGGCTCGGCGGCCTGATCACCCCCGTCCAGTACCCCGCGGGCGGCGAAGGCCGAATCACCCGCCAGAACTGATCGCACGGTCCTCGACAACTCAGCTTTCCTGGCTTCCAGGTCCGCGCCCGAGGCGGACCTGTTTTCTTTCGCCGCCAGCTTTCGGCGCCCCGTGCAGACTGGCCCGGAAGCTTCTACACTGCGTCCATGCCCCAGATGACCCTCGTCCAAGCGATCAATCAGGCTCTGGCCTTTGAAATGGCCCGCGATGAGCGCGTCGTGCTCCTCGGCGAGGACGTCGGGCTCAACGGCGGCGTCTTCCGCGTCACCGAAGGCCTGCAGAAGCAGTTCGGCCCGACCCGCGTCATCGACACCCCGCTCGCCGAGTCCGGCATCATGGGCACCGCCATCGGCCTCGCGATGGCAGGCATGCGCCCGATCCCCGAGATTCAGTTCGAGGGCTTCCTGGGCCCGGCGTACGACCAGCTCACCAACCATGCCGCCCGCTACCGCACGCGGTCGCGCGGCGCCGTCACCGTCCCGATGACCGTTCGCGTTCCCGTCGGCGGCGGCATCCACGCGCCGGAACTTCACTCCGACTCCCCCGAAGCCATCTACGCCCACACGCCGGGGCTCAAGGTCGTCATGCCCTGCACGCCCTACGACGCCAAGGGCCTCCTGCTCTCCGCGATCCGCGACCCCGACCCGGTCGTCTTCTTCGAGCCCAAGCGCGTCTATCGCTCGTTCCGCGAAGAAGTACCCGAGGGCGAGTACACCATCCCGATCGGCCAGGCCAAGGTCGTCAACGAGGGCACCGACCTTACGCTGATCTCCTTCGGCGCGTCGGTCTTCCAGTGCCTCGAAGCGATGGACCAGCTCCCCGAGGACGTCTCGGTCGAGCTCATCGACCTGCGTTCGATCTACCCGCTCGATGTCGACACCATCGCCCAGTCGGTCGAGAAGACCGGGCGGTGCGTGGTCGTCCACGAAGCCCCCAAAACCTGCGGCTTCGGCGCGGAGATCGCCGCGATCATCCAGGAAAAGTGCTTCCTGCACCTTCAGGCGCCCGTCCAGCGCGTCGCGGGCTTCGACACGGTGATGCCGTACTACAAGCTCGAGCTTGAGTACCTGCCCGACGCCAAGCGCATCGCCGAGAGCGTTGGCCAGTGCCTGGCGTACTGAGTCCAACGCGCCCGCCGCGGCAGTTCGAGATCTGTTGAATGGACGCTCCGATCACCGCACGGGCGTCAGGCCCGGGCCGGGGCGGACCATCGCGACTTTGGTATAGCCGACCTGAAAGCCCATGCGTCGGGCGTTGCGTTCGGTCGCAACGCCGGGGCGCGCGCTGACGGTCGCGAGCTTGCATCCCAGCCTCGCGGCCTCGTTCAAGCGTCCCGCGATCAGCGCGAGCTGAACGCCCCTGCGCCGGTACTCGGGCAGCACGCTGAGGCCGAAGAGCGCCGCGGCAGGGGTGGTCACGTCCATCGAACCCGCGCCGATGAATCGCCCTTCGCACACCGCCGCGAGGGTGACCACGCCTTCTTGCAGCATCACGCGCTCGGACAGTTCGACGTCGAGCGGATCGGGCGCGGCGCCGTCGGGCGCAAACCCCTTGGCCACCGCGAGACCGCACTCGCGGACCGAGGCCGCATCGGCGCGATCGATCGTGACGACCCGGATGCCCAAGTCGAGCTCCGTTGGCGTGCGGACCTTCTCGGCGGGCGAGAGCTCGCGGAAAAAGACGTTCTCGAACACCCGGACGACAAACGCCCGCTCCGCGAGTGACTGAACGAAGGACGGATCCACAAACGGCGCGACCTCGGCGCGGGGCTCGATGCCCTTGGCCTCGTACCACGCGATCACTTCGTCAAGCTCGGCGGCGTCGATCGGTCCGTCGAACCCGGCGCCGAGGATCGTGTTGCTCCAGTTCCCCGGCGCGTCCCGGCAGGCAAAGCCGCCCGCGAAGGCTCGCGACTCGGGCGCGATCGTGGCCATGCCCTGCGCACACCGGCGCTCTTCGTGCCGGGCGACATCCCTGAGGTCCATCATCGGTCGAGGGTAGCTCGCCAGCCCCACCGCGCGGGAGCGTGCCGGGTATGCTTGTGGCTGTCGGGCCTTGGGGCCTTGCAAGGGCTCCGGGCGCGAACCGTCATCGTTCACTCGCGGGCGCGCGCGCCCGGCTCAGGATCGACACCGCCATGGCCCACCACAAGTCCGCCGACCCGAACAAGTTCATCCTCCCGGACCTCGGCGAGGGTGTGCATGAGGCCGAATTACTGAAGTGGCGCGTCTCGGTCGGGCAGACCGTCGCCGAGCACGACATTCTCGCGGACATGGAGACGGACAAGGCCGTCGTCGAGGTGCCCTCGCCCCGCGCGGGCACGATCGCCGAGCTTCACGGCAAGGAAGGCGAGATCCTCAAGGTCGGCAACGTTCTTGTCTCGTACGTTGGCAGCGCTTCAGCCCAGCCGGCCGCGGCTCCTGCGCCCGCCCCGACACAAGCCAAGAAGGCCTCGCCCAAGCCGGAGCCGACGAGCAACGCCAGCAGCAACGGCACGGCCGAAGAGCCGCGTGAAGACGCGGGCACGGTCGTCGGCAACATGCAGGGTGCCGCCGCGGGCGTGTCCGCTCAGCCCGGCAAGGCCCTCGCGACGCCGGCCGTGCGCAGGCTCGCGCGCGATCTGGGCGTGGACATCGACCGCGTCGTCGGCACGGGCATCGGCGGACGAGTGACGGAGAAGGACGTCCGCGCCGCGGGTTCGGGCCATGCCTCGGCCCCCGCGCCTGTCGCGGCTCCGGTTCACACCCCCGCTCCCGCGCCGCGCGCTCATGCGCCAGCCCCCGCGCCGTCTCCCGCCCCCGCACCTCGCCGCGATCCGATGCCCGCGGGCGAGTCGACGCAGCGGGTGCCCTTCCGCGGCGTGCGGCGGACGATCGCGAACCGTCTCCGCGAGAGCGTCAACCGCGCCGTGCACTTCACCGTGATGGACGAGGCCGACGTTGCCGCGCTGGACTCGATGCGCCGCAAGCTCGCCAGCGCCAGCGGCGAGAAGGTCTCGTTCCTGCCCTTCGTGTGCGCGGCTGTCTGCCGGGTGCTGTCGCAGGCCGAGTTCCGCCCGCTGAACGCGCAGGTCGACGAGAAGCCCGAGGACCCGAACTACGACGCGTCGATCATCCAGCACCGCTCGGTGCACCTGGGCATCGCGACGGACACGGAGAACGGGCTGATGGTGCCCGTGATCCGCGATGCCCACGCCATGGGCGTGCTGGAGATTTCGCGGACGGTTGCGAGCCTGGCCGACCAGGCCCGGGCACGGTCGATCTCGCGCGAGTCGCTGATGGGGTCGACCTTCACGATCTCGAACGTGGGCTCGCATGCGGGGCGGTTCGCGACGCCGATCATCAACTACCCCGAGGTGGGCATCCTGGCCGTGGGCCGGGCCCGCGACGGTGTGGTTGTTCGCCACGGCGGCATCTTCGCGACCAAGCTCCTGCCGCTCTCGCTCGCGTGCGACCACCGCGTGGTCGACGGCGCGACCGCGGCGCTCGCCCTCGCGAAGATCGTTGAGCTGCTCCAGACCCCCGACGCGCTGCTGTGATTCGCCTTTCCTAGCGGGCCGCGCGTGTCCTACGCTCCGGCCCGTGAACAGGCTTGTCCAGACGTTCGCCGATCTCCGTGCCCGGGGCCGCAAGGGACTGATCCCCTATCTCTGCGGAGGCCATCCCCGGCCCGGTGTCACTGCGCGGACGCTCGTGGAGCTTCAGCTCGCGGGCGCGACGGCCGTGGAAGTCGGCATCCCCTTCTCGGACCCCATCGCCGACGGCCCCGTGATCGCCGAGGCGATGCACACCGCCCTTACCCGCGGCAGCACGCCCCAATCCGTGTTTGACGAGGTCGCTCAGGCCCGGCGCGAGCTGGCGATTCCGCTCGTCGCGATGGTCAGCGTCTCGATCGTCTACCGCGCCGCAGCGGGCAAAGACTCGTGGCGCGGCGAGGGCGGCAAGGGCCTGCGCTGGTTTATCGAGAAGGCCCGCGACGCCGGCTTTGACGGGTTCATTTTTCCCGACGCGACGCTCGAGGAGTCGACCGAGCTGGCCTCGGCCTGTGCCGCGGCGGACATGACCGCGGCGCTGCTGGTCGCGCCGACGACCCCGGCCGAGCGCGCCGAGAAGATTGCCCAGGCCTCGACCGGCTTCATCTACATGCTCGCGCGGGCGGGCATCACGGGCGAGCGCCAGGACGCGCCCGACGTGGGCCCCCGCGTGGCGCAGCTCCGCAAGGCGACGCAGACGCCGATCGCCGTGGGCTTTGGTATCTCCAGCGCCGAGCACGTCCGCGCGGTGGTAAAGCACGCCGACGCGGCGATCGTGGGCTCAGCGATTGTCCGTCGGATGTCCGAAGCCGACGCGAAGGGCCAGGACCCGGTCCGGGCCGCCGCGGACTTCACCCGACAATTAGCCCAAGGCCTCGAGGGCTGACGCCCGTCGGGCGCCGGTCCTCATGCGTACGCCGCGGGCGTCCCCTGTCCGGAGTCGGGGGCCGCGGGCGGCGTGCGTGCGGCTCTGGGGGATCGTGGGATTGGGTGGGGATGGGATTCCGGAAACTTGCAAAGGGGTCCGAGGCCGCGACAATACCGCGTCCCGCGCAAGGCCCCGCAGCGCCGCGTCCGAACCATCCGCACCGTTCTCTCACCCGTCCGCGAAGGAACACGACCCATGGCGAGCGACACCCTCAAGCGTTCGGCCGAGTCCCTCAACGGCTCGGCCCTCAACGGCACGCACCGCGGCAGCCCCGCGCGTGAGATCGTCGACGGCCTCTACGGCATCGACGTTTTCAACGAGCGCGTCATGCAGCAGCGCCTGCCCAAGGACGTGTTCAAGCGCCTCCAGCGCACCATCAAGGCCGGCGAGCCGCTCGACCACGAGGTCGCCGATGTTGTCGCCGCCGCCATGAAGGACTGGGCGATCGAGAACGGCGCGACCCACTACACCCACTGGTTCCAGCCGCTGACGGGCCTCACCGCCGAGAAGCACGACGCGTTCATTACCCCCGATGAGTCCGGCGGCGCACTCTCGGAGTTCACCGGCTCGGCCCTCGTCCGCGGCGAGCCCGACGCTTCCAGCTTCCCCTCGGGCGGCCTGCGCACCACCTTCGAGGCCCGTGGCTACACCGCCTGGGACTGCACCAGCCCCGTCTTCCTCAACCGCAACGCCGGCACCGCCACTCTCTGCATCCCCACCGCGTTCGTCTCGTGGACCGGCGAAGCGCTCGACAAGAAGACCCCCCTGCTCCGCTCGATTGAAGCGCTCAGCGAGCAGGCGATGCGCATTCTGAAGATCTTCGGCACCGACGCCGGCGTCAACCGCGTCGTCTGCACCCTGGGCTGCGAGCAGGAGTACTTCCTCGTCGACCGCGAGATGTACCTGGAGCGCCCCGACCTGGTCATCACCGACCGCACGCTCTTCGGCGCCAAGCCCCCCAAGCACCAGCAGCTCGAGGACCACTACTTCGGCTCGATCCCGGCCCGCGTGCTGGCGTTCATGGCCGAGGGCGAGCGCGAGCTCTACCGCCTGGGCGTGCCCGTCAAGACGCGCCACAACGAGGTTGCGCCGGGCCAGTTCGAGCTGGCGCCGCTGTTTGAGTCGGCCAACATCGCCTGCGACCACCAGATGCTGGTGATGGAGACGCTCAAGCGCGTCGCGCCGCGCCACGGGCTTCACTGTCTGATGCACGAGAAGCCCTTCGCGGGCATCAACGGCTCGGGCAAGCACATGAACTGGTCGATCTCGACCGACACGGGCGTCAACCTTCTCGACCCGCGCGACGACACGCACACCAACTCGCAGTTCCTGGTCTTCCTGTGCGCGGTGATGCGGGCCGTCGACACCTACGGCGATCTGCTCCGCTCCTCCGTCGCCCACGCGGCCAACGACTTCCGCCTGGGCGCCAACGAAGCCCCGCCCGCGATCATCTCGATCTTCCTGGGCGACATGCTCAACGACATCATCGAGCAGCTCGAGGCTGGCAAGCCCAAGAGCACCATGCGCGCGGGCAAGCTCGACCTGGGCGCCCGCACGCTGCCCCAGCTCCCCCGGCACACGGGCGACCGCAACCGCACCTCGCCCTTTGCCTTCACGGGCAACAAGTTCGAGTTCCGCGCGGTCGGCTCGTCGCAGTCGGTCGCCTGGCCCGCAACGGTGCTCAACACGATCGTCGCCGACGCGCTCGCCTCGGTCGCCGATGAGCTCGAAAAGGCTCTGGGCAAGACGGGCGCCGAGAACCCCGCCAAGCTCCAGAGCGTCGTCGCGGCGCTGCTGCAGAAGCTCGTGAAGCAGCACAAGCGCGTGATCTTCAACGGCGACGGCTACGACAAGGCCTGGCACGACGAGGCCGCCAAGCGTGGTCTGCCCAACCTCCGCGAGACCGTCGCGGCGCTCGAGGTCATGAGCGAGCGCCGGATCGTCGAGGTCTTCAAGAAGTACCGCGTGCTCTCGAAGGTCGAGGTTGAAAGCCGCCAGCACATCTTCTTCGAGAAGTACATCAAGCAGGTGCAGATCGAGGCCGAGACGGCCGCGAACATCGCCCGCACGATGATCCTCCCCGCCGCGCTCCGCCATCAGGCGGAACTGGCCGAGGTCGTCGCCGCGACCGAAGCGGCCGACGTCGATGCGGCCGACGGCCGGCAGGCGCTCGAGGACTTCGTCGAGCTCGCCAGCAAGTTCCGTGCGGCGATTGAGAAGCTCGAGCACGCCCTCGACCACGAGTCCGCCGGCGGCGTCCACGGGCACGCCAAGCACATGCGCGATCAGGTCAAGCCCGCGATGGCCGACCTGCGCGAGATCGCCGACGAACTCGAGGGCCAGGTCGCCGCGGACCTCTGGCCCCTCCCCCGCTACCGCGAGATGCTCTCCCTCCGCTAATCCTCGCTCGCGCCCATCTTCACGCTTCCCCTCACGCCCGGCCTCCCGGGCGTGTTTCTTTGCGCGTACGCTCAAACCGGCTGGCCCCATAGCTCAGCGGTCAGAGCGCCCGACTCATAATCGGAGCGGTCGCAGGTTCGAATCCTGCTGGGGCCATTCCACGTCCCCCAGCGCCGCGAGATGAGTACGCCCACAAGCCCAACACCGCCCTCGAACGCACCCGGTGCAGCGCCCGTTGCAGCGCCGAGCCCGCCCGCGGGCAAGGGCGAGGTCCGCGCCTGGGCGCTTTACGACCTTGCGAATCAGTCCTTCACGCTGCTCATCAACACACTGCTGTTTCCGATCTACTTCAAGCTCGTGATCGTTCCCGCCGCCTCGGGGCAAGTCGGCGCAGGCAGCGCGAGCACGCAGGGCGAATCGCTCTGGGGGCTGCTCGTCGCGGGTTCGCTGCTGATCGTCGCGTTCGGCTCGCCGCTCGTCGGCGCGTGGGCGGACATCCACGCGGGCAAAAAGTTCGCGATGACCGTGTCGACGATCATCTGCATCTCGGGCACACTGGGGCTTGCGTTTGTGCCGCCGGGCTCGATCGCGCTGGCCGCGGGCGTGTACATCCTTGCCGCGGTCGCGTTTGCCTTCGGCGAGAACTTCCTCGCCTCGTTCCTCCCCGAAATCAGCGACCGCCGATCAATCGCGCGTATCTCGGCCTTCGGCTGGACGATGGGCTATGCCGGCGCGCTCGCGCTGCTCATTCTCACCGCCGCGGGCATGGCGCTGTTCAAGACCTCCGACCCCGCGTCCTGGCGCCCCTACTTCATCTTCGCGGGCCTCTGGTACCTCGTGATGGCGCTGCCGTGCCTGGTCCTGCTGCGCGAGCGCGCAAAGCCCACCGCGCTCCCGCCGGGCGTTGGGCTCGTGCGCTCGGTGCACCAGCGCATGATGGCCTCGATCCGCACCGCCTCGAGCAACGTCCAGTTGCTTCGCTTCCTCGGCGTGTTCTTCGTGTACGCGATGGGTGTGCAGACGTTCATCTTCTTTGCCGCGATCCTGGCCGAAAGTTTTGGCTTCCGCGGCACGCGCCTGGTCCTCTTCCTCCTCCCCACCACGATCACCGCGGGCGTGGGCGCGGCGCTCGCGCCGATGCTCCAGCGTCGGCTCGGACATCGCTCGACGATCCACATCTTCCTGGGCGTCTGGCTCGCGACGTGCATCGGCCTGCTCTGGCTCACGCGCGCGACGGCCGCGAACCCCGGCTCGCACGCCTGGCTCCTCTGGACCGTCGCCGCGTTCATGGGCCTTGCGCTCGGCGGGATCGGCACCGCGTCGCGCGCGATCGTCGGCGCATTCACGCCCCCCGCCCGCACCGCCGAGGTCTTCGGGCTCTGGGGCCTCGTCTATCGCCTCGCGGCGGTCGTCGGCGTCGGCGCGTTCGGGCTCGTGCGCTCCGCGAGCGCGCAGGGCGCCGTCTGGATGCTTGTCGGCTTCTTTGCCGCAGCGGCGCTGTTGCTGCTGCTCGTCTCAGAATCCAAGGGCCTGCGTGAATCCCGCCCCGGATCGGCCAACGATCGACCGTGACCAGCCCCGCGCCAGCACACTCTCCTTCGACTGGCCTCCACTCGCCCTTCCCGGGCGCACGCGCCTCGCTCGCGCTGCTGCTGGGCATCAACCTGCTGAACTATCTCGACCGCTACGTGCTCTCGGCCGTCGAGCCGCTGATCAGAGCCGAGTTCTTCGCCAAGGACGACGCGACCGCCAACACCAAGATGGGCCTCCTCGCGACCGCGTTCATGGTCACGTACATGGCGGCGGCGCCCGTCTTCGGCTGGCTCGCCGACCGCATGCGCCGATGGCTCCTGATCTCGATCGGCGTCGCCGTCTGGTCGCTCGCCTCGGGCGGTTCGGGCCTGGCGATGAGCTTCTCAGCGCTGTTGCTCCTGCGCATCGCCGTAGGCATCGGTGAAGCGGCCTACGGCCCCAGCGCCCCCGCGCTCATCAGCGATATGTACCCCGTCGAGCGCCGGGGCACGGTCCTGAGCTGGTTCTACGTCGCGATCCCCGTGGGTTCGGCGCTGGGCTTCGTGCTCGGGGGCGCGGTCGCGCAGGCCTTCACCTGGCATTGGGCCTTCCTCATCACTGCGCCGCCCGGACTGCTGCTGGCGTTCTTGTGCCTCTTCCGCAAGGAACCTCCCCGCGGCGGAGCCGACGCGAGCGCCCAGCACCGCCGCGCGGGCCTGCGCGATTACCTCGGGCTGCTCCGCATCCCCTCGTACACCCTCGGCGTCGCGGGCATGACCGCCTTCACCTTCGCCCTCGGCGGAATCTCCTTCTGGATGCCCACCTATGTCCACGAACACCGAGGCCAGCCCGACCTCGCCCACGTCAACCTCATCTTCGGAGGCATCACCGTCGTCGCAGGCCTCACCGCCACGCTCGCCGGCGGCTGGCTCGCCGACCGTCTCCGTGCGCGCCTGCCCGGCTCCTACTTCCTGGTCTCGGCCGGGGGCATGGTCCTGGGCCTGCCGCTGTTCCTTGCCACGCTCTACCTCCCCTTCCCCGCCGCGTGGTTTGCCATGGCCGGCGCGATCTTCTGCCTGTTCCTCAATACGGGCCCCTCCAACACCGCCCTGCTCAACGTCACGCACCCCTCGGTGCGCGCCACGGCCTTTGCGCTCTCGATCTTCGTCATCCACGCCCTGGGCGACGCGATCAGCCCCCCGATCATCGGCGCGATCACCGACGCCACGCGCTCCGATGCCGCCCCCAAGGGCAGCATGACCACCGCGTTTCTCGTGATGGCGTTCATGATGGCGCTGTCCGCGGCGCTCTGGTTCATCGCCGCCCGCTTCCTCGAGCGCGACACTCAGCGCGCACCGACGCGGCTGGAGCCCTGAGGCGCCCCCGGGACCGTGAATCGCGAGTTTCTCGGGCCTGCCGCAACTCGCGGAGCCCGGCCGCCGAAGCCTACCTTTGACTATGCGTTCCGAACCCTCGAACGTGCCTCCCCCGGGCGACAGCCGCCCGTCGCAGCCCAACCGCCGCGGCGACCGCTCCGCCTCACGCCCTCCGATCGCCGAGGCCCCGGCCAAGCCGCGCACGCCTCTGGTCTCGGAAGTGCCCAACGAAACGGGCCGCTTCGGGAAGTTCGGCGGGCAGTTCGTCCCCGAAACGCTCGTCGCGGCGCTGGGCCAGCTCGAGCGCACGTACGACCAGGTCGCCGACGACCCGAAGTTCTGGGACGAGCTGAATGAGCTGCTCCGCACCTTCGTGGGCCGGCCGACGCCGCTCTATCAGGCCAAGCGTCTGACCGCGTACGCGCGCGACCTGGGCCGGCGCGCGGGCACGAGCAACCCGGGCGCGACGATCTGGCTCAAGCGCGAGGACCTCGCACACACCGGCGCCCACAAGATCAACAACACGCTCGGTCAGGGCCTCATGACCAAGCGCATGGGCAAGGAGCGCATCATCGCCGAGACCGGCGCGGGCCAGCACGGCGTCGCTTCCGCGACCGCCGCCGCCCATCTCGGTCTCAAGTGCGATGTCTACATGGGCTCCGAGGACGTCCGGCGCCAGCGCCTCAACGTCACGCGCATGAAGATGCTCGGCGCCCGCGTCATCGAGGTCAACTCCGGCTCGCGCACGCTCAAGGACGCCACGAACGAAGCCATGCGCGACTGGATGGGTTCGGTCGAGCACACCCACTACATCATCGGCTCGGTCGTGGGCCCCCACCCGTTCCCGATGATCGTCCGCGACTTCCAGTCCGTCATCGGGCGCGAGACCAAGGCCCAGTGCCTCCGCACACTCGGGCGTCTGCCCGACGCGGTCGTCGCGTGCGTGGGCGGGGGCTCCAACGCCGCGGGTATCTTCTACCCATTCGTCGATGACACCGCCGTGAAGCTCGTGGGCGTCGAGGCGGGCGGGCGCAGCAACGCGCCGGGCCAGCACGCCGCGCCGCTCTCCTTCGGCACGCCGGGCATCCTGCACGGCTCGCTCAGCTACGTGCTTCAGGACGAATTCGGGCAGACCGCGGACGTTCACTCGTGCTCGGCGGGGCTGGATTATCCGGGCGTGGGCCCCGAGCACTCGTACTGGAAGGACGCGGGCCGAGTTCAGTACACCGCCGTCACCGACACCGAGGCGCTGGACGCGTTCACGCTGCTCGCGCGGACGGAGGGCATCATCCCGGCGCTGGAAACCTCGCACGCGATCGCCGAGGCGGTCAAGCTCGCCTCGACGATGAACGCCGACCAGCACTTGGTCATCAACCTCTCGGGCCGGGGCGACAAGGACGTTGACGAGGCGGCGCGTCTGCTTGGTCTTCGAGAGCAGGGCCCGTCGCAGGGGCACCCGTCGCACTAAAGGCGCCCGGCCTCGCATCGATTTCTCACATTTCTGCGCGAAACTCTGCGGTCGGTCCGACGTATCACCCATCATGGGCGAGAGCCCGCTGCGCGGTCGGTCCGCGCACACACCCGACCATGTCCCGTCCGACCATGACCTCGCCCGCCCTTCATCCCCGCCTGCTCGCAGCCGCGGCCCTTGCGGCGGTCTCGATCGCGCTCGCTGCGCCGATGGCCTCCGCGCGCTCGGGTGGAAACACGCCGCTCGCGCTGCGTCAGCCGACCTCTCCCGAGCGCCTCTGGTCGATCGTGCGTGACACCACGCTCGCCGACGCCGACCGCACCGCCGCCGCCGAGGCGCTGCTCGCCCTCGCGCCCGAGACGCCCGGCCTGCCCGCGCTCGAGCTTCTGTCAGCCGAGCTTTCACCCCCGTCGCCCGGGGCGCTGCCGATGCTCCGCTCGCTCGCCCGCGCAACCGACCCACCCGCACGGCTGTGGCCGGCGCTCTCGCGCCTTGCCAACGAGCGGATCGCCTCGGCCTCACTCCGCGCCGAACCACTCACACCCGCAGGTCCGGCGCCGACGCCCTTGGTTCTGAGCGCGGTGTCGTCGTTCCGGACCCCCGAAGCGGCGCGAACACTCATCCAGGCGCTCGACCCGGCCGCGCCTTGGTCGCTGCGTGCCTCGGCTCACGAATCGCTCGTGCGGCTCTCTGGGCGTGACGACCTCCCGCCGCAGGCTGACGCCTGGCGCGGATGGCTCGAACCACTGCAGGCCTCCGGGCCCGAGGCGTGGTCGCGGGAGCTTGCGCGAGCCCAGGCTGCACGCGCCGACCGGCTCGTGCAGCAGCGGACGGACGCGGTCTCGCGCCTCGTGCAGACGCTCCGCCGCACGGCCGTGCTCACCCCCCCCGAGGACCGTTCCAAGCTCATCGTCTCGCTGCTCACCGACGGCAGCGACGAGGTCCGCCGGCTGGGCGTCGACCTCGCGCTCCGCGAACTCTCCGACACCCGCCCGCTCGACGCGACCGTCGCCGCCGAGACGCTGAAGCTTCTTTCGCACGAGTCGCCCTCGACTCGCGAGGCGGGCGCGATGCTGCTCGCTCAGCTCAACCCGCCCGAGGCCCCGCGCGCGGTCGCCGAGGCGCTGGAGCACGAGACTGATCCGCGCGCCGCGGCCGCGCTGCTCGCAGCGTCGATCCGCTGGGCCGAAAGCGCATTCATCGCGCCTTCACTCCGGTGGCTCGCCCCGGGCCCGACCTCGACGGCTCCCAGCCGCGCCGCCGCCGCCGAGTCGCTCTGGTCGCTCCTGCGCTCGGGCGTGCTCAATTCGCCCGCGGACCGCGAGAAGACCCTCGCGATCCTCCGCGACTTCCGGACCGCCCAGCTCCCACCCGAGGGCCCGCGCCTGCTCGCTTCGCTCGGCAACGACGAAGACCGCGCCGCGATCGCCTCGCTCCTGACCAGCGACTCGCCCTCGCTCCGGCTCTCGACCGCGCTGGCGCTCGTGCCCTATCCCGAGTTTCTGAATCAGTTGCTCTTTGCCGCATCGCGCGACCGGGCGCTGCTCGAACCCGCGACCCGCGGCGTCATCATGACGCGACCGACGATCGAGGGTTTTTTGGCGGTCAGCGAGTCCGCCGCGGGCTCTGAAGACGCACGCCAGGCCTCGTGCCTCGCGATCGGGCGCGTGATGCAGGCCTCAGATCTGCTGTCGGTCGTTCACCTGCTGGGCCCGAGCGACCCGCTGCACGAATCGCTGCTCGCGCTTCTGGTCGATCGCGACCGAATCCTGTCCGAGCGGTTTGATCCACGCCAGCTCTCGGCCATTGCCGAGGGAAGCCTCGCCCTTGCGCGCCTCAGGCTCGAGAGCGATCAGCCCGAAGCCGCGCTGCTCGCGCTGGATGCCCTTCCGGCAGGCGCGGTGGGAGCCGAGGCGCCCAGCGCCGACATCGCGCCCCTGCCCGCGCCCGTGCGCGACGAGATCGCCCGCCTTCGCGCGATCGCGCTCCTCCGCCTCAATCAGCCCGAACGCGCCAGCCAGCTCCCCGCGCCTCCCTCGGCGTGGCTTGACGCGATCGAAGCCTCGACCGCGCGGACGTTCGCCCCGGGCCTGCTCTCGGCCTTCGACGCGCGCTTCCCCGCGACCGACCTCTCCCCCGCCCTGGCCGAGCGCCGGGCGCGCGTGGGCGAGCGGGTGTTCACCGCGGTCCCGGGCGCCCTCAGCCCCGGCGCAAAGCTCCCCTCCGAGCCGTGACGGTCACCCCACGCCCGTCTCGGCATGGGGCGCCAAGTTCCGCTATCGTCTCCTCGCATGTTCAAGCGGCTCGTGCTGGGCCCCATCCTCATCGTCGCGCTCGTCGGCCTCATCTGGCTCGACGACGCCATCGACCGCACCCCCACCCCCGCCGCGCTCGAGTGGCTCTTCCGCCAGCCCACCTGCCCGCCGGGCGTCATCATCACGGTGGTCATGCTCCCGCTGGCCTTTATGGCCTCGCGAGAGCTCGCCCGGATCCTGCGCGAAAAAGGCATCATGGCCTCCAAGGGCATCACGTCCCTCGCCTCGATCTCAGGCCTGCTGACGGTCGCGCTCATGCCCGCCGAGCTCTCGGCGCCCTTGGGCGCGACGATCGTCGGCACCACCGCGACCATCGTCCTCTTTGCCGCCCTTCTCAAGTACTCCGCACACCACAACGTCCAGGGCACCGTCGCCGCCGCGGGCGGAACGCTGCTCGCGTTTGTCTACCTCGGGTTGATGTTCGCGTTCGTACTGGCCGTCCGGCGCGACCATTCCGCGTTCGTCCTGCTCTGGATGCTTGTCTCGATCAAGGCCTGCGACATCGGGGCCTATTTCACGGGCCGGGCGATCGGCCGGCACAAGCTCATCCTGTGGCTCAGCCCCGGCAAGACATGGGAAGGCCTCGTCGGGGGCGTGCTGACATCCGCCGCGGTTGCCGCGGGGGGCGCGGTGCTTCTCCATCGCTCGGGCGTCGCAAACGTGGGCCCGTGGTACATCGCCGCGGCCGGGGGATTGGTCTTCGGGCTCGTCGGCCAGGCGGGCGACCTCATCATGTCCCTCTTCAAGCGCGACGCGGGGCGCAAGGACTCAGGCTCGTCCATCCCGGGTTTCGGCGGCGTGCTCGACGTCCTCGATTCGCCCCTGCTCGTCGCCCCGGTCGCGTTCTGGTATCTGCATTTGCTCGCCCAGGCCCCGGCAGCGACCTAGACTGCTCGATCGGGCTGGCATTTCGCGGCCTTGGCAAGTCGGGAACCCATCGGATGAGCGTGACCACGCATCTGCTCCGCGTATTCCAGGTTGACAAGCAGCTCCGAGGCCTTCAGTCCAAGCTGCGGGCCGCAGAGCGGTTCCTGAACGATCAGACTTCGCACATCCAAACGATCGACACCCGCGTGCAGACGCTGCAGACCCAGCTCCAGCAGCTGCGGGCGCAGGCGGCCAACGCCGAGGGCGAGACCAAGCGCCTGGACGAGAAGATCGAGTCCATCCGCTCGCAGATGAACTCGGCGCAGACAAACAAGGAATACAAGGCGTTCCTGACCGAAGTGAACACCTTCAAGGGCGAGCGCGACAAGCACGAGACGACCGCGCTCGAGGCGATGCAGAAGGCCGAGGAGATCGCCAAGCAGCTCGAGACGCTGGGCGTCCAGCGGACCGAGCGCCAGTCGGTCGCATCGGTCGCGACGGGCGAGCGTGACAAGCACGCCGCGGAGATCCGCGAGCGCGTCGAGACGCTGACCGCCGAACGCGCGAAGCTCGCGGCCGAAGTGCCGGGCGAGGCGATGAAGATCCTCGACCAGCTCATCAAGACCCGTGGCGACGAGGCCATGGCGCCCGTCGAAGAGCTCAGCCGCCGCGACCATGAGTTCAACTGCGGCTCGTGCATGACGCTGCTGCCGTTCGACCTCGTCAACGGGCTGCTCTCCTCGGATAAGCTCACGCGGTGCGCCTCCTGCGGCTGCGTGCTCTACGTCGAGGACGAACTCAAGCTTTCGATGCGCGAAAGCCCCAAGGGCTTGAAGACCCCGGCCAAGAAGAAGACCAAGAAGGCCGCGGCAGAGAGCGCGAGCGAACAGACCGCCGAGTAATCGGGGCCGGGCCGCGATCAGACTCTAAAATCACAGCGTTTGCCATGCCGACGCTTCGCCGTGGGCTCACTGAGCCTACTTACGCGTGCGCTGCGTGGTGGTTCTGCGCGGCATGATCGCGCAGCCACAGCAGAGGCGCGGCCCGATCGCAACCGTTCAGCTCAATCGTTCCGAGATCACTTGCCGGCGTAGTCGATGATGCGCGCCAGCTCCGTCCGCATCTGGCCCCGCGGCACCACGCGATCCACCAGCCCGCTCTTGAGCAGGAACTCCGAGCGCTGGAAGCCCTCGGGCAGCTCCTGGCGGATCGTCTGCTGGATCACGCGCGGGCCCGCAAAGCCGATCAGCGCGTTGGGCTCGGCGAAGATCACATCGCCCAGCATCGCGAAGCTCGCCGTCACGCCGCCCGTGGTCGGGTCGGTCAGCACGCTGATGAACAGCCCCCCCGCGTCGTCGAACCGCGCGAGCGCCGCAGAGGTCTTGGCCATCTGCATCAGCGAGAGCCCGGCCTCCTGCATGCGCGCGCCGCCCGAGCAGCTCACGATGATCAGCGGCAGGCCCGTCTTCGTCGCGTGCTCGATCGCCCGCGTGATCACCTCGCCCACCACCGAGCCCATCGACCCCATCATGAACGTCAGGTCGAGGCACACCACCATCGCCTCGCGGCCCTTGATGAAGCACGTCCCTGCCTTCACCGCGTCACGTGCGCCCGTCTTGATCTGCTCGGCCAGCAGCCGGTCCTTGTACGCCTTCAGATCCTTGAACTTCAGCGGGTCGCCCGGCTCCAAGCCCTGGAACATTTCCTGGAACGTGTCCGGGTCTGCGAGCTGCGCGATGCGCTCGGCCGCGCCGATCCGGTGATGGAACTGGCACTCCGGGCAGACGTGCAGATTCGCTTCGAGATGCCGGCGATAGACCATCTTCGAGCACGACGGGCACCGGAGCCACAGCCCCTCGGGGATCGAGGCCCGCCGCTCGGGGCGAAGCTCGTTCCACGTCCGGGTGTTCGTCGCAGCGGTCCTGGTCATGTGCCGTTCCTTTCGCAATCTCCGCTGGGCTTCCTGCCCGCGGTCAAGGTCTCATTCGATCATTCGGAAAACACCCACCCGCCCGTTCTACGCGTACCTCGCGGCCTGATCAGCCCCGGCTTAAGGACCCCGGCTCGCCGGGGTCGCCCGGCGGTGAGAGCCGATTCAGCAGGCCTGAGAGCATCTCTCTGACACCCTGCCCGTTCGAGGCCGAGGCCGTGCGCATCGCGCCGGGCTTGACCTCCGTCTGAGTTTCTGCCGCCGCGCCCACCGGCTGGCTGAGCCGGAATGTCGAAGAGTTCAGCGTGAGCCAGAGCAGATTGGGCGCCGCCTCGGCCATCTTCCACATCTCGGCGGCGGGCTTGCCCGCGGCGGCACAGAGCACCAACCCGAGCGCCATAGGCCGAAGCACGAGTGCCACCGACTCGCCCGAGCGGGCCGCCGAGGTCAGCGCCTTGCGAACATGTTCAGAAAGCCGGGCCATCGCCTCGTGAAGATCCTCGCCGCCCGGAACGGCCACGCTACCGGGGTCCTCGCGCCACTGACGGGCCGCCGAGGGGAAACGAGTTTCCAGGTCCTGCTCCGACAACCCTTCCCAGAGTCCGAGGCCCGGCTCGCGGAGATCCTCGACCACCTTGACCTTGGAGTCCGTCGCCGAGGCGATCAGTGCCGCCGACTCGCGGCTGCCCTCGTCTTCGCCCGTGTACACGGCCTTGAGACGCACGTCCCCCATCGCGGCCAGCTCGGCGAGCAGCGCGGCCCGGCCAGCATCGCACATGGGCAGGTCGGCTGAGCCGCCCAACCGGCCGGCACGATCCCACTCCGTCGCCCCCGACCTCACCAGCAACACACGGATGTCTTTGGCTTTCGTCATGCAGTCCGGGCGTCCCGCCCGAGGCCCCCCTCCGACCCCAACCTCACCCCTCCCCACCGCCCTCCGGCCCCAAAGCCGAGCGTGCAACGTGCCCACGCACCTTGGATCCCCGAACGGCCCGAGCGGTTCAGCCCTCGGCATCCTTCGGACTGGCAAGAGAATAGCACCACACCGACCCCGGCGAGGCAAGACCCTTCCAAAACCCGAATGTGTTGTGGAGAGCGTGTCGGCCCCGCGTTGTCCGGGCGCGAAGTTCAGCCGCGGAGCTGCGCGATGACCCCCGCGCGCTGGTCGGCGGGCTGGCCGAAGATCGCCGAAGCCGCCACCAGCACATCGACCCCCGCGTCGCGCACGGCCTGGGCGTTCGCGGGCGCAACGCCGCCGTCCATCTGGATTCTCAGGCCCGGCCTCGACTTGCGCGCGATCTCCCGCACCCGCGACGCCTTGCTCAGCACCTCGGCGATGAACTTCTGACCCGAGTATCCGGGGTTCACGCTCATCACCAGCACCATGTCAATCAGCGCCAGTGTTGCTTCGTCCGCCAGCACGGGTTCCAAAGCTTCCATGGGGGTCGGAGGGTTGATCGCGAGCCCGACCAGGATTCCCCGGGATCTGATCTCCGAGGCCAGTTCCCGGACCTGTTCGGGGGTGCGGACAGCCTCGATGTGGAACGTCAGCAGGTCGGCCCCCGCGGCGGCAAACGGCGCGACGAACTTCGCTGGGTCCGTCACCATGAGGTGCACATCCAGGAACGCGTCGGGCAGCTCGCGCCGGAGGGCCTTGCAGAGGTCCGGGCCCATGGTGAGGTTCGGGACAAAGTGCCCGTCCATCACGTCCAGGTGCAGCAGGTCGGCGCCCGAGGCCAGAATGTGCGCACAGTCGCGCCCCATGTGCGCGAAGTCGGCCGACAGGATCGACGGTGCGATCAGCGGCAGGCGGGGGGGGTTGGCAACCAGTTGGGCGCGCGGGCCGAGGGGGGAGGGCATCGCGGGATGGTTTACCGTCGAGGGGCGGGTGTCCAGCCTTTGCAGCGATCGGAACTACACTGCGGGCCCATACAGGGACATCGCACACGCCGAGGGATCTGAATCATGCCCGAACTTGCCGCCGTCCGCGCTTCGCTGCAGTCGATCGACCAGGCTCACCTGCTGAACTTCTTCGGCCAGCTGACGCCCGCCCAGCAGGAATCGCTGTTGACGCAGATCTCGGCGCTGGACCTTGCGTCGATCCCCGCGCTGGTGAAGGAGTACGTGCTGAGCAAGCCGGGCTTTGGCGCGCCGGGCGAGATCAAGCCCCCCACCTACTACCCCGCCCGGGGCGACAGCGCCGTGCGGCGATATGACCAGGCCAAGTTCCGCGCGATCGGCGAAGAGCTTCTGCGTGCGGGCAAGGTCGCGTGCTTCACGGTCGCGGGCGGGCAGGGCACGCGCCTTGGCTATGACGGGCCCAAGGGGTGCTATCCGGCGGGGGCGGTGACGAACAAGCCGCTGTTTCAGGTGTTCGCCGAGGGCGTGCTCGCCGCGGGGCGAAAGTACGGCAAGCCCGTGCTGTGGTACATCATGACCAGCCCGCTCAACCACGCGGCGACCGTCGCGTTCTTTGAGTCGCGCGCGTACTTCGGGCTCGCCAAGGACCAGGTCAAGTTCTTCCCGCAGGGTGTGATGCCCTCGTTCGACCTCGCGACGGGCAAAGTTCTTCTCGCGGCGCCCGGCGAAGTCGCGACGAACCCCGACGGGCACGGCGGCGCTGTGCGGGCGCTGAAAGTTTCGGGCGCGCTGGCCGACATGAAGGCCCGCGGCATCGAGCAGGTCTCGTACTTCCAGGTGGACAACCCGCTCGCGAAGGTCGTCGACCCGCTGTTCCTGGGCCTGCACGCGGGGGCGGAGGATTCGTCGGGGGAGATGTCGAGCAAGTTTGTGCCCAAGGCGGGGCCGGAAGAAAAGGTCGGTGTGTTCTGCTCGGTGGGCGGGCGGACGGAAGTGGTTGAGTATTCGGACATGCCCGCGGCACTGACGCAGGCGCGCAACGCCGACGGCTCGCTGACGTACATGGCTGGCTCGATCGCGATCCACATCATCAGCGTCGAGTTTCTCTCGCGACTGGCGAGCGACGCGGCGTTCTCGCTGCCGTACCACCGCGCGGAGAAGAAGGTGCCGCATATCGACCTGCGGACGGGGCAGGCCGTGAACCCTGAGAAGCCCAACGGCGTGAAGCTCGAGCGGTTTGTGTTCGATGCGCTCGCGATGTGCGGACGGGGCGCGCGCAAGGGCGGGTCGATTCTTCTCGAGACGGACCGTGTCGAAGAGTTCGCGCCGATCAAGAACGCGACGGGGACCGACTCTCCCGAGACCTGCCGGCAGATTCAGACCCAGCGCGCCGCGCGATGGCTTGAGGCCGCGGGCGTGAAGGTTCCGCGTCGCGGCGGCGATGGGTCGGTCGATGGCGTGCTGGAGATCTCGCCCCTGTCGGCGCTTGAACCGGCGGACCTCGCGCCGCGGGTCAAGGGGCTCGAGCTCGTGCCGGGCCTGCAGGTCGTGCTGTGATCGAGCGGTTCAAGCAATTTCCCGCGGCGCTGGCCTCAGCGGCGCGGACACAGCACCTCGCGGGCGTGCCCGCGCTGCTCGCGCATCCCGACTGGACGACCCCCGCGCCCACGATGATCTGGATGCACGGGCGCACGGTGAACAAGGAGCTTGACCCCGGGCGCTATCTGCGATGGCTCCGCGCGGGCATCGCGACGTGCGCGCTCGACCTGCCCGGGCACGGCGAGCGGTTCATCGCTGAGTATCAGACGGGCGCGAAGACGCCCGAGATGATCGCGCAGATGGCGGGCGAGATCGACGGCGTTGTGGAGGCCCTGCGCGCTCTGGGCGTCTTCGACCTGAACCGGCTGGGCATCGGGGGCATGAGCGCGGGGGGGATGGTCACGCTGCGCAGGCTCTGCGAGCCGCACGCGTTCAGGTGTGCCGCGGTCGAGTGCACGACGGGCAACCTCGGCGCGCTCTACTTCCCCGAGAAGCATGGCCTGGGCGCGCACACCTGGAAGGACACGCACACGCCCGCACAGGTCGCCGAGGTCGACGCGATCGAACATCTCAGCGGCTTTACGCCGGTCCCGATCCTCATCCTGCACGGCGAGCTCGACGCGCTCGTCCCCTGGGAAACGCAGCGACGATTTGTCGAAGCGCTCAAGGTTCAGTACGTCGCCCGCGGCGCGAGCGAGAGCCTGATCGAGGTTCGCACGTTCGGACGTACCGGCGCGCCCCAGGAGCACGCGGGCTTCGGCGTGCTGGCGAACGAAGCCAAGAACGCACAGCTCGAGTTTCTCACGCGCCGCCTGATGACGTAAATGACCGTCGCCTGATTCTCGCGATCTCAGAGCGCCACGCCGATGTCCCGGCGCATCTGCTTGCCATCGAACTTGATGAGGTCGGCCGCGGCGTAGGCGCGCGAGGCGGCAGCTTTGAGGTCCGGGCCCGTCGCGACGACGTTGAGCACGCGCCCGCCCGCGGTGACGATCGCGCCCTCGGCGTTGCGCGCGGTGCCCGCGTGCAGCACGTGCGCGTGGGGCTGCTTGGCCGCGGCATCGAGGCCCGTGATCACGACGTTCTTCTTGGGCGTATCGGGATAGCCCGGCGCCGCGAGCACGACGCAGACCGCCTGGTCCGCGCTCCAGCGCACGTCGACGTCGGCAAGGCGCCCTTGGCATGTCGCGAGCAGGAGCTCGATCGCGTCGGACTCAAGCCGCGCCATGAGGCACTGGCACTCGGGATCGCCAAAGCGGGCGTTGAACTCGAGCACCTTGGGGCCCGCGGGCGTGAGCATCAGCCCGGCGTAGAGCACGCCGCGGTACTCGATGTCCTCGCGGCGCAGCGCGTCGACGGTCGGCACAAGGATCTCGGATTCGATCTGCGCCATCGTCGCGTCGTCGATCGAGCCCGAGGGACAGAACGCGCCCATTCCGCCCGTGTTCGGGCCCTCGTCGCGGTCGCGGAGGCGCTTGTGATCCTGGCACGGCGGGAGCACGAGAATGCTGTGCCCGTCGACCAGCGCGAGCACGGACACCTCGCGGCCCTCGAGGCGCTCTTCGACGACGACCTGCCGGCCCGCGTCGCCGAACTCTCTCCGGCGCATGATGCGCTCGAGGGCCTCAAGCGCCTCCTGAATCGTCGCGGGCACGATGACGCCCTTGCCCTTGGCGAGCCCGGCGGCCTTGATGACCGGCGGCTCTTCGCGCGTCGAGACGTACGTCCGCGCATGCTCGAAATCGCTGAACACGCGACCCTCGGCCGTGGGGATCGAGGCCGAGCGCATGAGCTGCTTGGACCAGGCCTTGTCCGATTCGATCATCGCCGCGTTCTGGCGCGGGCCGAAGACTGCGCGACCGGGCGCCGCGAGCTTGTCTGCGAAGCCTTGCGAGAGCGGATCCTCTGGGCCAATCACGACCAAGCCCACGCGGTTCTTGTCGCAGAACTGCTGGAGGCGATAGATTTCGCGGGCGGAGACGGGCACATCGACCGCTCGCGCGAGCGAGGCCAGGCCCGGGTTGCTGGGATCGGTCGTGAAGAGGGTGTCAAGGCGCTCAGAGCGCGAGATCGCGCGTGCGAGCGCGTGTTCGCGACCGCCCCCGCCGATGAGCAGGACGTTGAGCTTGTTGCCGGTCGTGGTCAGGATCTCGTCGGGCGTCTGATCAGGCATCGGGCGATGGTACACGCGACGCCGCGGCGTGGGGCGGCGCGGGCAGGGTCTTCGCTGCATCAATCGCACGCGACTCAGCCAGCCCCGCGTCCAGCAGCAGCAGGGCGAAGATGGCAAACGCCCAGCCCCCGCCACCGATCGTGCCCAGCGCGTGCCAAGGGTTGGAAAGCTCGAGCACCTTGGTCGCGGGCAGGAACGAGGTGATGAAGATCGCCGCGAGGCCCAGGGCGCACTTGAGCTTGGCCGCCGGGACGCGCCCGGCGATGATGATGAGGCCGGCCAGCAGCATCGCGGGGATCAGCACAATCGCGTGCCGCTTGGCGGTCTGCGGGCCCAGGGCCATGATCGCGGCGATCACCGAGCAGATCTCCAGCGCGAGCACGCGCGACATCACCGCAGGCGCGAGCGAGCCCGGGCGCAGCAGCCGCGCAACGAGGCTGAGGCCATGACGCCTGTAGATCCACCCGGCGAGCCCGACCCACACGCCCGCGACGAGCGCGGTCCCGGCGTAGGCGAGCGAGGGCGACAGCGAGAAGTGCTCGGCGACGCGCGCGAGGCCCGACATGATCGATCGGCTGCGCTCCCACGCGAGCGGGTGCGGGTTGAAGAGCTGGAAATCGGGCGCGGGCAGCCCGAAGACGTGCCCGAGGCGCGCGAGCGAAATGTGCAGGTACTCGAGATTCTTCTGCCAGCCGAAAACGACCGCGGGGACGAGCGCGACCAGCACGAGCGCCGCCGCGGACCATGCGAGCATCGCCCACTTGCGCGCGAGCACGAGATACGGCACGAGGCCGATCGCGAGAAACTTCACATGGAACGACACTGCGAGCGCGAGCGCCGCGAGGATCGGCCGGTCCCGCCCGCGCGACGCGCCCAGCCACGCCAAGGGCAGCGCAAAGCCGAGCATCACGAGCGAGTCGGTCTGAGCGAGGTCCAAGAAGGCGCGGATGGGATCGACGAACGTGACCGCGGCGATCGCGGAAGCGGCGGTCAGCACACCCGGATCGAGCGGGATCGACCACCGCCGCGCAAGCTCGCGCAGGCCGACGACCCAGAGCCACGCGAACAGACCCGAGATGAAGACCCACCAGACCATCGCCGAGAGGTTGAGCCCCAGCGGCACCAGCGGCGTGAGCGCCGCGGCGAGCAGCGGCGGGTAGACGTAGCCCCCCCGCCACGACGTGAAGATGTTCGCGCCCTCGACGGCGGCCTTGGCCGCGAGGTAGTAGTGTGGATAATCGCCCGAGCGCGGCACGTCACTCGACGCATCCAGCGCCGCCTGCAGGCCCCCGCCGCCGACGAGCGGGAACGTGCCGACCGTCCAGCCGATCACGATCGCCGCCAGCACGACGTACGGGATCGACCGCTTCCAGAGCGGTTCGGCAGGGCGCGGGCTCGGCGCGTTGGAACTCATGGCCGAGCGTGCCGCGATGAGGGCGTGCGCTGCGCGGGTGTCCACATGCCGGGCGCGACCTTGGGCGAAAGCCCGGCGCGGTACGCGTACAGCCGGCCCAGATGCCGGAGATACCGCCAACACTCGCGCGCGTTCAGCTTGCTCTCGCCCTCGGCGCGGTCCTTGAAGTGAATCGGGACCTCGTCGATCCGCCCGGGCCGGCAGCGCACGACGATCTCCAGCCCGATCTTCCAGCCGATCGGGCTCAGGCCCGGCGCTCGCTCGAGCGTCGCCCGAGGCAACGCGAAGAAGCCCGCGAGCGGATCGGTGAGCCGTGCCAGGGGCCGCGCGAGCGCCATCGCGCCCTTGCTCGTCACCCACCGCTTCAGGCCCCACGCCGCATCGGTCGAGCCGCCGGGCACATAGCGCGAGGCGATGACCATGCCCGCGCCCGAGGCCAGCCGCTCGAGCATCGAGAGAATCGCTGCGGGCGGATGGCTGAGGTCCGCGTCCATGACGACGAGCGTGCCGCCCCGCGCGCGCGAAAACCCATCGAGTACCGCGAGGCTCAGGCCCCTCGGGCCCGTCCTCGGCACATAGTGCACCCACTCATGACCGATCGCGGCGACGACCGACTCAGAGCCGTCGCCCGACGGATCGTCCATGAGCCAGAGCTCGAGGTCGCGGCCGAGGGCCAGCAACTCATCTCGCACCGGCGCGACCGCCGCGATCAGCGCGGGCAGCGCACGCGCCTCGCGGAACGTCGGGACGATGACCGACACGAGTCGCTCGCTCGCGAAGCTCGGGCCCGCGGCGGCCAGGGCGTCGGCCGCGCGATCGGACAAAGAAATGGGCGGCGAGGCCGAACTCACGCGGCGATCGTAGGAACAGAAAGCGACCGAAACGGCCCCGGCGCCCGCCTCAAAGCTTGACCCCGCCCCGCCGCGGCTCTATGCTGCCGCCCTGATTGCGGGGTAGAGCAGCCTGGTAGCTCGTCGGGCTCATAACCCGGAGGTCGTAGGTTCAAATCCTACCCCCGCTATTGCCGGGCCGGTTGCGAAAGCGACCGGCCCTTTGGTTTTCAGGGAACGCCGCCGAGAGACCTCGGCGGCGTTTTCGCTTTTTGGCCCACGTTCCGGGAGGATTTGCGACTGGGTCCGCCGTGGGCGACGTCTCTGGCCTTCCGCACGCCATAACCAGCTTCCGTCCACCCGGCGGCCCGCGGGGGCGATTTGGGGCCAAAGTCTCTCCAGGTCTCTCTTCCGGGCGGGCGGGGGTTAAGAGGCGAAGGCGACGGAAACGCGGCCGCAAACCCCACTGTCACGACTGCGATGTTCGCACCACGGTGTTCCGATCACGTCGGCCTGTTCATTGCGGCGCGCACGCGCTTCGGCGTTTGCATAAGGGCTCCGGAGACGATTCCGCGATGGGCGCGGCGATCGAACCCGGAGCTGCGGCGTGACATCATCGAAGAACCCGGACAGCATGACGCCCGCAGAGCGCGAAGCGGAGATCGCGAGCATTCTGGCGCGTGGCGTGGTGCGTGCCGTTCGTGCTGAACGGGCGCGGACAGGCGGGACAACGCGGGCGATTGACGAGCATGCCAGATCTCTCGGCGATGGACTTGAACTCTCGCCGAAAGCCGCCCTCAGTGTCGCAACGCGGCCCGCGGGTTAACGCTCTCGGCCCATGCGATAGGAGATTCAATGTCCGACCTGATGCAGCGACAACTCGACGACCTTGGCAAGATGACCACCAGCGACCTCGTGCAGCGGTACGAAGTTCTGCACGGCCACAAGTGCCGCACGCGCCACCGCGCATACCTGATCCGCAAGATCGCCTGGCGGATCCAGGCCAACGCGGAGGGCGGCCTGAGCGAGCGGGCGCGGAAGCGGGCAGCAGAGCTGGCCGACCTCGCGGAGGTCCGCGTGATGGC
>JANRKN010000143.1:0-22880 GCA_033763435.1 Planctomycetota bacterium
GCCGCGAGACCAGCAGCCCCACACGCTTGTCGTTCTGCGTCAGAATCACCGCGAACGGCTGATCCGCGTTCTGCTTCTCGGGCGGAAGCGCCAGCGCGTCCGAGCCCTTGATCAGCGGCAGCACCGTCTCGCGCAGGCGCATCACCGGGTGTTCGCCGATGCTCGTGAGCTGCTCGGCCGTCGGGCGCACGATCTCCAGGATCGCATCCAGCGGGATCGCGTACACCTCGTCGGCGACGCCCACCAGCATCGCGGGCAGAATCGCCAGCGTCAGCGGGATCGTGATCGTGATCGTCGTCCCCGCGCCGGGCGTGCTCGCGAGCTCGATCGTCCCCTTGAGCTTCTCGATGTTCGTCCGCACCACGTCCATGCCGACGCCCCGGCCCGAGAGGTCCGAGACCTGGTCGGCGGTCGAGAAGCCCGGCAGGAAGATGAAGTTGAACACGTCCTTGTCGGACAGGTTCGCGACGTCGCTTTCGGAGACCAGCCCGCGCTCGATCGCCTTGCGCGCGATCTTCTCGCGCCGCAGGCCGCGCCCGTCGTCCTTGACGAGCACCTTCACCGAGCCACCCTCGTTCGCCGCGCTGAGCGTGATCGTGCCGACGGGGCCCTTGCCCGTCGCGACGCGCTCCTCGGGCGGCTCAAGGCCGTGGTCGGCGCTGTTGCGCATGAGGTGCACGAGCGGATCGCCCAGCTCCTCGATGACCGACTTGTCGACTTCCGTCTCGCCGCCCTCGATCACCAGCTCGATCTGCTTGCCGGTCTTGCGCGAGAGGTCGCGGATGAGCCGCGGATACTTGCCAAAGAGCTTGTCCAGCGGCTGCATGCGCGTGCGCATGACCGCGAGCTGGATGTCCGCCGCGACGCGGTCGAGATTGCCCGCGGCGAGCGACATGTTCTCCGAAAGATCGTGATAGGGCGTGCCCGCCAGGCGCGCGCCGAGCTGGCGCGACACCGCCGCGATGCGGTTCTTCTGGAGCACCAGCTCGCCCACCAGGTTCATCAGCGTCTCGAGGCGGTTGACCTCGACGCGGATGGTCTGCTCGACGTTCGCGGCCTTGCCCTCGCCGCCCTCGGCCGACTTCTCAGGCCCCTTCTCCGCGCTCTTCGCGGCGGGCTCAGCATGGTCGTCGGCCCTGGGCGCGGGCGTCGAAGCCGCCACATCCGCCGCCACCGGCGCGGGCGCGATCACGCCCTCCAGCGCCAGCACGCGCTCGACCGGCTGCGCAGGATCCACCTTCAGCTCGCTCGGCGGCTCCTGACCCGACGCGATCGATTCCAAATGCTCGGCCAGCGCCCCCGTCGCGTACGCGCGCAGCTGCTTCTCGCGGAGGCCCTCGGCCTGCTTGCTCAGCACCCACGACACCGCGCGCATCCGCGCGAGCGCCTGGTCGGCCAGCTGCGCAGGAAGATCACTCAGCGACTCGGCCGCGACGCCCAGCAGCCGCGACAGCCGCGCCATCTCGCCCGCGCCGAAGAACTCGACACTCTTGGCCAGCGACTCGGCCTGCTCGCTCAGGCCCGAGGTCGAGCCCGCGCGCGTCGACGGATCCGCCACGGCGCCCAGCAGCGACTCGACCTTCTTCAGCGATTCGTCCAGGTCCGCGATCAGGAAATCAAACAGGTCCACCTGCCCCGGGCCAAGCTCCAGGGGCGTTGCCTGAAACTCGCCGCCGCCCGTGCCCCCGTCCGAGCCCCGGCCCGTGCCCAGGCCCGTGTTCACAGAAGCCGTCGGCGGCTCGATCGTCGCGGTCGCGGCGGTCGTCGGCGCGCCCGTCGGCTTGGCCGCGGCCTTGCCCTCGGCGATCGCGTTCAGCCCGGCGATCAGCGCGGGCTGGGGCGCGGTGAGGTCCTGCCCGTTGCGCAGCTCGTCCATCTGCCGCTTGAGCAGATCGACCGCCTGCAGCAGCAGGTCCATCATCGCGCGGTCGACCACCGCCTGACCGTTGCGCGCGGCGTTGAGCGCGCTCTCGGCCGAGTGCGCGATCGCGACCAGGTTCGTCAGCGCCAGAAAGCTCGCGCTGCCCTTGATCGTGTGCAGCGCGCGGAAGACCTTGTTGATCAGGGGCGAATCGCCCGGCGTCTGCTCCAGCGCGACGAGATCGCCCTCGAGCGCGTCGAGAAGCTCGCCCGACTCGGTCAGGAAGTCCTGCAGAATCTCTGGCTCGAAGGCGCTCACGCGGGGGTTCTTTCTCTGAGAGTGTTCGTCCGGAGGTCAACTCACGCCGTCGGCTTGCGCGGGTGCTGCGGCTTCACGTACGCGAACGCCTGCGGGATCGGCAGGGGGATCAGCGGCGCCTCGCCCGTGCGGATCGTCTCAGAGTGACCGATGAACAGGTACCCGTCGTCCGCGAGCTGCTCGCCGAACATGTTCACGACCTGCTTCTTCATCGCGTCGTCGAAGTAGATGAGCACGTTGCGGCAGAAGATCACGTCCCACGTGCCCAGGCGCCGCGCGGCCAGGCGGTCCTTGAGGTTGTGAAGGTCGAACGTCACCATCGAGCGGATCGTCGGATCCAGGTTCCAGTACGACCCGTCCTGCTTGAAGTACCGGCTCTTGATCAGCGGCGGAGTCGAGCGCAGCGCATAGTCGGTGTACCGACCGCTCGCGGCGATCTCGAGCACGCGCTCGGAGATGTCGGTGCCGAGGATCTCGACCTTCCAGTCACTCAGGCGCACGCCCAGCGAGCGGTGGAGCTGCATCGCGAGGGTGTAGGGCTCTTCGCCCGACGAGCACGCCGCGGACCAGAGCCGCAGGCTCTTGCTGCCCTTGCGCGCCTCGAGGAGGTCGGGGAGGATGCGCTTTTCGAACACGTCAAGCTGAGGCTCGTTGCGGAAGAACGAGGTCTCGTTGATCGTGATGCGGTTGAACATCTCCTGGAACTCTTCGTTCTGGTACGGACCCATCGAGAGCAGGTCGACGTACTGGCCGAAGTCGTCCAGCTCGAGCTCGGCGAGGCGATGGCCCAGGCGCGACTCGAGGATGTACTTCTTGGTGTCGGGGAAGTGGATGCCCGAGCGCTCGTAGATGATCTTGCGCAGGTCGGCGAACTGACGGTCGGACATCGTGACTTTCGCGCCGCCCGCCGCGGAGGGCGCGCTGGCGCCGAAGCCGCCGCTGCCGGGGGTGCTGCCAGAGCTGGTGCCAGAGGTGCTGCTGGAGCTGGTGAGGCTGTTCGGCATGGGTTCCCGATCTGCGAGAGCGAGGGTGCGAAGGCGCGAGGGTTGAACGGGCTGGGCGGAGGCGGCTCAGCTCAGGCCGCGGCCGCGCGCGTGACGGTTTCCGCGCTGAACAGCTTGGGCAGGTCGAGCAGGATGAGCAGGCGGTCCTTGAGCTTGCCGACGCCCGCGATGAAGTCCGAGTCGATCGAGCAGATCATGGCGGGCGCGGGCTCGACGATGTCCGACGGGATGCGGAGCACCTCGTGCACGCGGTCGACGATGAAGCCCAGGACCTTGGAGTGGACTTCGACGACGATGATGCGGTTGTGCTCGGAGCGTTCGCCGGCGCTGAAGTTGAAGCGCTTGCGCAGGTCGAGCACGGGGATGATCTTGCCGCGGAGGTTGATGACGCCTTCGACCTCGGGCGGGCTCTGGGGCACGCGGGTCAGCTCCATCATGCGGTTGATTTCCTGCACCGCGAGGATGTCGACGGCAAACTCTTCGCCGTGGACCTCGAAGGTCACGAGCTGAAGTTCGACTCCGCGCGCCGAGGCGCCCGAGAGGCCCGAGGTGTTCGTCGTCGTCGTCATCGCGTGCGTCCGTGATGGTGAGGCGGCCGGATCGATCAGGGTTCCCGCGCCGGGCAAACGCACCGGGCGGCCCCGTTTCTCCGGGTCGCATGCAAGCTCTCCGGATCGCGTCTATCGACCGGACGGGCACGTGCCTTCACGTCCGGACGCGGATCGGGCGGTTCCCTGCGCGTTCAGTGCCGACGTTCTGCGGGGATCCCCGGAAGCGGCGAGTGTTCGCCCCGCGATTGAGGGGCGATCCCGCGCGGGCGTCCGCCGAGCGTCGCAAGAAGATTCCCCAGCTCGTCAGGTGTCATCATTGCGTGCGCGGCGTTGGCCTCGACGACGGCGCGCGGCATGCCGTAGACCACGCACGTGTCGGCGTCCTGCACCGCCGTGACACCCCCGGCATCGCGCAGTTCGACCGCGCCGTTCTTGCCGTCGTCGCCCATGCCCGTGAGCATGACGCCCAGGGTGTGCTTGCCGGCAAGCTTCGCGGCGGTGGAGAACAGGACGTTCGCGCTGGGCTTGTAGGGTTCGCTCGCGGGCTCATCGCGGATCGAGAGCGCAAAGCGTGCCGCGCCGGGCGAGCCCGCGGGGGCCTTGACGAGATGGCCGTGCTTCCCGCCCGCGATGATGTAGACGCAGCCGGGCATGACGGGCATGTCCTTGTCGCCGTGGATGACCTGGACCTTGCACTGCTGCGCGAGGCGCTCGGAGATCGAGCGCGTGAAGAGCACGGGCATGTGCTGCGCGACGACGACGGTGGGGCGAAGGTCGGCGGGCAGGCGCGTGAGCAGCGATTCGAGCACGGGCGGGCCGCCGGTGCTGCTGCCGATGACGACGAGCTCGATCGCGCGCGAGGCGACGTCGATCGTCCGAGGCAGGGCCGCCTCGGCGCCGCTGAGGTGGGCGCCCGCGGCAGACGATCGCGCGGGCATTCCCGCTCCGGGCGCGCCGGAGCGCGAGGCCCGGCGCTGGCGCGTCTGACCGATCGCGCGGAGCTTGCCCAGCAGCTCGTCGCGCATGTCGTGGATGTCGACGGCAAAGGTCGAGTGGCTCTTGGCGATCACGTCCGCCGCGCCCAGGCGCAGCGCCTTGAGCGCCTCGTGCGAGCCTTCGACGGTGAGGCTCGAGCACATCAGCACCGCGGGGCGAGGGTCGGGACACTCGATGCGGATTTTCCGCAGCGCGGTGAGCCCGTCCATCTCGGGCATTTCGATGTCGAGGGTGATGAGGTCGGGCGCGAGGGCCTTGGCCTTCTCGACGGCCTCCTTGCCGTTGCGCGCGGTGTCGACGACCTCAAAGCCCGGGTCGGAGGCGATCATCTGTGAGATCGCCTTGCGCATGAACGCTGAGTCGTCAACCACCAGAACCTTCACGCGCGCCTCCGTCCGAGAACGTGGACCATCGAGCGTCGGGCACACCGCCCATCGCTTCCATCGGTCCGATCGCGCTCCGGCTTTCCCGGCAACAATGCCCGAGTTGTTTGGACCACGGACGGGTCAGGCGCCGATGCTTTCGGGGCACGCATGAGCACACTTCCCACGTCGTCGACTCTGCCGGAGCCCAGCTTCGGCCCGGGCTCACCGATCGGCAAGCTGATCGCGTGGGTGATCATCGTCGCGCTGGTTTCGCTGCTGGTCGTGGCGACACAGCTCGAGTCGCGTCCCAGGGGCGCGTCGGCGCCGGCGGCCGAGGGGCTCACGGGCCCGGCCTCGTCGGAGGCGTTCTCGGGGCTGATGGGCAAGGTGATCATGGGTTCGCCGGCCGAGCAGCGCGCCGCGGGGCTTGACAATCTGCGGGTGGTCGCGACGAGCTTTGACGACCGCGTGCGTCTGGCGATCATCCTCGCCGAGGTGACGGGCGCGGAGGAGGCGATCAAGAAGCTCGACGCGCTCGCGGGCGAGCCGGGCGCGAGCGAGGACCGCGCGGCGGAGGTTGCCGCGCTGCGGGGCCTGTACGCGGGCCAGGGCGCGATCGATCCTGAGTCGGACCTTGGGAAGGCGACGCTCTCGCGCCATCCGTGGTTCGGGCGCGTGGCGCTCTCGTTCAACCAGCCCGATTCGCCGCTGCGCGCAAGCGCCCTCGAAGAGGCCTCGCGCGTCATGGCGGTGATGCTCGTCGCGACGCTCGTGGGCGTCGCGGTGCTCGTCGCGGCGCTGGCGCTGTTCATCGTCGCGATCGTCATGCTCGCGTCCCGCAAGCTCAGGCTGCACTATCCGCACGACCGGTCCGCGCTCGAACCCCGCGGCAGCGCCTACCTCGAGATCTTCGCGCTCTTCCTGGTCGCGTTTCTGGTCCTGCAACTGCTCGTCGGCGCGCTCTCTCAGGCCGTGGGCATGGTCGCGCTGCTGGCCATGTGGCTCGCGCTGCCCGTCATCCTCTGGCCCACGCTGCGCGGACACACCTGGACGCAGACGCGGCTGGCGCTGGGCCTGCACGCGCGGGGGCTGGGGCTGGCGGGCGTCGTCAAGGAAGTCTGCCTGGGCATCGCGGGGTATCTCGCGCTGCTGCCCGTAGTCGGCGCGGGGATCATCTGCACGCTGCTGCTCGTCGCGCTCTCGGGCGTCGTCCGCGCGGCGATGAACCTGCCGCCGCCCGAACAGCCCACGCACCCGATCGCCGGCATGCTCGCGCAGGCCTCGACGGTCGAGATCATCGCGCTCGTCTCGCTCGCGACGGTCTGGGCGCCGGTCGTCGAGGAGCTCACGTTCCGCGGCGCGTTCTATCACCACCTGCGCGGGAAGCTCGGCGCGATCGTCTCGGCGACGTTCGTCGGCATCATCTTCGCCGCGATCCACCCCCAGGGCCTGCTCGCGATCCCCGCCCTCGCGTCGATCGGCATCGCGCTGGCCATGCTCCGCGAGTGGCGCGGGTCGATCATCCCCTCGATCACCGCGCACGCGCTCAACAACGGCGCGATCGTCACCCTGCTCGTGGTCATGCTCAAGGCCTGACCCCGCGGGCGCAGCTCCACCCGCTCCGGACCTAGACTTTCCGTGTTCGTTTCCCAGTCGCATTCCTTCACCTCACAGGCGCGGCTGGCGATCACGCTCGCGTGGGTCGCGGGCTATACGAACATCCTGACGATCCTGACCTGCGGGCATGTGACGAGCCACGTCTCGGGCACGACGAGCGACGTGGGCCGGGGCGTGGTGCAGAACAACTGGGCGCTGGTCGCGCTGAGCGTGTTCCTGCTCGCGACGTTTCTCTTCGGCGCGGTGCTCTCGGGCCTGGCGACGGACCTGGGCCGGCGTCGGCAGTGGGAGTCGATCTACGTGCTGCCCATGTCGCTGCAGGCGCTGCTGCTGGCGGCGTTCGCGATCGGGATCGAGCTGCACGACCCCGCGCAGATCGCCCAGGGCCGGGGGCTGTACGCGCTCTCGGGTCTGGCGTCGATCGCGATGGGCGTGCAGAACGCGACGATCACGCGCATCAGCGCGGGCGTGGTGCGCACGACGCACGTGACGGGCGTGCTGACGGACCTGGGCCTTGAGCTTGCGTCGATGATCTCGCGGTTCTTCGCGGGCGAGCGGGGCGTGCGGCTTCGCGCGCGCCTCAGCCAGGCCGAGGTCTGGCGCCCCGCGCTGCTGGGCTCGATCATCGTCAGCTTTGCGCTGGGCGCGGGGCTGGGCGCGCTGGCGTTCACGATCTTTCCGGCGTGGAGCATGTTCCCGCCGGTGGTGTTCATGATCCTGCTGATCGTCTCAGACCTGCGCAGGCCGATCGCGGAGATCGAGCCCTCGGAGCTGAACCGGCTGGCGCTGGATGTGGACGCGCGCCTGGCGGTGTTCAAGCTCGTGCGCGATGAGGCGCGGGCGGGCTCGGTGCACCGCATGCCCAATGTGCAGGTCTGGCTCGATCATCTCCCCGAGCGCATCCGCATCGTGATCCTCGACCTCACGGACGTGCGCGAGGTCGAGGCGAACTTCGCGCTCGAGCTGCGCGCAAGCTCGGCGGTGCTCGCGGCGCAGAAGCGCCACCTGCTGATCGCGGGCGTGACCCCCGAGCAGTTCCAGAAGCTCCGCAAGGCCGCGGCGCCCGGCAGGTCGGGCCTGCCCGCCTTCGGCACGCACAACGTCTCGGCGGACCTGGAGCTGGCGCTGGCGCAGGGGCTGAACATCCTGCACCATGCCGATGCTGAGGCCGCCGAAGAGGCCGCGATGGCGGGCCGGGCCGGGTGAGCGCGGCGTGCATCCGCGGGACTGAGCCGGGCGAAGAGCAGCCCTAACCTCTCCGCACATGCGACGCGCTGTCCCTTGCCTGCTGCTGCTTCTGGCCGGTTGTGCCCAATCGTCGACCGACGCACAGGTCGAGCGCATCCTCGGGCTCACCTCGGGCTCGATCTCTTCGCGCACGCCCGATCCGGCACGGGCGCTGACCGATCCGCCCCGGCCGCGCACGTCGTCGCTGTTCGATTCCGACGCGACCAACGAGAACCCGCCGACGGTGAACCCGCCCGCGTCGGAGATTTCCTTCGAGCCCGCGAAAGAGGCCGCGGAGGTTTCCGCGCGGCTCGATGCGTACGCGCGCGAGGGCTACGAGACGCCGTTCGTCCGCGCGGGCCAGGGCGAAGAGGTCGGGGTCGCGCCCGATGCCGCGCCGAATGCCGCGCCGGTTCCGGCGACGGGCGCGGAGGCTGAGCCCCTTGTGCTCGACCTGCGCGAGGCGCTGAAGCAGGCGCAGCGGAGCAGCCGCGAGTATCTGACGGCCGAGGAGGATTACATCCTCGCGGCGATCAATCTGCTGGTGATTCAGAACCGCTGGTCGCCTCGGATCTTCAACGATCTCTCCGCCGGGCTCGAGGGTTCAGGCTCCAGCGGCAACTTTGACCACACGCTCTCGATCATCAACACGCTGCGCCTGAGTCAGCGCCTGCCCTTCGGCGGGACGGCCGAGGCGAGGCTCGTCTCGGACCTCACGCGCGATCTGCGCACGCAGGCCTCGGGCTCGTACTCGACCTCGTCGGCGCTGGTGCTGTCGGCGCGGGTGCCGCTGCTGCGCGGCGCGGGCTCGGTCGCGCGCGAGGACATCATCCAGGCCCAGCGCGATGTCGTCTATCGCGCGCGCGGCTTCGAGCGCGAACGCCGACGCCTGCTCGTGAGCCTCTCGACCGACTACTTCCAGCTCGTGCAGTCGCTGGCGGAGATTCAGACGCAGCGTCGGCGGATCGAAGGGCTGGAGCAGTTCCGCGAGTCGACCGAGGCGCGCTTCCAGGCCGGGCGCGTGAGCGAGTTCGAAGTCAACACGATCTCGACCAACATCCTCGCCCAGCGCGCGAACCTCGCCGAACTGCGCGAGCAGTTTCAGGTCGCGCTCGAACGCTTCCGCGTGCGGCTCGGGCTCGACGCCAAGACGCCGGTGGTCGTCAAGCCGATCGATATCGAGCTTCAGCCGCCCGCGCTGACGCAGGAGCAGGCCGCGGCGGCGGCGCTTGAGTATCGCCTCGACCTTCAGAACCTGCGCGACCAGGTCGATGACGCGCGGCGCGACCTCGACAACGCGCGCAACAACACGCTGCCCGACCTGAACCTCGACGGCTCGGTGACGATGCCCACGCGCCCGGGCGATCGGTCGGGCGTGTTCAGCGTGAGGCCGCGGGACCTGGATTATTCGGTGGGCGCGACGCTGTCCTTGCCGCTGGATCGCGCGGAGGAACGGCTGGGCGTGCGCACCGCGCTCATCGGCCTCGAGCGCGCGCAGCGCGGGTACGAGCAGGCGCGCGACAACGCGATCGTCAACGTGCGCTCGGCGCTCCGGCGCATCGACCTCGCGCGCTTCCGGCTTCAGCTCGCGGAAGAGCGCGTGACGATCACGAGGCGAAGGCTGGAAGAACAGACGCTCAAGCAGGCCGAGCTCGAGGCGCAGCGGATCATCGACTCGACCAACGCCGTCGCCGACGCCGAGAACGAACTGCAGCGGGCGCGCACGGCGCTCCGCACCGCGATCCTCAACTTCCTGCTCGAGTCCGACCAGCTCCGCGTGTCGAACGAGGGCGACCTCGAACTGCCCAAGGGCCTGTAAGGCCGGGCACCTGTAAGCCCGGGCACGCTGTCGGGGCGCCATCGGGCCCCGATCACGTTTCGGTTGGGCCCGAGTTGCTCACACCGCGGTGACGAGCTTGCGCGCGTTCGCGGCCTTGGCGTAGCTCTCGACGACCTTTTCGGCGGCGCCTTCCCACGTCAGACGCTGGAGCTCGAACGAGCCGTGCTCGCGGAGGGTCTGGCTCAGCGGCGGGTGGCGCAGGACCGCGACGATCTTGTTGGCCATCTCGTCGATATCCCAGAAGTCGACCTTGAGCACGTGCGTGAGCACTTCGCTCGCGCCGCTGGTCTTGCTGAGGATGACGGGCACGTCATGATGGATCGCCTCGAGCGCGGCCAGGCCGAACGGCTCGGAGACGCTGGGCATGACGTAACAGTCGGCCATCTGGAAGATGCGGTCGACGTCCTTGCCCTTGAGGAAGCCGGTGAACAGCACCTTGTGCCCGATGCCCAGGTTCGCGGCCATGTCGATCATGCGCAGGGCCATGTCGCCCGAACCGGCGAGCACGAACTTGGCGTTGGGCACCTTCTCGAGCACGCGCTTGGCCGCGGCGATGAAGTACTCCGGGCCCTTCTGCATCGTGATGCGCCCGAGGAAGAGCACGATCTTGTCGGTGGATTCGATCTTGCTCTCCGCGGCGGGCTGATAGCTCTCGCGGTCCAGCCCGTTGTAGCAGACGTCGATCTTGCTGGGCGGGATGCCGTAGCGCCGGACGCAGATGCTCTTGGTGAACTGCGAGACGCAGACGACGCGGTCGGCGCCGTGCATGCCCGCGCGCTCGATGTCGTAGATGCGCTGATTGACGTTGTTGCCCGAGCGGTCGAACTCGGTGGAGTGGACGTGGACGACGAGCGGGCGCGAGGTGATCTTCGCGAGCGCGAGCGCGGCGGGGAACGTCAGCCAGTCGTGCGCGTGGACGACTTCGAACTGTTCCTGGCGCGCGAGGGCGACGACGAGGTTGGAATAGCGCTGCGCATCGCCGAAGAGGTCGGATCCATAGCCCTCGCCCGCGCCGCCGCCCGAGCCGATGTGCATGGGGCGGGGCCCGGAGGGGGCGTTGTTCGCGGCGAGCGCCGCGGCGGCTTCGAGCGCTGCGCCCGCGGCCGCGGGGTTCAGCTCGCCCGTGTTGACGTCCAGGCCCATCGCGGCGGCTTCCTCGGCCGTCAGCCCGCTCTTCTTCAGCGCCTCGGGGTCCGTGAGCTGGAACCACGACGTCGGGTTGAAGCCCGGGTACGGGCTTGTGAACGTCGCGGGGACGCCCTTGAAGATCGCGTGCTTGAAGCCAGCGAGCGGGAGGCCCGAGGGATCGGTGAGCTCATCGCCCCCGGTGCCGGTCGCGCCCCCGCCCGGGCCCGCGCCGCGGACGGCCAGGGGCGAGAGGAGCTTGACGTGGGTCTGGAGCGCGCGGTTGACGGGCTTGGGCAGGACGAACACGACCTGATGGCCCGCGCGATCGAGGGCTTTGGTAAGACCGTAACAGGCGACGCCGAGGCCGCCGGCGATAAAGGGCGGGAACTCCCAGCCCAGCATGAGGATCCGCATATCCGACTCCAGAGTACCAGCAGGTCGAGAACGGTGCCCGTACCGGATGGGGGCCTCGCTCACTCGGGGCCCGCGCACACGCCGGCGGGGGAAAGATCGATGGGGTGTGGGGAACAGGAGCGCCGTCCGTGCGCCCCGGGGTTGGCCAGGGTGGGCTGGCGAGGTGGGCGGGGGCGGTCAGTCCTCGGCCAGGGCACTCACGTCGCCCAGCTCGCGGAAGGCCGCCTCGTAGGCTAACAGATAGCCTGACGCCAGTTCGACCGCCTTGGGCTCGGCCGGGCCCAGCAGCGCCGAGGCCGAGATCGGCATCGGCGTGCGGAAGACAAACAGCTTCGATTCGTCGCGGAAATGCTCGGTCGTGATCGGGCCCGTGCTGCTCGCGCCCCCACCCGCGCCCCCACCCACGCCCATCTCCGCAAGTTCTTCGGCGATCAGCTCTTCGAGCGCATCGCCCGTGTGCATGAGGTCGGCTTCGATCGAGTGCGAGAGCCAGCGGTCGGGCGTCACCCACGCGACGAACGCGCGGTCGCCCTGGGTCTCGAGCCGGTACCACGCCTCGGCCGAGGCGTGCGGCGCGCGGGCCAGCAGACGCCCGCCCTCGATGCGAACCTCGCCGAACACTCCCGCGGCGCGGGCCCGCGTGGCCACGGCTTCAAGAAGTTGTCCGCTCGCGTTCGTCACCGTCCAAACCTCTCCCGAAATCGGCCACCAGAACGCCCCAAGCGGCTCAATAGTGGACTCGTCAGTCCTGATCTTAACCCTTTGGGCCCGTGGGCGGCAAGTCTAGACCGCCGCGAATTCTGGGACGATCCGCCCACGCCAATCTTTCGGCGCGTGAGGGTCGCCGCGAGAGCTCCCGGCTCAGGGTTGGTCGGTCCGGTCGGGGCCCGACTTGATCGCCCGAGTTGAATGCCGGGGGTCGCGGCGGCTTCGACGCGGGCCCAACCGTGGTCTATCATCCTCCCCACGTCACGCCCAGGTGGCGAAATTGGCAGACGCACTACCTTGAGGTGGTAGCGCCCGCAAGGGCATGGAGGTTCAAATCCTCTCCTGGGCATTCTGACTCGGCCGCAGGCCCGCGCACGCGCGTGGGCCCACCGTGGGGGCCCAATGTGGGGGCCCGGACTCGGCCTCCCAACCGAGCCCGCCCATGAAGCTCGGCCTCTCGCTGCAACCTTGGCCCCGCATCGCCTACCGGCCGCTCTGGTGGGTCGCGCTGCCGGTGAGCATCGCGCTGGTCGGCCAGGTCGTCCGCCATGTCCCGCCGGTGCGCGACGAGCTCGCGCGACAGATCGCGGCCCTGACCAACACCCAGCGGCTCTGGGCCACGGGCGCCGGGATGCTCATCTCGATCGGGGGCGGCTTCGTCGCGCTGATGGCGATGACCATCTCGTGGCAGCGCATGGCCCGCGCGGTCCGCGCGGTCGAGGGCTTCGCGTGCGAGCGCTGCCTCCACGATGTCCGCGGCATTCCGACGCCCGGCGTGTGCCCCGAGTGCGGCGCGGCGTTCGACGCCCACGCCCTCCGCGCGAACTGGATCCGCGTGCGCTTCTATCGCGCGCCCGACGCATCGCGCTGAGGGCCGGGGCTTATTGTGCGCACCAGGCACGCCAGGCTTCGCGGAGGGCGCGCTCGAACTCGCGCGCAAAGCGCGGAGCGTCGGACACGACCGAGCTCGCCAGGCGCGCGCGCAGGCCCAGCGCGGGGTCGGTGCGCAGCGTGCGTCGGCGTTCGCGGTCGCGCGCCAGCTCCACCGCGCGCGCGACGTACCCGTCGGGCTCGAAGGTCACCAGCTCGGGCAGGCCCGCGACGGTGAGCAGCGAGAGCCCCACGCGCGCGGCATGGCGCGGCTCGCGCGAAGCGAGCGAGACCACCGGCACGCCCATGTGCAGCGCCTCGCACGTCGTCGTCGTGCCCGTGTACGGATAGGTGTCGAGCGCGACATCCACGCGCGCGTAGGTTTCCAGGTGCGAGCGCGTGTCCATCGTCATGGGCAGGATCGTCACGCGATCCGGCGCGATCCCCCCGCGCGCGAACTCGGCGAGGATCCGCCCGCGCGGGCCCGAGAGGCGGTAGTCGCCCTTGAGTACAAAGCGCGCGCCCGGCACCTCGCGCAGCGCGCGCGCCCACAGCGCGATGATCGCGGGCGAGACTTTGAACACCGAGTTGAACGAGCCGAACGAGATCGGCGCGCTCGCGTCGCGGAGGTTGTCGGTCAGCGCGGGCTCGGGGCAGCGGTCGGGCGCGGCGGGCGACGGGGGCGAGTAGCACCACGCGCAGGGGTCGAGCCGGATGAGGCGCTCGACGTGCAGCGCCTCGGCGCCGGGCGGATCGGCGAGCGCGTCGGTGAGGCGCGCGTCGATCGCGCGCAGGCCCGTCGTGTTCGGATAGCCGAGGTAGGAGATCATCACCGGCGCGGGCTTGCGCGCGAGCGAGAACAGCCGATGCCCGTTGGTGTGCCCCGAGAGCTCGACGAGCACGTCGTGCGCGCCCTCGGTGAGCCGCGCGGCGCAGTCCTTGGGGTGCAGCTTCGCGACGTCGTGGAACTCGTGCGCGAGCGCGCGCAGGCGCTCGGTGGTCTCGTCGTGCCGCTCGGCGGTCGAGTAGAGCGCGACGTGAAAGCGCGCGCGGTCGAGGTGCGTGAGGATCGGCGTGAGGAAGTAGGAGACGGCGTGCCCGCGCAGATCGCCCGAGATGAAGGCCAAGCGCAGCGGGCGCTCGGGGTCGGCGCCGCGCTCGAGCTGGCGCGTGAACGCGGGCGGGGGCGTGAGGATCTGGGCCTCGACGCCGCGCCCGAAGCGCGCGTGCGCGTCGGCGACGTCCTGCGCGCTGGCGCGCGGGTCGTAGTTGAGCGCGAAGGCCAGCAGCGAATCGATCTCGGGCGTCTCGGGATGCTGCACGATCGCGCGGCGGAGCAGGTCGACCGCGTCGGACGCGCGCGCGGTGTGGAGATAGTGCGAGCCGAGCATCGTGAGATAGTGCGGCGTCGGCGCGAGCTGCGCCAGCTCGACCAGCAGCGCGTCGGCGGCGGGCTCGTCGTCGGCAAAGAGCAGCGCATCGGCCAGCGCCCAGCGCAGCTCCGCGTGCAGCGCGGTAATGCTGGGCGCGAGCGACAGGCCCTTGCGCAGCGTGGCGATCGCGGCGCCGATCTGTTTGCGCTTGCGCTGGACGACGCCCAGCCGGAGCATCAGCTCGGGATCGCCCGGCCTCATCGCAATCGCGCGGCGGAGCGGGTCCTCCGCGGCGTCGAGCAACCCCGAGTCGACATTCAGCCGCGAGAGCAGTTGCAGCGCGTCGATGTCGCGCGGGTTCTTCTGAAGATGCTTCAGCAGCGGGGGGCGCGCGGCATCGAACGCCCCGGCGCGGATGTGTTCGAGGATCGGCGCGAGCGCGGGGTTCATGGCGATGTCTCCCTCTCGGACGGGCGCTTGAGCGTCAGGACCGCGCCAAAGAACCGTTCGGCGAAACGCCGCGCATCGCCCAGGGGCGAGGCCGCGAGCTGCGCACGAAGGCGCGCGCGGTAGTCCAGGATCCGTGCGCGGTCCTGCGCGAGGCCTGAGGCGATCGAGACGAACTCGTCGGGCGTGCGCGCGACGAGCTCGGGCAGGCCGGCCGCGGTGAGCAGCGAGAGCCCGACGCGCGCGGCATGGCGCGGCTCGGGCGAGGCGAGCGTCACGACCGGCACGCCCATGTGCAGCGTGTCGCACGTCGTCGTCGTGCCGTTGTAGGGGAACGTGTCGAGCGCGACGTGCACGCGCGCGTACAGCGCGAGGTGCTCGGCGGGGGTCGCGGTCGCGGGGGCGAGCTCCACGCGGTCGCGCGCGATGCCCAGGGCTTCAAGCCGCGCGAGCAGGTCGTCGCGCAGGCTGGGCGCGTCGAGGCCGACGGACTTGAGCATGAGCCGCGAGCCGGGCGTCGCGTGCAGGACGCGCGACCAGAGCGCGAGCGCGCGGTCGTTGACCTTGGGCAGACGGTTGAACGAGGCGAAGGTGATCGGCGCGCGCTCGTCGGGCGGCGCGGGCGCGGGTGCGTCGCGCGGCGGGACAAAGCACAGGAAGCACGGCGCAAGCCGCACGAGCGACTCCGTGCAGAGTTCGTCGGCGGCGCCGGGCGGATCGGTCAGCGCGTCGACGAGGCGGTAGTCGACCGTCGGCAGGCCCGTGGTGTTCGGATAGCCCAGGTACGTGGCTTGGATGGGCGCGGCGCGGCGCGCGAGCACGCCCAGGCGATGGCCCACCGTGCACCCCGCAAGGTCGATGAGCACGTCGATGCCGTCGGCGCGGATGAGGTCCGTCAGCGCGTCGTCGCTGAGGGTGTGAACCTCGCGGAAGTGCCCCTCGGGCAGCAGCGCACGCAGGCGCGCGGTGACCGCGTCGGCCAGGTCGCTGGTGTGGTACGCGAAGAGTTCAACGCGCGCAGGATCGTGGTGCGCGAGCAGGGGCTCGACAAAGAAGGAGCAGGAATGGACTCGGAGATCGGGGCTCATGAGCCCCACGCGCAGCGGCGAGCCTTTGCTCGCGCGGGCCTCCAGCGGGCGCGCGGGGAATGCGCGCGCGAACGCGGAGCCCAGGCGGCGATGAACCTGCGCGATCGTCTCGACGGCGCAGTCGGGGTCGTAGTTGAGCGTCGTACACGCCAGCAGGCGCGTGGTGAGCGCGGCGGGCGAGGTGTCGCGCTCGGGGACCGCGGCTTCGAGCGCGCGGACGTGCGCGCCCGCGAGCTCGGGCCGGCCTGAGTCGAGGGTGAGCCGCGCGGCGTTGACGCGCGCGTCAAAGTGCGAGGGCGCGAGGGCGAGCGCGCGGTCGAAGGCCTCGCGCGCGCCGGGGTTGTCGCGCAGCATCGCGCGCGCGGTGCCCAGGCCCGCCCAGGCGCCGGGGTTGTCGGGCTTGAGCTCGGTCGCGCGGGCGAAGGCGCGCTCGGCCTGCGGGAGTTTCTTGAGCGCGTTGAGCGCGGCGCCGAGGGTTGACCATGCCGAGCCGTCGCGGGGCGTGAGCTCGGTCGCGCGCTGCGCGAAGTACTCGGCCTGGCCCGGCCTGTTCTCGGCCAGGTGCGCCATCGCGAGCAGGTGGTTCACCGCGGCGTTGCCCGCGTGCTTAGGCAGCAGGCGCTGGGCGAGCGCGAGCGCCTCGGCCGCGCGGCCCGCGCGCAGCAGCGCGAAGGCCTGATTGAACTGCGCTTCGGGGCCCACGCTCATGCCCGGCCCTCCGCGAGGGCGCGCACGGCGGCCTCGAAGTCGCGCGCGTACGCGGGCCCATCGCCCAGGGGCGAAGCGAGAAGCGTGGCGCGCAGCGACGCGCGGAGCGAGGACAAGCGCGCACGGTCCTGCGCGAGCCCCGAAGCGACGCGCACGAACTCTTCGCGCGAAGTCACGGCAAGGTCTCCGAGGCCCACCGCGCTCAGCAGCGACAGGCCCACCCGCGAGACGTGCGACGCGCCCACGAGCGAGACGACCGGCACGCCCATCCACAGCGCCTCGCACGTGCTCGTCGTGCCCGCGTAGGGGAACGTGTCGAGCGCGACGTGCGCGCGCCCGAGTGCGGCGAGGTGTTCGCGCGGCGCATCCTGCCCGGGCTCGAGGCTCACGCGCTCGGGGCTCAGGCCCAGCGCGGCCAGACGCTGCGCGAGGTCGTCGCGCGCGGACGCGTCGGCGAAGGCGCGGTTCTTGAGGATCAGCCGGGAGCTGGGCGTGGCGCTCAGCGTGTCGCGCCAGAGCGTGAGTGTTTCGCGCGAGAGCTTGGGCAGCGCCGCGGCGGAGATGAAGGTGATGGGTTCGTGGGTTGCTGGAGTCGCGGGCTCGGGCGAATCTTCGGGCGGCGCGTAGCACCACGCGCAGCGCGGGAGGCGCAGCGGGCGCTCGGTGTGGAGCGATTCTGCGCCGGGCGGATCGGCGAGCGCGTCGGTGAGGCGCGCGTCGACGCACGTGAGGCCCGTGGTCGCGGGGTAGCCGAGCCACGTGGCTTGCGCGCGCGCGGCGCGGAGGGCCATGAGCGGGAGCCGGTTGCCGCGGGTGTAGCCGGACATCTCGATGAGCACGTCGATGCCGTCGGCGCGGACTTGCGCGGCGATCTCGCGGTTGCTCTTGCCGAAGCACGAGCGCCAGCGCGAGACGAGCGGCTTCAGGCGCGAGGTGACGTCATCCTCGCTCGCGTGCGTGTGATAGATGGTGAGGTCGAGCGCGGCGCGGTCGTGATGGCGCAGCAGAGGCTCGGCGAAGTACGCGACCGAATGGCGGCGAAGGTCGGGCGTCACGAGCCCCACGCGGATCGGCGCGCGGGCCGGGGTGGGGGCTGGGGCCGGGGGTGGGGCCATCGGCGCGACGCGCGCCTGGATCAGCGCCCCGGCGGCGCGGTGGGCCTCGAACACGCGCGCGGGGTCGGCGCTCAGATAGTTCAGCGCGAACGCGCGGAAGGACATCAGCGCTTCGCTCGTCGGGTGCTCGCGCGCGGCCTCTTCGAGCGCCTCGGCGGCCTCGTCGGTCCGGCCCAGATTCTGCAGCGCGTCGGCGAGGGCGACGGTCGCGTCGGGGTCGCGTGGCGCGAGCGAGAGCGCGAGGCGCGCGTCGGCCGCGGCCTCGGTGAACCGGCGCAGAAGTCGCAGCGCGCTCGCGCGCCCGAGCCGCGAGGGCAGATGCTCGGGCGAGGCCGAGAGCGCGCGCGTGAACGTTTCGCATGCCTCGGCGGGCTTGGACCACTGCACCTGAATGTTCGCGAGCGTCACGAGCAGGTCGGGGTTCGTCGGCGCCGCGGAGAGCGCCTTGCGCGCGAAGAACTCGGCCTGAACGAACTGCCCCAGGATCATCCACGCGGTCGCCATCGCGCTGTTGAGCGCGGGATCGTTCGGCGCGCGGCGCAGGGCCTGCTGCAGCAGGTCGCGCGCTTCGCTTGCGCGCTGCGACTGCATCAGCGCGAAGGCCTGCTGCACGGCCTGCTGCGTGCGTGGGGGGGCGGTGCTCATCGCTCAGCCCCGCTCCGAAAGCGCGCGCGCGTGGATCGATTCGAGCAGCTCGCCGAAGCGCGCGGCGAAGGCGGGCGCGTCCAGCAGACCGCTCGCGCGGAGCGTTGATCGGAGCTGCGCGCGCAGGGGCGCGAGGGCTTCGCGGCTCTGGGCGAGCTCGACCGCGCGGGCGATGTAGTCTTCGCGCGAGCGGACGATGAAGCGGTCGAGGCTGAGGCTCAAGAGGATCGAGGCCGAGACGCGCGAGGCATGGGTGTTGCCGGTCATCGTGAGGACGGGCACGCCCATGAGCAGCGATTCGAAGGTGGTGGTGGTGCCGGTGTAGGGGAAGGTGTCGAGGGCGAGGTCGACGCGGTTGTAGAACGCGAGGTGGTCGCGCTGGGCCTTGGGGCCGATGGCGGTGTCGATGCGCGCGGGGTCGATGCCGCGGCGTTCAAAGCGCGCGCGGATATCCGCGGCGAGTTCGCTCTCGGAGAAGTTGGGGTTCTTGACGATGAGCCGCGTGCCGGGCGCGGCGCGGAGGATCTCGGCCCAGGTGTCGATGACGCCCGCGTGGACCTTGGGCAGCCCGTTGAACGAGCCGAAGGTGAACGGCTGCGACGCGGGCACGGGCGCGACGTCGGGCGCGCCCTCGGGCTCAGAGAAGCACAGGAAGCTGGGCGCGAGGCGCTCGAGGCGTTCGACGCACGAGCCCTCGGTGCCGGGCGGGTCGGTGATGGCGTCGGCGATGCGGTGCGTGAAGGCGGGCATGCCCGAGGTGTTGGGGTAGCCGAGGTAGTTGATGATGATCGGCGCCGGGCGCAGGTGCACGGCCGCGAGGCGCTGGCCCGTCGTGTGCACCGTGAGGTCGATCAGCACGTCGGGCGCGTCGGAGGCGATCTGCCTGGCGAGGTCCATCGGCGAGAGTGTTTCGACGCGGCGCCAGAGCGAGGCGTGCGCGCGGAGCTTGTCGCTCATCGCGTCCTCGGCGCTGCTGGTGTGATACGCGAGCAGCGTGAAGCGGTGCTTGGGCAGGTGCTCGAAGAGCGGGCGCGCGAAGAACGCGACCGAGTGGGTGCGCAGGTCGGCGCTGAGGATCGCGACGCGCATGGGGCGCGGCGTGCCGTCGGGGTGGGTGAGCGGCTTGGGCGCGGGGTGCGAGAGGCCGGGCATCGCGGCCTCGAGAACGTTCGCGAAGGCGCGGTGGGCCTCGAGGATGGTCTCGGGCGCGTCGGTGGGGAGATAGTTGAGCGCGTAGGCGAACGAGCCGCGGAGCTCGGGGTTGGCGGGGTGGTGTTCGAGCGCGCGCGCGAGGACGGCGGGCGCTTCCTCGGGCAGGCCAACGGCCTGGAGCGCGTCGGACAGGGCGAGGGCGGCGCCCAGGTCGGTCGGGTGGGCGTCGAGGATCGCGCGGTACTCGCGGCTCGCGGCGAGCATGCGTCGCGAGCCCTTGAGCGCGTGCGCGAGGGCCAGGCGCGCGCCCGTGTCGCCCGGGCTGAGGGCGAGCGCGCGCTGGAGGACGGTCATGGCCTTCTCGTGCTTGTCCTTCATGCACAGAAGGTTGCCGAAGGTCACGAGGTGGTGGTGGTGGGGCTGGCGGCTGCTGGCGGCTTTCTCGGCGTAGAAGAGGGCCTGATCGAGCTGGTGGAGGCCGACGAGCGCGATGGCCATGGCGTTGTTGAGGTTCGCGTCGGCGGGGGATTTCTGGAGTGCGCGCGCGATGACCTGACGGGCCTGCTCGGGCTGGCCCGCGTGGTGGAGCTGCTCGGCCTGCGCGAGGACGGTGGCGAGGTCGGCCATAGGGAGAGCTTAGTCTTGGCGCGGAGATCAGCCGCCGGTGATGTCGCGCACCGCGGGCATGAGGTCGTTGAACTCCTCGATGCGCATCATGCGGATGTCGCGGATTGAGGAGGCGAACCACGGCAGGCTGCGCGCCAGGTCCATCGCCGCCATGACGCACGTCACCGCGTTCACCTCGGGTCCGCCGAAGTAGACGCTGCCTTGTTGCCACTTGAATCCGTGGTCGCTCAGAATCTTTCGGATGTCGCTGTACGCGTTGTTCCACGAGCTGTTGGGGTACTGCGTGCGCAGCTGCTCGGTGTCCATGTCGAACGCGATCGCGTACATCGGGCGGCCTCCCTGGGCCTGCGCCTCGGCCGCGGCGAGAAGCGGAGATTGCATCGAGCTGAGTGCGGCGGGCGTCATCGTGCAGTTCCTTCCGGAAAGTTTAGTCCTCAGCACCCGGCCGCGAAGCGATCGGCGAAGAAGATGAAGTCGTCGCTGTCGATGAACCCCGAGCCGTCAAAGTCGGTCGAGGGGTCACCGGCCTCGAAGGCGATGGTGAAGGCGATGAAGTCGTCGCTGTCGACGAAGCCCGAGAGGTCAAAGTCGGCGGGGCAGGGCCCGTCGGTGACGGCGCCGGTGATCGCCACGCCGTAGCCCTGCGCGCCGACCTGCACCGCGGGGGCGTCGATGAAGACGCGATAGACGCCCGGCGTGGGCGCGGGGAGGATGACCTGCTGGGTGTTGTTGACGAGGTCGGCGCTGCCCCCGACGAGCGAGATGCCCGCGCCGAGGTTGTTGCCCCAGTACGTCGAGCCGTCGGGCCCGACCACGCGCAGCGCGAGCTGGTTGACGGGCGCGAAGGTCGTGTCGACGGCGCCCGGCGCGTCGTGGTACGCGAGCGTGATCTTCAGCGGATCGGCCGACCCGGTGACGGTGATGCGGCTCAGGGCGAACTCGCCCGTGCTCAGCGCCTCGGCGGTGTTGTTGCGCGCCTGGCGCACCACCAGCCCGCGCGCGTCGCCCGCGAAGAAGAGCGCGTCGTCGGCGAGCGCGCGGCCCCAGCCCTCGCGCAGCGACGGATAGCCCGCGACGCCCGTCATGTCGGTGCCCGCGTTGACGACCACCGCCTTGATGAGCGGGCCCGCGGGCGAGAACGCGTCGGCGGGCACGGCGGCGCCCGAGGGATAGAAGCCCGAGGTGAAGTACTGGCGCACGAGCAGCGCGAGGCCGCCGATGTTGGGCGTGGCCATCGAGGTGCCCGAGAGCGCGGTCGTCGAGCACCCGCTGGCGCCGGTCGCCGAGACGATCGAGCAGCCGGGGGCCATGACCTCGGGGCGTCGGCGTCCGTCCGTGGTGGGGCCCGAGCCGCCGATGCACCAGTTGGCCTGGTTGGGCGAGCGCTGCGAGCCGCCGACCGCCAGGACGTTCTTGGCGTTCTCCGGGTTGTTGACCTGGGCGGTGTTCGACACGGCGAACACGATGCACTGATCGTCGTTGTTCCAGAGGAACGTATCGAGGCCCACGCACGAGGCGTTGTACGCGCGGGTCGAGTCGGTGCCCCACGAGTTGGTGTGCACGAAGGCGCCCTGCGAGGCGTGGAGCGTGAAGCGGTCGAGGAAGGACTGAACGGTGGCGGCGGGGTGGTTGTTGTAGACGATCTTCGCGCCGAACGCGATGCCGCGCTGCGTGTCCTGCACGCCCGTGTCGCCCGCGGCGATGCCCGCGACGTGCGTCCCGTGCTGCGCGTAGCCCAGCGTCGTGTTGTACGCGAGGAGCTTGCGGTGCGAAGGGCCGATGGGGTTGGCGGTATCGAAGAACGCGCAGTGGTCCGCGGCGATGCGCGAATCGATGATCCCCAGCACGTGCCCAACGCCCGTCAGGCCCTTGTCCCACAGCGTGTAGACGTTCGCCTGGTTGCTCTGCACGGTCCACGAGGCGGTCAGCTCGCGGTCGAAGGCCTCGCCCGCCTCGTCGATGAAGCGCACGGCGTCGTCCTGCGCCAGCGTGCGCGCGACGGCGCGCGCGGCGCCCGTCGGGACGTCGAGCAGCAGCTCGCCGGTCGTTGCGGCGGTTTCGATCAGCGTCGCGCCGGGGAGCGTGCTTGCGCGTGCGGCGAGGGCGTTGAGCTCGGCGGGCTCGAAGGCGGTGACGTGGAGACGGACCATGCCGCGGGAGGCGAGGTCGGTGCGCTCGGGCGAGGAGTAGCGCCGGGTGCCCAGGTCGGGCGCGGTCTTCCACGCGGGGTCGTAGGCGATGACGCGCGCGACGTAGCCCAGCGCGCGGAGCTGCGCGGGCGTGACGGCGGAGAGGTCGGCGAGGAACGCGTTGGTCGGGAGATAGTCGCCCAGCCGGATGCCCAAGCCTTCGAGCTGCGCGCGGCGCGCGGGGGTCATCGGCCCGTCGAGCGCGAGGATCAGCCGACGACCGGCGGGGAAGGGCGCGACGTCGATGGCGCGATCGGGCTGGTTGGGCGCGGCAAGGTCGGGCGCGAGCAGGTCAGGCTGGGCCGCGAGTTCCACATCGCCCGCGCGGAGGTTCAGCACGCCCGGGCGCGCGGTGATGATCCCCGGCGCGAGCGCGTCGGCGTTGTTGAGGTTCGCGGGGTTCGAGGTCGGCGGCGGGAACGCGGCGGCGAGCGAGGCCGGCAGGGCTGTCGGAAGGACGGTCGGCAGGGCCATCGGCAGGGCCAGCCCCGCGAAGACCATCAGCGACCAGCCCCGGATCCGCGTGCGTGCCATGCGCTGCCTCGTCCTCTCCTTGAATCTCGTGCCCCGGAATGGACAGCCCGAAAGTCGGGCCTCCGGAACGTTGGTCATCGGCACGGCGAAGGCCGGCCGTGGG
>JANRKN010000144.1:0-23007 GCA_033763435.1 Planctomycetota bacterium
CAGTGGCCAGTGGGCAGTGGGCAAAGGCAATCGGAAGCAGAAATGAAAGCCGCGGGACGAAGGCGTCCCGCGGCGTTTGTTTTTGGGCTGAGTTGTTCGTGCGAGCGTCAGGCCCGTGACGTTCGCTGGCGGTTCAGCTCGCGTACTCGGCCATCGGGGGGCAGGTGCAGACGAGGTTGCGGTCGCCGTAGGGGTTGTCGATGCGCCCGACGCTGGGCCAGAACTTGGCGTCGCGGAGCCACGCGGCGGGGTACGCGGCCTTCTCGCGCGGGTACTTGCGGTTCCACGCGTCCGAGCAGACGACCTGCATGGTGTGCGGGGCGTGCTTGAGGACGTTGTCGGCCTTGTCCGCGGCGCCGGATTCGATCTCGGCGATCTCGGCGCGGATGGAGATCATCGCGTCGCAGAGACGGTCGAGCTCGGCCTTGGGCTCGCTCTCGGTGGGCTCGAACATGAGCGTGCCGGGGACGGGCCAGGACATCGTGGGGCCGTGGAAGCCGTAGTCCATGAGCCGCTTGGCGATGTCGTCGACGGTGATGCCAGCGGTGGGCTGCACAGGGCGGACGTCGAGGATGAACTCGTGGGCCACGAAGCCCGACGAGCCCTTGAAGAGGACGGGGAAGTGGGCGGAGAGACGCTTAGCCATGTAATTCGCGTTCAGGATGGCGATCTGGGTCGCCTTGCGCAGGCCCTCGGCGCCCATGAGGGCGATGTAGACCCAGCTGATGGCGAGGATCGAGGGCGAGCCGTACGGCGCGGCCGAGACGGCGCCCGTCGCGTGGACTCCCGAGGACACGGGCTTGGAGACGGGATGGCCCGGGAGGAAGGGGACGAGCTGGGGCGCGACGCAGATGGGGCCCATGCCGGGGCCGCCGCCGCCGTGGGGGATGCAGAAGGTCTTGTGGAGGTTGAGGTGGCAGACGTCGGCGCCGATGTCGCCGGGCCGGCAGAGGCCGACCTGCGCGTTCATGTTGGCGCCGTCCATGTAGACCTGGCCGCCGGCTTCGTGGATGAGGTCGCAGATCTCGCGGATGTGCTCTTCGAACACGCCGTAGGTTGAGGGGTAGGTGACCATGAGCGCGCCCAGGCGCTCGCGGTGTTCGGCGATCTTGGCCTTGAGGTCGGTGAGGTCGACATCGCCCGAGGGGGTGTTCTTGACGGAGACGACCTTGAAGCCGGCGATGACGGCCGAGGCGGGGTTGGTGCCGTGGGCGGATTCGGGGATGAGGCAGACATCGCGGTGGGCCTGGCCGCGGTGCTCGTGGTAAGCGCGGATGACGAGCAGCCCGGCGTACTCGCCCTGCGAGCCCGCGTTGGGCTGGAGGCTCACGCCCGCGAAGCCGGTGATCTCGGCGAGCCACTGCTCGAGATCGGAGAACATCTTGTGGTAGCCCTTGAGCTGGTCGGCGGGTGCGAAGGGGTGGATGTTGCCAAGCTCGGGCCAGGTGACGGGGATCATCTCGCTGGTGGCGTTGAGCTTCATCGTGCACGAGCCCAGCGGGATCATGCTGTGCGCGAGCGAAAGGTCGCGGCCCATGAGCTTGAAGATGTAGCGGAGCATCTCCGTCTCGGAGTGGTAGGTGTTGAAGACCGGGTGCGTGAGATAGCCCGACTGGCGCGCGAGCGCCGGGGGCAGCACGTCGCGCACGTCGGAGAGCAGCGCGTCAGCGTTGAAGGCCGGCGCGGCGTGCACGCCCGTGGTGTTGAAGGCCTCGAAGAGCTTGGCCAGGTCCTCGCGCGAGGTCGTCTCGTCGAGCGAGACGTTGACGCTGCCGTCATGATTGTCGCGGAGGTTGATGTTGCGCTGCAGCGCGGCGTTGACGACGGCCTGCACCGAACCGGGGCCGACCTTGACGCGGAGCGTGTCGAAGTACGCGGTGTTGGTGACGGTGTGGCCGAGCTTGGTGACGCCCAGCGCGAGCACGCGCGCGAAGGCGTGAACGCGCGAGGCGATGCGGCGCAGGCCCTCGGGCCCGTGGTATGCGGCGTAGAGGCCCGCGATGATCGCCAGCAGCGCCTGCGCGGTGCAGATGTTCGAGGTCGCGCGATCGCGCTTGATGTGCTGTTCGCGCGTCTGAATCGCCATGCGGAGGGCGGTGCGGCCCTGGGCGTCGCGCGAGACGCCGATGATGCGCCCGGGCATGCGGCGGGCGTGCTCGGTGTGGGTCGCGATGAACGCGGCGTGCGGGCCGCCGGCGCCCATCGGGACGCCGAAACGCTGCGCGCTGCCGACGGCGACGTCGGCGCCCAGCTCGCCCGGGGGCGTGAGAAGCGTCAGGGCGAGCAGATCGGTCGCGACGACGACCTTGGCGCCCGCGGCGTGGGCGCGGGTGATGATGTCGCGCGGGTCGGCGACGGCGCCGGTCGCAGCGGGGTACTGCATGAGCACGCCGCAGAGGTGCGGGATCGCGGCAAAGTCGGCGGTCGCGGGGTCGCCCACGACCACGTCCAGGCCCATCGAACGCGCGCGGGTCTGGACCACGCCGATGGTCTGCGGGAAGCAGTCGGCGGCGACGAAGAAGACGCGACGGAAGGACTCGTCGTGCCCGCCGGCGATCGAGTAACACATGGCCATGGCTTCGGCGGCGGCGGTGCCCTCATCGAGCAGCGACGCGCCCGCGAGCGGCAGGCCCGTGAGGTCGCTGACCATCGTCTGGAAGTTCAGGAGCGCTTCGAGCCGGCCCTGGGCGATCTCGGCCTGGTAAGGCGTGTACTGCGTGTACCAGCCCGGGTTCTCGAGCACGTTGCGCAGGATGACCGGCGGCGTGATCGTGTCGTAGTAGCCCAGCCCGATCATCGACCGGCAGATGCGGTTCTGCGCCATCGTCGCCTTGAGGTCGCGGAGCAGCTCGTGCTCGGCGCGGGGCTTGGGCAGGTTCATCGCGCGGCGGAGGCGGATCGACTCGGGCACGACCTTGTCGGTGAAGGCCTCGAGCGACGTGAAGCCCAGCGTCTCGAGCATCGCCTGGATCTCGGCTTCGCTGGGGCCGATGTGCCGATGGGCGAAGGTGTCCGAGGGCGAGAGGATCGACGCGGGCAGACGCGAGGCGGCAACAGACGCGGGCGCGGGGATGGTCGTCATGGGCGGTGGTTCCGGAGTGGTCGTTGGCCTGAGAACACGGGGGCTTGGGGCGAGTTCGGGGCCCGGATGGGGCTGGATTCCCGCACGCGGAACAGGCCCGATCGCGCGGGGCTGCAAGTGTAGGAACGCCGGGGCAAGGACCCCCGGGGCGGGATAAGGAGAGCGATGTTCCCGCGGGGCGAACTCGGGGCCCAATCTCGGTCCCGGGCGTCCGGAAATGCGGTATGCTCGGCGTCCGGATTGGGTGAGGCCCAGATCGAACAGGCGGCGCGGGCTGCGGGCAAGCACATGGAGGCGTGACGATGCGTCGGAGCAGGTGGATCGGCGGCTGGCTGGTGGCGGTGGCGTCGGGCATGGCAGTTGGCGGCGGGACGGAAGGCCTGACCGCGCCGGCGAGCGCGGAGGCGATCTCGGCCGACGCGCAGTCGATCCGCGAGCACATTTCGTTCCTCGCGAGCCCCTTCCTGCGTGGACGCCTGCCCGCGACGAAGGAAAACGACCTCGCGGCCGACTACATCATCGATCACTATCAGCGATTGGGGCTGAAGCCCGCGTTCCCCGAGACGGAGAAGGCCGCGGACGGGACGGAGGTGATCACCAAGTTCGCCTCGTACCGGCAGTTCTTTGAGTTCGGGCGCGAGCGGGTGGTGAAGACCCAGCGCGTCGAGTTCGGCGGCGCAGAGCTGGCGGCGGGGACGGATTACAACGTGCTGTCGTTCGCCGGTGATGGCGAGGCGCAGGGCGCGCCGCTGGTGTTTGTGGGGTATGGCATCACGGGCGGGCCCGACGGGTACAACTCGTTCGGCGACACGGAGAACAATGAGGTCAAGCTCGAGGGCAAGGTCGCGATCGTGCTGCGATTCGAGCCCGTGAACGAGCAGGGCAAGAGCCGCTGGACCGACGCGGGCGGGTGGTCGCCTCGCTCGGGGCTCGAGGCGAAGATCCGCGAGGTGGCCCGGCGCGGCGCGGCGGGGATCGTGCTGGTCAATCCGCCCGGCGCGGACGATGCGCGCGTGGGCAAGATGGAGGACCTGAACTCGATCAGCGCGCGGCGCGCGACGCAGGTGCCCGTGGTGATGATGTCGATCGACGCGGCGGACCGGCTCGTCCGCGCGGCGGACGAACAGGGACGGAGCCTCGTGGACCTCCGCAAGCTCGCGGACGAGAAGGGCGGCATCGTCGAGCTGACCAAGGCGCCCATCACGCTGGCGACGGACGTGGATTCGCGCCCGATCCCCACGGCGAACGTCGGTGCGGTGCTCGATGGCCGGGGCGAGCTGAAGGATCAGTATCTGGTCATCGGCGCGCACTTTGATCACCTCGGGCCGGGCAACTTCGGCTCGACCGATCCGAACGCGCGCGGGCAGATTCATTACGGCGCCGACGACAACGCCAGCGGCACGTCGGGGATGATGCTGCTCGCGAGCAAGTTCGCCGCGGAGTATCGCAAGATCGCGGAAGAGTCGCCCGGGACGGCGCTGCGGTCGATCCTGTTCATGGGCTTCTGCGCGGAAGAGTCGGGCCTCAACGGCTCGCGGCACTATGCCCAGAACCCGATCGTGCCGATCGATCGGCACTTCCTGATGATCAACCTGGACATGATCGGGCGGCTGCGCGGCGGGGCGCTCGAGCTGCACGGCACGGGCACGGCGGACGGGCTGGGCGAATACATCAAGCCGTTCATCGATGCGTCGGGGTTCAAGGTCGCGCAGCGGCCCGGGGGCCTGGGGCCCAGCGACCACGCGAGCTTCTACTCGGCGGGCGTGCCGGTGCTGTTCTTCTTTACGGGTCTGCACCCGGAATATCACAACCCGCGCGACACGATCCGCACGATCAACTTTGAGGGCGCGGCGAAGGTCGCGGATCTGGCGTACCGCATGGGCTTGGGGCTCGTGCAGCGCACGGAGCCGCTGCCCTATTCCGACAGCGTCAGGGGCCGGACGGAGATGGTCGGCCGGGGCGGGCCCGAGAGCACGCCCGCTGCGGCGACGCCCGGAGCCGCCTCGCCCGGAGCTTCGTCGCCCGGCGCGCCCGCGAGCGATCCCGCGCTCGGGCCGGTCGGCGGCGTGCGCGTCCGCTTCGGGATCATGCCGGGCGATTACTCGGGCAGCGAGCCGGGGATTCTCGTCGGCGGCGTGACGCCCGGGGGCTCGGCCGACAAGGCGGGCATCAAGGCGAATGACCGCATGATCAAGTGGAACGGCAAGGCGCTGCCCGACGTCGAGTCGTGGATGCCTCTGCTCAGCGAGCACAAGCCGGGCGACAAGGTCGAGATCGTGCTCGTGCGCGAGGGCAAAGAGATCACGGTGACGGCCGAGCTTCAGGCCCGCGGCGGCGGGAACTGAGCGCCGCCACGCTTCGAGTGACCGTTCTCACGGCTGGGGCAGGATGTACTCGGGCCCGGGCACGAACCAACGCAGCTTCCACTGCGCGCGCTCGGGGATCACGTCAAAGCCGATGAGCCGATCGCGCCCTGCGACCTCGATGGGCAGTCGCAGACGGACCGCGCGGCCCGGGAGCGGCTGCATGATCGAGCCGGGCGTGAGCTCGCCCCCCGGGAGCTTGCTGAAGAGCTCGCGGATGTCGGGCTCCATGCTCTTGAGCAGGTCGAAGGCGAGGGCCGGGTCGAGGCCCCGCTCGACAAACTCGGCGATCGTGGTGCGAGAAAGAAGCTGGCCCACGAGGAGGTCGCGCTCGTTCTTCTGAAGCGTGGACGCGACGTGGAACATGAGATCGCGGACATTGCGGGTCAGGAGCGTGCGCGTGCCGTCGGGGTTGACCACTTCGCGCTCGGGCTGCTGGTCGGCCGAGGGCGCGAGGCCGGACTCGGCCAGACGCTTGTCGCGCTCTTCGTCGATGATCTGTGCGCCGGTCGCGCCGGGGAGGCCCGCGAACGCGGGCCGAGAGCGGACCACTCGCTCTTCCGTACAGGCGACGAGCGAGGCGAGCGCGCACAGGAGCACGATCAGCTTCGGCCGAGATCGCCCTGCGTTGCGGTGCACCGCCCCACTCACCTTCCTGCCGCGGCGCTGGACATGACCGCGCGGCGCGTGTCGGCCGGCGCGCTCGCGACCGGCGAGAGCTCGGGCTCGTCGCGGCCCTTGCGCCAGCCGTCGTGGACATTGAAGGTTTCCAGCGGCTCGGGGAAGTCGAGGCGCGCGTGGCAGCCGCGGGACTCCCGGCGCCATTCGGCGCTGCGAGCGACGATCGCGCCCGCGAGCAGCAGGTTCTGCGTCTCCCAGCCCGCGGGGTCGTCGAAGATCTTGTCGAGCGTGTAGCGGGCCCAGAAGTCGAGCATCTGCGCGACGTCGCGGAGCTTGGCGCCCGTGCGCGCGATGCCGACGTTGCGCCACATGGCTGAGCGCAGGCTCGAGCGGACGTCGGAGAGGTCGAGCTCGCCCTGGTCGCTGGGGCGGATGTCGGAGACGATCGGGACGGGCGCGGCGCGCGGGGCGCTCATGGCGGCGCGGGCGGCGTCGGCGCCAGCGCGCTGGCCGAAGACGAGCGCTTCGAGCAGCGAGTTGCTCGCGAGGCGGTTTGCGCCATGGAGCCCGGTCGCGGCGACTTCCCCCACGGCGTACAGGTTCGGGACGTCGGTGAGGCCCATCGGGTCGGTGCGGACGCCCCCGACCATGTAGTGCGCCGCGGGGTGCACGGGGATGAGGTCCTTGGCGGGGTCGAGGTCAAAGCGCTTGAGGAGCGCGGCGATGCCGGGGAATCGCGTGGAGAAGTCGCGCAGGTGCCGACAGTCGAGCCAGACGTGCCCGGAGCCTTGCTTGGCGATCTGGCGGATGATCGCCTGGCTCACGATGTCGCGCGGGGCGAGCTCGGCGAGCGGGTGGACGTCGGGCATGAAGCGCCGGCCCGTGGCGTCGAGCAGGTGCGCGCCCTCGCCCCGCACGGCCTCGGTGATCAGCGAGCGCGACGCGCCCGGCAGATACAGCGTCGTCGGGTGGAACTGGACGAAGGCCATGTCGCTGACGGTGGCGCCCGCGCGGTACGCGACCGCGATGCCGTCGGCCGTGGCGAGGGCGGGGTTGGTGGTCTCGCGGTAGAGCATGCCCGCGCCGCCGGCGGCGAGGATCGTGGCGCGCGCCCAGATCATCTGAAGCCCATAGCGCGGATGGTGGGTGATCGCGCCCAGCACGGGCGCGCCCGGGGCGGGGCTGGCGGTGATGAGGTCCAGCGCGAAGCAGTTCTCGAAGATCCGCAGCGAGTGCCCGTCGGCCGAGGCGGGCGAGCGGAGCGCGCGGGCCTTTTCGAGCAGGCAGCGTTCGAGCTCGCGGCCGGTTGCGTCGCCAAAGGAATGAACGATGCGGCTGGCCGAGTGCCCGCCCTCGCGCCCGAGGGAGATCGCCCCCGCACTGTCGAGGTCGAGCGTCATGCCCCAAGTCTGCAGCTCGCGAATGCGCGCCGGGCCCTCGCGGACAACGAGCTGGACGATCGGGTCATCGCACAGACCGGCGCCGGCGACGTGCGTGTCGCGGGCGTGGTCGTCGGTGGTGTCGGCGCGGTCGATGACGGCGGCGATGCCGCCCTGGGCCCAGGCGGTGTTGGAGTTCTTCAGGTCGCCCTTGGCGAGCACGATGACGTCGGCGTCGCGCGAGGCCTCGATCGCAGCGCGCAGGCCCGCGGCGCCCCCGCCGATCACCAGCACATCCGTGAAGATCTGCGGGAGGAGCGTCGAGCGGAAGGGAATCAGGTAGCGGCGCTGGTCGAAGAGTGGGTCCATGGTGGGTGCGCGAAGCGTGCTCAGGCGGGCTGGGACGAGCAGCCGCAGCCGGCGCCGCAGCTTCCGCCCCCGGCCCCGGAACCGGCGACCGCGGCCTTGGCCTTGTCGATGGCGTCCTGCGAGGCGGGGAGCGGGGCGATCTTGTCGAGCTTCACGCGGAGATAGCGCGCGTGGTGTTCGAGGTGCCACGTCGCGAGCGCGACCATCGTGCGGACGCTCTCGGGCCCGCGCTCGGGGTGCATCGCGGTGCGCTCCCACTGCTGGGGCGTGAGGGTTTCGAGCCAGTCGGCGATCCACTGGCGCAGGGTGTGGATGATCGCGACATAGCCGGAGATCGCGCCCATGGTGCCGGTGTGCGCCTTGGGGTTGCCGGAGGTCTGGGCGGCGCGCTGGTCGGACTCGATGTTGCCGTAGAGCCCGGAGTCGATGAACGAGTTCTCATCCCAGAGCGCGAGCACCGGATGATCCTCGCCGACGGTCCGGCGGATGCGGTGGGCGTACACAAGCTCGGCGTCTGCGACATGGCCCAGCAGCACGCGAATGGGCCAGCGACCGACGTTGGCCTCAGGGAGGAACGCGGTGTCGAGCTGGTCGACGGGGAGCCAGAAGAGTCGGCGGTCGATGTTCTCGATGCCCCGGCGGAAGCGCGCGATGAGTTCGGCAAGCTCGAGCCCTTCGATCTCCTTGGCCGTCAGGGCCGGACGGTGGGTGCAGGGCTTGGCCTCTGCGGAGGGTGCGTGGCTGTGAGCGGCAGCGGCGGGCGTGGCGGACATGGTCGGGGCTCCGGGGCTGGCGGGCGGATCTGAGGGATCTGAAGGCCGCGGCGTACGGGACGCGGGCCTCCACTATATGAAGCCGCCCGGCCCGATTCGTTTCGCCGGGTTTCGTTTCGGCGGGCGTACGGATTCGCGGGGGTGGGCCCGCCGGGCCCTACGCTCGGGCATGAGCCAGCCTGAAGCCCGGACCCCGCGGACGCCGACACTGCGGGTCGTGACGATGCCGCGGGACACGAACCACTACGGCACGATCTTCGGCGGGGTGATTCTGTCGTATCTGGACCAGGCGGGGTTTGTCGAGGCGCGCCGGCATGGCTCGCATCGCTGGGTCACCGCGGCGATCGACCGCGTTGAGTTCAAGGCGCCGGTGCGTGTGGGCGACATCGTGAACCTCTACGCGTCGACCTCGCGGCTGGGCACCAAGAGCGTCACGATCACGATCGACGTTGAGGCCGAACGGTTTACGACGGGCGAGACCGTGCCCGTCACGAGCGCGACCATGACGATGGTGTCGGTCGACGACCAGGGCAAACCGATCCCGTTCCGCGCGGCGGCCACGGTCGATGCGTCCAGCGCGGGGCACGTTCCGCCCGGAGCCCACACGTGAGCGCCCACGGACGCTCGCACGTGCACAACGGTCATCGAGCCACGCTCGCGGTGCTGATCTCGGGCGGCGGGCGCTCGATGGTCAACCTGCACGAGCGCTGCGAGGATGGCACGATCCCCGCGAAGATCGGCGTCGTGCTCGCGTCGGCGAATGTCGGCGGGGTCGAGAAGGCCCGCGCGCTCGGGCTGCCGGTGGTCGTCGAGCCCGGAACGATCCGCGCGGAGCGGCTGGAAGCGCTGCTGGCGCCGTTCGGCGTGGACTTCATCGTGCTGGCCGGATATCTCAAGTTGCTCAAGCTCCCCGCGCGCTTCCGCGGGCGCGCGACGAACATCCACCCGGCGCTGTTGCCCAAGTTCGGCGGGCCCGGCATGTACGGGCACCACGTGCACGAAGCGGTGGTCGCCGCGGGCGAGCGTGAGAGCGGCTGCACCGTTCACATGGTCGATGACACGTACGACACCGGGCCCATCGTGCTGCAGCGCCGATGCCCCGTGCTCGCAGGCGACACGCCCGAGACGCTCGCGGCGCGGGTGTTCGAGCAGGAACTGATCGCGTATCCGCAGGCGCTCGCGGCGCTGCTGAAGGAGCGGGCACGATGAATCGTCCGGTGCTTGCGATGGCCCTCGTGGCGCTTGCGGTGCCCACCTGGGCGCAGCCGACCAAGACTCCCGGCAAGGCTCCGCCGAACCCGCCCGCGAAGGTCCCCGCGCCCGGGCCCGAGACGGACCCGGCCGCACGCGTGCCGACGGAGGACGAGGCCAAGCGTCTGCGCGAGCTGGGCGAGGCCTCGGCCGAGGCGTTCAAAGCGCAGGACTTTGCCCGCGCGGAGAAGGTTCTGCTCGAGGCGATGGCGCTCGAGCCCGCCTCGTTCCAGACGCGGTACAACCTCGCCCTCGCGGTGGGCGCGCTCGGGCGCGCGGACGACGCGTTCGAGCACTTGGTCGCCGCGGTCGAGCGCGGGATGGACGACCTTCGGCGCATCCGCCGCGAACCGGCGCTCGCGGGCGTGCGCGCGCTTGCCAAGTACGCGGCGCTGGAGTCGGCCTGGGACACCGTGCTCGAACGCAGCCGGGACGCGCGCGTCTCGCTCTTTCAGCGGGCGTTCACGGGCCTGAGTCAGCAGACCGACGAGAAGCGCAAGGTCGTGTATCTCTCGGCGCTCGATCCCAAGAGCTTCGAGATCGCGCGGGCGGAGATGGACGCGCTGGCCGCGTGGGCCGACCGCGAGGTGTTTGAAGGGCTCGAAGACGCCGCAGAGATCAAGCTCGACCCGTGGGTCGTCGTGCTGCTGCCCAAGCGCAGCGAGTACGAGGCGTGGCTTCGGTCGGGGCTGGGCAAACGCACGATCGGCACGGCCGCGACGCCCCCCACCATCGGCGGCGTGTACAACCACGACTTCCGCACGCTGATCTCGGGCGACCTGGGCTCGAGCCTGCGGCATGAGTTCTTTCACGCGCTGCACTACCGGCACTCATGGCGGCGGGGTCAGGATCATCCGATCTGGGTCAAGGAAGGCCTCTGCTCGCTGGTCGAGGACTATGACCTGGTCGACTCGGGCGCGCGCGATGCCGCGCTGAGACCGCTCGGGCGCGTGATCAAGCCCGCGCCCTCGTGGCGCACGAACATCGTCAAGCGCATCGAGCGCGGTGGGCTGCTCAGGCCCATCCAGGAATGGATCTCGAATCCCGAGGACCGCTTCCTGGGCGTGCGGCCTCTGTCCAACTACTCGCTGGCGCGGGCGATGTTTCTGTACTTGTTCGAGCGCGGCGCGCTGCGGACGTGGTACGGGGCGTATGTCGAGAAGTTCGGGCCCGGCGAGGCGGCGCAGAAGGCCGCGGCTTTGGGCGCCTTCGAATCAGCCCTCGGCAAGCCCATCGCGGAGATCAACAAGGACTACCGCGCGTGGATCCGGGCCTTGCCCATGGTGCCCGAAGAACTCGAGGACGGCGGCGCGAGCCTGGGCTTTGAGGTCGAGAACGGCGAGGGCGACGGCCCGGTCGTCGTCTCGATCACCGGGCCCGACGCGAGCCAGGCGCGGCGTGTGGGGCTGCGCCGGCGCGATGTGCTCACCGCGATCAACGGCCGGCCCACGCGCGATACGCCCGAGCTGCTCCGCGTGCTCGCGAGCTACAAGCCGGGGGACGTGGTCGAGCTGAGCGTGAGGCGCGGCGCGCAGCACGTCTCGGTGAAGTTCGAGCTTCAGGCCGCAAGGCCCCGACCGGGGCTGTAGAGCACGCAGAGGCGTGAATCTCTCGGGAAATCAGGCAAAAAGAACGCCGGGCCCTTGGGCCCGCGGCAGTTCGGCGATGGTCGTTCCGGGCGACTCCGTGACGATCGGCCCGTGTGCGAGGGGACCGACTCCCGCGTGGGAGCGCGCCGCGTGGAGCGCGGCGAGTCGTCGATTGCGCCTGGAACGAGGGTTGAGGTCGGGGGCCTGTTGGTCCGTTGGGCACCACGCATTTCCGTGGCCGCCCGACCCCGGCACAGTTCCGTCCGTGCCGTCCCTTCGTCCGAACTGTCCGCGGGCGCAAGGGCCCGGCGGTGTGTTGACTGCCGACTGTTCGCTTACGAGCAGCCCATGCTGTTGCCGCAGTTCATGCACTTGTAGCACGTGCCGCTGCGGACGGTGATCGTGCCGCAGACGTCGCAGGCGGGGGCATCGCCCAGCGAATCGAGCGCGATCGAGAGCGTCGCGGAGGCGAGCACCTGCGTGCCGGTATTGCCGGTCGCGCCAGATGAGGAAGCCGGCTTCTTGGACGCGAGGACCGTGCTGATGCGCTCGCCGGCCGACTGAGGCGTGGTCGAGAACCGCGGCTGGCCCTGGAAGGTGGGCGCTTCGATCACGGGCGCGGGCGCGACATCTCCGCCTCGGCGCGGGGCGTTGGCCTCGCGATACCCGGGGACGAACTGCATGCCCATCCAGCGGAAGATGTAGTCGACCAGGCTCTTGGCGAACGGGATGTCGGGGTTTTCCGTCATGCCCGCGGGCTCAAAGCGCTGGTGGCTGAACTTGGCGACGAGGCTTTCCACCGGCACGCCGTACTGGAGCGCGACGCTGGTCGCGGTGCCGAGCGAGTCCATGAGCCCGCCGATGGTCGAGCCTTCCTTGGACATGGTGATGAAGAGCTCGCCGGGCTTGCCGTCGTCGTAGAGGCCGACGGTGAGGTAGCCCTCATGGCCGGCGACGTTGAACTTGTGGGTGTAGCTTCGGCGGGTGTCGCTGAGGCGCCGGCGCATCGGGCGCTGGACGACGTCCATCGCGCGGGCGGAGGCGCCGTGCTCATCGCCCGCGGCAACCGCCGCCGCGAGCTCCGCGACCTGACCCGAGACCTCGGCGCGGGCCGCGTCGATCGCGAGATCGTCGTCGCCCTCTTCCTCGGCGGCCTTCTCGGCATCGGCGCTGGACGAGAGCGGCTGGCTGAGCTTGCACCCGTCGCGGTAGAGCGCGTTGGCCTTCAGGCCCAGCTCCCACGAGAGGCGGTAGCAGCGCTTGATGTCGTCGACCGTCGCCTCGTTGGGGAGGTTGATGGTCTTGGAGATCGCGCCCGAGATGAACGGCTGCGCGGCGGCCATCATGCGGATGTGACCCTCGGCGGCGATGTACCGCTGGCCGATCTTGCCGCACTTGTTGGCGCAGTCGAACACGGGCAGGTGCTCGGCCTTCAGGTGCGGCGCGCCCTCGACGGTCTGCGTGCCGCAGACCAGCGTGTTCAGCGCGTCGATCTGCTTGCCCGTCAGCCCGAGCTTCTTGAGCAGGTTGAACGAGAAGTCGGCCTTGGCCTTCTCGGCGTCGAGGCCCAGACGCTTGAGCGCGTCATCGCCCACCGACCACGCGCCGAAGGCAAACCCGAGCTCGAACACCCCGGGCAGCCCGGCGGTGATGCGGGCGAGGTCTTCCTCGACGAGGCCCTTGGCCTTGAGCCAGTCGGCGAAGGTCTGGCCCGGCGTCGCGCCCTTGACGCCCGCGGGGAGCGTCACATCGAGCGTGAGCGCGCCGAGCAGATACGTCATGATGTCCTTGATCTGCGGCTCGGAGTAGCCCAGGGCCTTGAGCGCCGGGCGCACCGACTCGTTGGCGATCTTGAAGTACCCGCCGCCGGCGAGCTTCTTGAACTTGACGAGCGCAAAGTCGGGCTCGACGCCCGTGGTGTCGCAGTCCATCAGCAGGCCGATGGTGCCCGTCGGCGCGATGACGGTCGTCTGCGCGTTGCGATAGCCGAACTGTTCGCCGAGCGTCACGGCCTCGTCCCAGGCCTTGACGGAGTGCTCGAGCAGCGCCTTGGCGTTGCTGAGGGCGACCTTGCCGGCCTTGATGATCGCGTGATCGATCGGCACGGGGCGGATCTTGAGCTGCTCGTAGCGCTCGCTCGCGCGGTCGACGCCGTGCGCCGCGAGACGGTGATTGCGCATCACGCGGAGCATGTTCTGACGGTCGGCGCCGCCGTGATCGTTCATGCCCGGAAAGGGCCCGTGCTCCTTGGCCAGCAGCGCCGACATGCGGTAGCTGCGACCGGTGAGGATCGCGCTGAGGGTCGCGCAGATCGCCCGGCCTTCCTCGCTGTCGTAGGGGATGCCCGCCTGCATCAGCATCGCGCCCAGATTCGCGTAGCCCAGGCCCAGCGTGCGGTACTTGTACGAAAGCTCGGCGATCGCACGGCTCGGGAACGCGGCCATCAGCACGCTGATCTCGAGGACCATCGTCCAGAGGTCAATCCCGTGCTCATAGCGCTCGATGTCAAACGAACGCGTCTGCGGGTCGTAGAACTTCAGGACGTTCAGCGACGCGAGGTTGCACGCCGTGTTGTCCAGGAACATGTACTCGGAGCAGGGGTTGCTCGCGTTGATGCGCCCGGCCGAGGGGCAGGTGTGCCAGGCGTTGATCGTCGAATCGAACTGCACGCCCGGGTCGGCGCAGCGCCAGGCCGCAAAGCCGATCATGTCCCAGAGCTCCGAGGCCTGATAGGTCTTGCCGGGCTTGGGGCTGGTGCGGAAACGGGTGGACCAGCTCTCGTTCTTGTCCAGCGCGCTGAAGAACGAGTCCGGGATGCGGACCGAGTTGTTGCTGTTCTGACCGGAGACGGTCATGTACGACTCGCCGTTGAAGTCGTAGTCGAGCTTGAGGTTGAGCTTGGAGGCGGTCTGCTTGTGCTCGTCGGCGAGGTGCTTCATGCCCTCGACGAGCGCGGCGACCTTGATCTCCTCGCGGACCTTCCAGTTGATGAACTCGGCGATGTCGGGATGGTCCATGTCGAGGCAGACCATCTTGGCCGCGCGGCGGGTCGTGCCGCCGGACTTGATCGCGCTCGCGGCGCGGTCGCCGATCTTGAGCCAGGACATCAGGCCCGAGCTCTTGCCGCCGCCCGAGAGATTCTCGCCCTCGCCGCGGAGGCTGGAGAAGTTGGTGCCGGTGCCCGAGCCGTACTTGAACAGGCGCGCCTCGCGGACCCACAGGTCCATGATGCCGCCCTCGTTCACCAGGTCGTCGGACACGGACTGAATGAAGCAGGCGTGCGGCTGGGGGTGCGTGTACGCGTCGGGCGCGAGCGAGACCTCGCCGGTCTTGGGGTCGCAGATGAAGTGGCCCTGCGCCGGGCCCGTGATGCCGTAGGCGAAGTTCAGCCCCGTGTTGAACCACTGCGGGCTGTTGGGCGCGCACATCTGGTGCACCATCATGTACACCAGCTCGTCATAGAATGCCTGCGAGTCGGCGGCGGAGTCAAAGTACCCGTGCTTCTCGCCCCAGAAACGCCAGCAGCCCGCGAGACGATGGATGACCTGACGCGCGGACTTCTCCGGGCCCGTCTTCACGGTGCCGTCGGCGTTCTTGAGCGCCTTGCCGTCGGGGCCCGTCTGGGGCACGCCGGCCTTGCGGAAGTACTTGGAGACCATGATGTCGGTCGCGAGCTGCGACCAGGTCTCGGGCACCTCGGCATCGTCCATGCGGAAAACCGTCGAACCGTCCGGGTTCGAGATCTTCGACGAACGCTTCGTCCACGCGACGGTGGCGAAGGGGTCCTGGCCGGCGGAAGTGAACTTGCGGGCAATCTTCATGAGTCAGTCCCCGTGGTCAGAAGGCACTCGGCAATCGGGATTGGGTTTCGGGACTCGGCACTCGGGAACGCAGACTGCCGATCGGATGATGTTCAATCGACTTTCGGCAGCGTGAGGCCGCCCTGGTCCTGGTACTTGCCGCCCTTGTCGGCGTAGCTCACTTCACAGACCTGGTCGGCCTTGAGGAAAATGAGCTGCGCGATGCCCTCGTTCGCGTAGACGCGTGCGGGCAGGGGCGTGGTGTTCGAGATTTCGAGCGTAACCTTGCCGCGCCATTCGGGCTCGAGCGGCGTCACGTTCACGATCAGCCCGCAGCGGGCGTAGGTGCTCTTGCCGACGCAGATCGCCAGCACGTCGCGCGGGATTTCCAGCTCCTCCACCGTCGCGCACAGCGCGAAGGAGTTGGGCGGAATGATCACGTACTGCTTGTCGGCGGGGCGATCGGCGACGTCGACCTCGACCATCATGTCGTCGCTGAAGGCCTTGGGGTCGACGACGGCAATGTCGCCCGAGTGCGTCGCGGGAGTGAAGATCTTGAAGTGCGTGCCGACGCGGACGTCGTAGCCGTAGCTCGACACGCCGAAGCTGATCCGCCCGGGGCGCTTGACGGCGCGCTAGAAGGGCGTGATCTTCACCAGCTCGCGGATCTGTCGGTCACTGAGCACGGGCACCGCGGAACCTCCCTTGACCACCCACCCCGCTACCCCACCACCGCACCACCCCACTACCCCAAACCACTACCTCAACGTCAGCTCAACCCACCACCGGACCTGCCCACCGTGTCCGCCATCCGCGCGAAGTCGGAGCGACAACGTCCGCGCGGCGACGCGAAGATCGCGGCCGCACCCGATCGGATCTTAGGCGAACCGTCGCATAAGGACCGAACAGACACCGTTCATATTTCGATCGCGACCCGCACAGTCTCGCATCAACTTGACCATGTCGGCTTCCCCGGGAGGAGACTCGTCGAGCGACTCGAACAAGGCGTTCGGCGAGGGAAGGGAGCATACCACTACAGATCGTGTCCACAAGCGGGGCCAACCACAATTTCCTGTGGACTGTTTGTCGGCTGGGCGCAAAGGTTGGCTGTTTCCAAAGTTGCGCAGTGCGCGAATCTTGCAGGCGATATCCACATCACCGGTTCAGGCTACAGGGCGGTCCCCGGCTTTCGAAGCCGCTCAGGTGGACGCCGACGCCCAAACGGGGCGAGGCGCGAGGGCAATCGACAGCAACCGACAGCCCGGTGCGGGCCCTGAGGCCGCGACGAAGCGCGGGGTTGATGCCTCATCCGCGGGCGAGTGCTGGACTTAGCGGCAAGCCCCCGGGCAAGCCTTCAACAGACCCCGGGCCTGCGTGTGCGATGGAGGGGCGAGGTCGGTACCTCCGGCGGAGCTTCGGCGGGCGGGCGGGGAGTTGGGCTGCGAGTTCCTACAGTGGCCGCGTGGAGCCGTTGCCGCGAGATCGGCGCGGGCCCGCGGGAGCATGTCGCGCGTGAACAACAAGCTGCATCGGCGTGGGATGGTTTGTTCGGGGCGTGCGGGGACGCAGTCGGCGATGCTGATGGGCGCGCTGGCGGCGACGCTCCTGGCGACGCTCCTGGGGGCGTGCAGCGAGCCAGCCAGGCCGATCCGCGCGGAGCTTGGGCCTGCGCGCGACACGCCCTCGGCGCTGCGCGGGACGGTGGGTTCGCAGGCGACCCTCCGCGGCGCGACGCCCGTGCTGGTCTCGGGCTATGGCCTGGTCGTGGGCCTTCGCGGAACGGGCGGAAGGCCTCTGCCTGAGAACATCGCGGCATCGATGGAGCGCGAGATGGGGCTCAAAGGCATCGGGCGCGCGACGGACGCGCCCGGCACGGCGATCAACAACCGCACGCCGCGGGAGATGCTCGCGGATCCGAACGTCGCGGTCGTGGCGGTGCTCGCGGCGGTGCCGCCCGGCGCGCCCGAGGGATATCAGTTCGACGTGGTGATCCGCGCGATCAACGCGAGCAGCCTCGAGGGCGGGACGCTGTGGTCGACGGACCTGAAGCTCGGCGCGCCGACGACGGTGTTTGACCCGCAGCTCAACCGCGTGGGCGTCGCGCGGGGCCCGGTGTTCCTGAACCCGTTCGCGGAGCCGAGCACGGCGGCGACGTTCGGCGGCGTGACGCAGACGGTCGGGCGCGTGCTGCTGGGCGGGACGGTGACGAGTTCGACGTCGATGGAGCTGCAGTTGGACACGCCCGGGCATTCGCGCGCGAGCGCGGTGGCCGCGGCGATCAACTCGCGCTTCCGCGAAGGCACGGGCGACCGCGGGCCGGTCGCGCGGGCGCGGAACGCGCAGTCGATCACGGTGACGGTGCCCGCGCGGATGCGCGACAAGCCCGGCGAGTTCGTCAAGCTTCTGGAGTTCCTGCAGATCGATCAGTCGTTCCCGGAAGAGTCGGCGCGGTCGATGGTCGAGGCGCTCAAGGACAAGCCGAGCATGGCCGACGACCTGGCGTGGGCGCTGGAAGCAATCGGCGAGCGGGCGATTCCGTTCGTGCGCGACCTGTACGAGTTCCCTGAGCAGATCCCGCAGGTGGCGGCGCTGCGGGCGGGCGCGCGGCTGGGCGATCCGCGCGCGACGGAGCGTCTGCGCGAGCTGGCGGCGCGTTCGGCGCCCGCGGTGAGGCTGGCGGCGATCCAGCTTCTGGGCGAAGTGGCACGCGGGCCGGGGATTGATGCAACGCTGCGCGAGCTGCTGCGCGAGAACGACCTGGTCACGCGGATCGCGGCGTACGAAGCGCTCGCGCGCAGGGCCGAGCGGGCGCAGCTCGCGCGGCTGCTGGAGTGGGATCAGTCGCGGCCTGACCAGCGGGCGAACCCGGTGGGGTTCACGCAGCTGGAGATGCTCGCGCGGATGAACCTGCCCGCGGGTGCGATGCCGGGGATCGAGCGCAAGCTGGTGTCGGGCAAGTTTCTGATGGACGTGGTGCCGGTGGGCGAGCCGCTGATCTACATCACGCAGCAGGGCCAGCCTCGGATCGTGCTGTTCGGCGAGCCCAAGGCGCAGCCCGGCGCGAGCCTGACGCAGCAGCCGATCGGGGGCGGGACGCTGAAGCGTCCGATGCTGGTCTCGGCGTGGTCGAACCGGTTTCTGGCGATCGCCGAGGGCGAGGACCAGCCCGTGCGGATCCGGTATCAGGATCCGACGGGCGGGCGCGTGGTGACGGGGACGGTGAGCCACGAGCTGCCCGACGTCGTGGAGTTCCTGTCGCGCGAGCCTTCGCCTGAGGACCCGCGGCCCGGGCTTGGGCTGACGTACTCAGAGACCATCGGGATTCTGTACGCGCTGCATCAGGGACGCGCGACCGCCGGCGGGTTCGCGACCGAGCAGGATCGGCTGGTCGCCGAACTGCTGACGGTCGGGCGGGGCGTGCCGGTGCCCGAGCGTCCGGAGACGACGGCCGACGAGGGTCGGGACGTGCTGATCTTCGACACTCCCGCGCCGACGGCGCCCCAGCCCGTGACCGGCGAGAAACCCGCGGAGCCCGCGCCGACGCCTGAACCGGCGGCCAAGCCCCGGATCGTGCCGTTGCCGCCCAAGAACCCGAAGTAACGTGCGCGGCGACCGCGAGCCCTAAAGCCCGCGCCAGATTGTGCTTGCGCACCGATCGCCGGGCCGATGGTCCGAGGCGGAGGCCTCGCGCACGGCCGTGGACAGCCTGTCGGTTGCGACGTCGGACGAGCGACGTCTGGGAGGGACGTGGACTTTCGATATGCTGGGGTTAGGCTTGCGGCCAGCCACTACCCGTAGGGGCGGGGGTGCGTGGAGCGGGGCGGCGGCGGCGTGGTGTGTGTTCCCCGGGGATCGGCGACAGGGAGGTTGTGGTCGCGATGAGGCTGGTCAAGCTCACGTTGTGTGGTTTCAAGTCGTTCGCGGATCGGACGGAGTTCACGTTCGATCAGCCGATCACCGGCATCGTCGGCCCCAACGGGTGCGGCAAGAGCAACGTCGTCGACGCGGTGAAGTGGGTGCTGGGCGAGCGCTCGAGCAAGAGCCTGCGCGGCACGGAGATGCTCGACGTGATCTTCTCAGGCTCGGCCGGGCGCAAGCCCGAGGGCATGGCCTCGGTGTCGCTCACGTTCGACAACCCGCTGGTCGCGGCGGGCGAGAGCAAGCCGACGGGCGATCATGTCGCGACGGTGGAGACCGCGGCCGAGGCGAGCGCGGAGGTCGCGGGCGAAGCGAGCACTGACGCGGGTGCGAAGCCCGCGACGGGCGAGCCGCAGGGTGCGGACGAGGACGCGGAGCCCTCGGCGATCGACCTGAGCGTGCGCGGTCGGCGCGCGCTGCCGATCGATGCCGACACAGTGGAGATCGAGCGGCGCCTGTTCCGCGATGGGGGCAGCGCGTACCTGATCAACGGGAAGAAGGCGCGGCTGCGCGACATCCGCGAGCTGTTCCTGGACACGGGCATCGGCGCGGACGCGTACTCGATCATCGAGCAGGGCAAGGTCGATGCGATGTTGCTCGCGTCGCCTCAGGAACGCCGGACGGTGTTTGAGGAGGCCGCGGGGGTTGCGAAGTACAAGCAGCGGCGGATCGAGGCGCAGCGCAAGCTCGAGCGGACGGAGGTGAACCTCACGGCCGTGCGCGAGCAGCTGGATTCGACCGAGCGCCGGCTGCGGATCGTGCGCGGGCAGGCGGTGAAGGCGCGCAAGTTCCAGGAGCTGGACGCGGAGCTCAAGGCCTGGCGCATGTCGCTGGCGCTGGAGCAGCACGCGGACCTGGTCTCGCGGTTGAGCGGGCTGACGAGCCGTCAGACCGAGCTGGGCACACAGCGCGAGCAGGCGCATGCGCAGCTCGGCGAGCTGGAGGCTTCCAAGCAGGAGCTGGACCTTGGGCGCCAGAGCCTCGAGGACGAGCATCGGCGCGTGGGGCAGGAGCGCCTGAGCGCGCAGCACGCGCGCGAGCAGGCGACGCAGCGTCAGACGATGACGCGCCGGGCGATCGACGAGGCGCAGAACCGCGCGCGGATCGATGAGGACCGGCTCAAGGAGCTTGAGGGCAAGCGGATCTCGACCGAGGCGTCGGTCGCGGACCAGCGCGAGCAGGTCGCGGCGCTGATCGAGAAGCTGGGCGAAGAAGAGCGCCGATTGCGCAGCGCGCAGGACGAGCGCCAGGCAGCGCAGAACGCGTACTCGACGAAGGTGGCGGAGCTGAACACCAAGCGCTCGGCGGCGCAGCGGATCGACCGCGAGCGGCTGGGGCTGAGTTCGTCGATTCAGGCGGACGAGCGGCGGATCGAGCAGTTTGCCGAGCAGGCCGGGCGGCTGGGCAAGCGCGCGGGCGAGCTTGAGGGCGAGCGCGGGCACCTGGAAGCGCAGGCGAATCAGTCGCGCGCGACCTCGTCGGCGCACGCGGCGAAGGCCTCGGAGCTGGAAGCGCAGATCAAGGCGCTGAACGCGCGGGGCGATGAGCTGACGCAGGACCGGCGCGAGCGCGCGCGGGCCGTGGCGGACCGCGAGCAGGAGCTGGTGAGGCTGGATTCGCGGCGGGCGATGCTGCGCGAGCTGGCGGAGGCGCGCGCGGGCTTCGGGCGCGCCGTGAAGACGGTGCTGGAAGCCAAGGACGCGGGCGCGGGCTTCGCGGGCGTGATCGCGCCGCTGGCGGACCTGATCGAGACGGATGAATCGTGGGGCGCGGAGGGCGCGGCGCTGATCGAAGCGGCGCTGGGCGCGCGGCTGCAGGCGCTGGTGGTGCCGAGCCTCGCGGAGATGCCCTCGGCCGAGGACCTCGCGACCATCCCCGGGCGCGTGGTGTTCCTGCCCATGCGGGGGCTGGGCGCGAGCGCGGGCACGCCCGCGACGATCGATGAGCTTGCGCAGCGCGCGGGCGCGACGACCGACAGCCGGCTGGTGCGCGTGCGCGACCTGGTCCGCGTGCGCGAGCGCGGAAGCGAGCACGAGGCGCTGGTTTCGGGCCTGCTCGACCGGCTGCTGGGCACGACGATGCTGGTCGAGTCGCTCGACGCGGCGATGATGCTCGCGGCAACGCCGGGCGGGGGCGAGACGCGCTTTGTGACGCGCGGCGGGACGGTGCTCGAGAGCGATGGGCGCGTGATCGCGGGCTCGATGGCGGGCGATGAGGCGGGCGCCGAGGCGGGCGGCCTGCTGCAGCGCCAGGCGGAGCTCGAGGGCCTCGAGAAGGCGGTCGCGGCGCTGCGGGCGCGCGTCGAGCAGGAACGCGCGGCGCTCGCGGCGGTCGATGCCGACGCGGCGGAGATCAATCGGCAGATTGCGGCGGGCCAGTCGGCGCTGGCGGTCGAGCAGCGGGCCGCGGCGTCCACGGGCGCGGCGGCCGAGCGGTTCGAGGCTGAGATGAAGCGCCTGGACCGCGAGCTGCGCGGCGTGCGCGAAGAGTCGGCGCAGGTCGCGCAGCGTTCGGCGACCGTCGCGGCCGACCTTGACAAGGTCCGCGAGCGGGTCGCGAGCCTGTCGCGCCTCCACGACGAGGAAGCCGCGGCGGCAGCGGCGCTCGAGGGCGGCGTGCGCGAGGCCCAGGCCCTCGCGGAGACCGCGAACGAAGCGGCGACCAAGGCCAAGGTCGAGGCGGGGCGTCTGAGCGAGGCGCTGAGCAACGCGCGGCGTGAGCTGTCGCGGCTGGAACTCGCGCTGGATGAACTGTCGCGGTCGATCCGCGACGTGGCGGCGCATCTGGAGCGCGCGAGCGCGCAGGCCGCGGAGCATCAGAGGACGCTCGAGGCGTGCGTCGGTGAGATCGAGCGCGCGGGCAAGGCCGAGACGGAGCTCGCCGAGCAGCTCGAGGGGCTGGGCGTGCGGGTGGACGAGGCGATCGCCGCGGCCGAGGCGGTGGGCGAGAAGGTGCTGTCGGCGCGGCAGCGGGCGCAGGCGATCGAGCGCGACTGGCACTCGCTGGAAGTGGCCAAGCGCGAGCTGGAGGTCAAGCGCGAGAACCTCGAGGACCGCGCGCGCGAGGAACTGGCGATGGATCTGGCGTGGGAGCACGCCGAGTATCGCGCGCTGCTGGATTCGGGGGGCGTGGTGCCGGTGGATGTCGAGCGCGCCGAGAGCGAGATCGGCAAGCTGCGCGACGCGATCAAGTCGCTGGGAAGCGTGAACCTGGATGCGATCCACGAGGAGACGGACCTGTCGGACCAGCACGTGAAGCTGCGGGCGCAGGTCGAGGACCTAGACACCGCGCGCGGGCAGCTGCTGGAGCTGATCGACCGGCTGAACACGCTGTCGCGCGAGCGGTTCAAGGACGTGTTCGAGCGGATCCGCGAGGCGTTCGGCGCCGAGAACGGGATGTTCCGCAAGCTCTTCGGCGGCGGGCGGGCCGAGGTGCGCCTGATGCCGCTGGTCAAGGAGATCAACGGCGAGAAGGTCGTGACCGACGAGACGGACCTGCTCGAGTCGGGGATCGAGATCGTGGCCAAGCCCCCGGGCAAGGAGCCGCGGACGATCAGCCAGCTCTCGGGCGGCGAGAAGACGCTGACGGCGGTCGCGCTGCTGATGGCGATCTTCCGCAGCAAGCCCTCGTGCTTCTGCGTGCTGGACGAAGTCGACGCCGCGCTGGACGAAGGCAACGTCGGCCGGTTCAACGGCGTCGTGCGCGAGTTCACGGACCGGAGCCACTTCATCGTCATCACGCACAACAAGCGCACGATGGCCTCGGCGGACCAGCTCTACGGCGTGACGATGCAGGAGCGCGGCGTGTCCAAGCGCGTCAGCGTGCGCTTTGAGCAGGTCGGGCGCAACGGCGAGATCAAGGC
>JANRKN010000145.1:0-7868 GCA_033763435.1 Planctomycetota bacterium
GACCACGCGGCGCCTCGCCTGGGCGCGGGGATGAAGATCGGCTTCGACGCGACGAAGAAGATCCCGGGCGAGGAAGTCGCGGGCATGGCCGTGGGCGCCGACGAAACCCATCGGCCCATCGGCGATGCCGCGGCCGAGACGATTCTCTCGGGCGTCTCGGCGCTTCCGGGCGTGCTCGAGGCGACGCTGCCCGAGGAACTGGCGCGAGGCTGGCTGTTCGTGCGGATCGACAAGTCAGCGCCGGGACAGGGGCGCGAGACGATCGAGCGGATCTTCCGGATGTTGCCACTCGATCGAGAGGCGGGCCCGGCGTACGTCGTGGTGGTGGGGCCGGATTCGGACGCGCGTGTGATCGACGCGGCGATGTTCCACTTCTGCGCCCACGCCGACGCCTCGCGCGACGCGTACGCCCAGGCCGACGCGAGCGGGAAGGTGATCCGCTACGCCTTCGACGCGACGCCCAAGCTGCCGGGCGACGAAGCCAACGGCCAGCCGGTGCGCCCCTGGCCGCCGATTCTCCGCATGGACGACGCCACCCGCGCGCTCGTCGATCGGCGCTGGGCGGAGTATGGGTTCAAGGGCTGACGCAACGCGACGTCACTCGTACCTCGCGTTCGCGATTCCCCGCTCCATCACCGTCACGCCGGGCTTGGCGAGCAACTCGCGGGCGATGCGGTCCATCGCGTCGCGCTCGGCGTTGAGCTGGCGCGCGCGGGAGCGTGCCGCGGGATCGATCGGCGCCGATCGCTCGGCCAGCACGCGCGCGCGAACGCTCCCGGCGGACGTGATCACCACCGGCGTTGTCTCGCCCACCGCCGTCGCGAAGATCGCCTGCGCGAGCGCGGGCGAGATGGCTTCGGAAGCCTCGTTCTCCCGCACGGCAATCAGCGCGGAAGAGTCGGGCCAGGCACGCCCGAGCACGTCGGCATCCTCTGACCGCACGACGAGCGCGGCGCGCTCGCGGATGGACACGCGCCCCGAGTCCTCGCCAGCGGGTGCGTCGCGGAGCGACTCGCGCGCGAGCAGCCGCAGCATCGCCGAGCGTTCGAGGCTCGTGTTCAATCGCTCGGCCGAGATTCCCGCGCGCCGCCGCAGCGCTGACGCATCCTCCCCCGCGACCTCGGCGAGGATCGAGGCCTCTTCGCTCCGGTGGCTGTCGTTCAGCGCGAGGCCCCGGCGCGAAAGCTCGGCACGCAGCCGCAGGTCGAGTGTGAACTCGTCGATCACTTCGCGCCCGGCACGCTCGAAGAGCGCGGGGAGCAGGCGCTCGCGCGGGATCGGCGTGCCGTCGATGATGACCGAGATCGTCGGCGAGGCCTGATTGGAAGCGGTGGGGGCCTGCGCCGTGGGTGTCGCGGCAAGGATCGGCGCGGGCTTCGGGGCGCAGGCTGGCAGGGCCAGGGGCGCAGCAAGGCCGGCGGCCAGGGTCGCGAGCCGGGAGAGCCCGATGGAAAAGGCGGATCGGCGTGTGTCGGCCATGGGCGACGGTACCATGACCGAAACTGTCTCGTGAGCCGAGGCCCCCGCCCGATGCCCGACACCACCACGACACCCTCCGGAACCCCCGCTTCGAGCTCCGACGCCCCGGCCTCCGCGGCCGAGGCGATTTGTCCGTACTGCGGTGTCTCGATCGGCGCCGCGACGCGCTGCCCGGGGTGCAAGGGGTTGCTGGATCCGTTGTCGCGTCAGGCGTCGACGAACTCGATGGGCCCGTGGTTCATCCGCGATGAGGACCAGCCCTTCCGCCCCGGGTGTTCGCACGAGACGCTGCGGATTCTGGTGGCTCGCGGCAAGGTGACTCGGACGACCATCGTGCGTGGGCCGACGACGCGCCAGTTCTGGACCCACGCGGGCCGAACACGGGGTCTAGCGCACCTGCTGGGCGTGTGCCACAACTGTCAGGCGACGGTCTCTGCCTCGGCGAGCGAGTGCGGATCGTGCGGCGCGAGTTTCGCGGTGCCGGCGGATCGGCAGCAACTGGGGCTGGGCACCATGCACGCGATCCCGGTTCCCGGTGCGCAGGCTGTCCGGTCGGCCGTTGCTCCGCCGCTGCCCGCGGGCGTGACGGTGGTGACGCCGAGTCCGGCTCTGGTGCCTGCTCCGGCGCTGGTGCGTGAGGAATGGTCGGCGCCCGCGGTGGTGCCGCCGGCGGACGTGGACTGGGCCCAGGCGGTCGCGCCGATGGACCTGACCGCGGGCCGATCGGCCTCGGGCGGCGCTTCGGGCTCGTGGTTGAAGCTCGCGGTGCTCGCGGCGGTGCTGCTCGCGGCCGGGGCGGGGCTGCTGGTGCTGTTCAAGGACGTGCTTCTGCAGCAGAGCGGGGCCGGGCAAGAGACTCCGAGCGCGCCGATCAGCACGCCGATCGTGCCGGTCGATGCGCAGCCAGCGGAAGCGGCGCCGACGGGCGGAACGAACGGACAGAATTCTGGCGCCGCACCTGCAACCGAAGCCCCGACATCCCCAGTACCACCCGCCGAGGGCACGCTCGAGGCCGACGCCGAGTTTGTGAGGGCCTCGGCGCTGTCCAGTGCAGAGACCGTCCGCGAGCTGGACGAGTGCTTGGCGTTGCTGCAGGCCCTGGCCGGGCGTCACCCGAGCGAGGCAGGGCGCCTTGAGGCGATCGCCGGGGCGGTGCGGGCCCGGCGGGAGGCCTTGGCGATTCGGGGTTTGCCCTGACTTTGGCTCGCGGGAGGGCGCGCGGGAGGAGACGGACGGCTGCTGGACGGGCTTTTGTCGGGGTGGGGGGTCGACAGTCGATGAAAAATCGGTTAGGGTGTTGAGATCGAGACCCGGCCGTTCGGCCGGAGTGTTGCCCCGAGTCGTTTGGGGGCCAGTCCACGCGGGGGCACAGTACGGAGCGGACCAATGCGCGAGTTGTCGCGGCGTGCGTTCACGTTGATTGAGCTGCTGGTTGTGATCGCGATCATCGCGCTCCTGATCGGCATTCTGCTGCCCTCGTTGAACGAGGCGCGCAAGTCCGCCAAGGCGGTCATCTGCACGAGCAACCTTCAGCAGCTCGGGCGCGCCACGGCCGACTACACCAACTCGAACAAGGAACTGCTCTGGACGTTCAGCGCCAAGGGCGGGACGCCCTTCGAGAGCGAGTACGCCGATCTTGCTGGCGTGCCCGCGAACGACATCGACGCGATCCGCCGTCAGGCCGTCGCGATCATGCGCCGCCGGACCGACATCGGCACCGATTACAACGTGCTGAGCGGGTGGATCGCCAACCCGCGGTACAGCCATCTGGTGCTCGCGGACTATCTCGCAGGCCGTCTGCCCGAGGCGATGTATACCTGCACCGAAGACCGCAACCGGCTGCTGTGGCAGAAGTATCGCAAGTCGCCCGGCTCGTTCTGGGAACTGGGCATTCCGTTCCCCGGGCAGGGCAGCAGCATCGACGTGCCCACTCTGCGGCGCCTGCCGTACTCCTCGAGCTACGAGCTGATCCCGTATCAGTGGTCGCGCGACCGCCAGACCAACCGCGTGTGGTCGAGCACCTACGGCTCGATGTCGATCCCCGTGGGCAACGGGCTGCTGGGCGGCCGGCGCTATTCGGACGTGACGTTCTCGTCTCAGAAGGTTCACCTCTTTGACGGCATGGCGCGGCACTTCGGGCGGTACGTGTCCTTCTATGCCTGGCCCGATGCCAAGCAGCCTCTGTTGTTCTTCGACGGCTCTGCCCGCGTCAAGGTCACTCAGGATTCCAACCCGGGCTGGGACCCGCGCCGCCCGAGCCTGAACATCACCGCGAACATTTTGTACACGCCCAGCCTCTGGGAGGGCGAGAACCGCACCAACCCCAACGGTGACGGCTTCCAGGGCCACTACAACTGGACCCGCGGCGGGCTCTACGGCTTGGACTTCAATGGCGGTGAGATCTCTACCCGCGGCTGGCCCAACTCCAACTGAGCCCAAGTCAGATCGCTCATCACGCAACGCCGGCGGCATTCCGTCGGCGTTGTTGCCTTTGGGCCGGTCAGCCTTCGGTCTGCCGCAGCAGCCTCATCTCGGGAGCGCCCGCGGTGTGGAGGTGCAGCATCGCAAGGGCGGCGGTGACGGACCATGCGCGGACGTCGGCGCGCGTGCCGATCATCGCAAAGCGCCGCACGTCGAGCGCGCCCGCGCGCGACGCGAGGCCGATGTAGACCGTGCCGACCGGCTTCTGCTCGGTCCCGCCCTCGGGCCCGGCGATGCCGGTGACCGAGAGGGCCCAGTGTCCGCCTGCGCGTTCGAGCGCGCCGCGGGCCATCGCGCCTGCGACCTCGCGCGAGACGGCGCCGACGGACGCGAACAGGGCCTCGGGCACGCCGAGCTGAGAGGACTTGATCGCGTTGCTGTAGCACGTCCAGCCCGCGTGGAAGCAGGCCGAAGAGCCGGGGATCGCGGTGATCGCGCCCGCCAGAAGGCCCCCTGTGCATGACTCGGCCGTTGCGACAGTCTCGCCCCGTGAACTCAGCCTCTCGACGATCGCGCGGGGCAGGTCGTGATGCGCCTCGGCAAACACCGCGGCGCCCAGGCGCGTGCGGATGATCGCGGCGGCCTCGTCGAGCTGGTCTTCCCCGCCGCGCACACGCGCCCGGCAGGCGACGATGCCCCCCGACGCGGTGGTCCCGACCTGCACCAGCCCGCGCTCGAGGCGATCGCGCTGCATGAGTTCGCCCAGCGACTGCGCGACCTGACTTTCGCCCAGCCCGACGGTGCCCAGGATCCGCGTGCGGACGCGCGCGCCCGCGGGCGGCGCGAGCTCGGGCACCACGCGCGATTCGAACATCGGCTTCATCTCACGCGGCGGGCCGGGCAGGCAGTACACGTCCGCGCTCCCGAGCCTCGCGGCCAGGCCCGGCGCGGTGCCGTGCGGGTTGGGCAGGCAGCGTCCGCGCGACGGGCGCAGCGCCTGCACACGGTTCATCTCGCTGAACACGCGCCCACGCCCGGTGAACCACGCACGGATTTCTTCCAGCGCGAAGGGGTCTTCGACAAGCTCGTCCTTCATGGCAAGCGCGAGCGCCTGGCGCGTGAGGTCGTCGGCCGTCGGTCCGAGGCCCCCGGTCGCGATGACGAGATCTGCGCGCGTCGAAAGGCGCGTGAACGCCTCGGCCGTCGCGTGCAGGTCGTCGCCAACGGTGACGTGCTCGACGGTTTCGATGCCCAGGTCGGCAAGCTGGCGCGCGAGGTACTGGCTGTTGGTGTCGAGCGTCTCGCCCAGGGCGAGCTCGTCGCCGCAGGAGAGGATCGCCGCGCGGGCGTGCGAGTGCGGACTGCGGTCAGAGGCCGTCATGCCGAACGGTATCGGCGCGCGGGGCCTGAGGTTTCTCGGCGCCCTCGGGCTCGCGCGCGTCGCTGTCCGGGCTCGGCGAGCGCATCGGCTGAGCCTGGGGTAGCTCGCGGTGCGGGGGCGGGTCGGGCATGCCCGGTGGGGGCTCGCGGGTGATCGCGGCGATCTCCCAGAGCGAGTCTTCGATGCGTCCGACGGCGCCCGGGGCGATGTTCAGCGCCTTGAAGTCGCGCGTCCACATGATCGGCATGCGCGTCTGGCCTGTGCGGAGCATGACCTGGATGTACGGGATGCACAGCCCGCACTTTCCGCCGCAGCCTGTTCGGCAATGGAGCCCGGCCAGGCCCTCGCCGTGGAGTTTGTCAAGCTGGCTCAGCGCCTCGAACGTGACGTCGAAGCACACGCACCGGCGCACGGGCATCCGCTCCGCCCTTCCCCCCCGGGAAGTCGGCCCCCGGATGCTTCCGAATCACAGATTATCCGCCGGCCCCGCTCGATGCGAGCAGATTTCCCGACCCGGCGGCTGGGGCGCTTTCCCCCGGCCGCTCGACCGCGGCCCATAGACTGGGGCATGAGCACTCAGGCCTCACTGCCCACGATTTCGGCTCCCGATCGGCTCCGCGAAGTGATGGCGCGGGGCTGCGTGCCGCTGCCCGGGGCCTTCAACGCGCTCTGCGGCAAGCTGATCGCCGACGCGGGCTTTCCGGGCGCGTATGTCTCGGGCGCCGCGACGAGCGTCTGTGCGGGTGTGCCCGATGTCGGGCTGCTGACGGCCGAGCACTTCTGCCGGGTGATTCGGGAGATCTTCGACGCGACGGGGCTGCCGATCATCGCCGACGCGGACACGGGCTTCGGCGAGGCGGAGATGGTTCGGCGGACGGTGATCGAGTATGCGCGCGCGGGCGCCGCGGGGCTGCACTTGGAGGATCAGAAGTTTCCCAAGCGCTGCGGCCACCTCGACGGCAAGGAGCTGGTGCCGGTCGATCACATGGCCGAGAAGGTGCAGTGGGCCGCGAAGGCGGCCGAGGAGGTTGGGCGAACCGGCGCGGGCAGGCTCATCGTCTGCGCGCGGACCGACGCACGGGGTGTCGAGGGCTTCGGCGCGGCGGTCGATCGCGCGAGCGCGTACTGCGATGCGGGCGCGGAGATGATCTTCCCCGAGGGTCTGAGCTCCGCGGCCGAGTTTGCCGAGTTTGCGCAGAAGCTCCGCGCGCGCCATCCGCGGGCGCTGCTGCTGGCGAACATGACGGAGTTCGGCAAGACGCCCATGATCCCGCTCAAGGACTTCGCGGCCATGGGGTATTCGTGCGTGATCTATCCGGTGACGCTGCTGCGGATCGCGATGGGGGCGGTGGGGCGCGCGCTGGAGGTGCTGACGCGCGAGGGGAGCGTGGAGTCGCTGCTGGGTCAGATGCAGACGCGCCAGGAGCTGTACCGGGCGATTGGCTACACGCCGGGCGTGCCGTGGGAGGCGCGGGTACGCTGAGCTATTCTTGAGAACGGGCGGGGTCGGGCGGGGCGGGGAAGTTCCGGGGAGTCGGTGGGGGCGGACAATTCAGGAGCATCGGACATGGCCGAGTCGGCAAGCGCACAGTTCGCCAAGGGCTTAGAGGGCATCGTCGCGGGTGAGACGTCGATCTGCTCGCTGGAGCAGGGCGGGCTGCTGTACCGCGGGTACGAAATCCATGACCTGGCCGAGCACGCGACGTTTGAGGAGGTCGCGTACCTGCTGCTGGAAGGCCGCAAGCCCGACTCGCGCGAGTTGAGCGCCTTCAAGGCTGAGCTGGTGGAGAACCGCCCGCTGCACCCGATGGTGACGGCATTTCTCGAGGGCGCGGGCGGGTGGCTCGCGTCGGGGCGCGCGGTGCCGATGGACGTGCTGCGCTCGGCCGTGAGCCTGCTCGCGCACACGGACCCGGACGCGCAGGACAACAGCGCGAAGGCGAACCTGCGCAAGGCCAAGCGTCTGCTCGCGAAGGTGCCGACGATCATCGGGCACATGCAGAACGTGATCGACGGGCGCGCGATCATCGGGCGCGAGACGGGGGGCGATTCGTCGCTGTCGCACGCGGCGAACCTGCTGTACCTGATGACGGGCAAAAGGCCCAGCGCCGAGGCTGCGCGGGTGATGGATGTGTCGCTGATCCTGTACGCCGAGCATGATTTCAATGCGTCGACGTTCACGTCGCGCGTGATCTCGGCGACGCTCTCGGACATGCACGGCGCGGTGACCGGCGGCATCGCGGCGCTCAAGGGCGCGCTGCACGGCGGCGCGAACGAAGCGGCGATGGAGATGCTCCGCGAGATCCGCGCGTTCGTCGAGGGCGGCAAGGGCTCCATCAACGACTTCATGCAGAAGGCCTATGCCGAGAAGCGCAAGCTCATGGGCTTCGGGCATCGCGTCTACAAGAACGGCGACCACCGCGCCCCGATCCTGCACAAGCTGGGACGGGCGCTGGCGGAAAAGCGCGGCAAGGACTGGGCCCGCTGGTTCGAGATCGGCGAGGAAGTCCAGGCCATCATGCTCCGCGACAAGAACATCCATCCGAACGTCGACTTCCCGTGCGGCATGACGTACTTCACGATGGAC
>JANRKN010000146.1:0-35528 GCA_033763435.1 Planctomycetota bacterium
CGCCCGCGCCGAGGGCTCGGGGAGGACCGCCAGCGCTTCGAGGAGGAGCGTCGAACCTGGCGGGCCCGTCAGCCCGGGTTGCTCACAGCGAAGCGTCAGCATCACCGCATCCTCCGGCACCGGCACGATCAGGTCGTTGACGGTCTCGGGCAGGTCGCTGCGCGCGATCTCCCGGCCATCGGCGAACACCGCGAGCGTCTGCCCCGGCTGATACCTGCGCAGACGCAGCCACGCGGCGCGCGGGCCCGGACGCTCCGGCGCGTCGAGCGCGACCACCGCCTCGGGCGCGAACACCCATCGCACGACCGGCAGGTTCCAGCGTGGGAAAGGCCCTTCGGGCGCACCCAGACCGCTGCGGGCGACAAAGCCCGTGAAGTCGGGATGGCGGGTGTACAGCGAGATGGTGCCGCCCGCGGGCGTGCGCCAGGCGCGCGCGAGGCGGAAGTCGGTCCTCGCGGCGATCTGCACGCCGATGCGGTCGAGCACACCCAGGACCGGGAAGTGCGGGTTGGTCTCTTCGGTGTGACGATCGGCGAGAAGGACCATGTCCGCGACGTCAAACGAGCGCTCGTACGCCGCTTCGTCGGTGACGAACCAGAAGGTGTACGCGTCCAGGCGCGTGCCTAGCTTCAGGCCCTCGTACGTCACCGCGACAAAGCCCAAGTGCCCCACCGCAGGCACGAGGACTCGCGCATTCTCTCGCGGCGCGTGCTTTGCAGCCTCGGCGATCGCCTCGCGGAAGATCGGATCCGCGCGGCGCAGCGCCGACGAAGGTGAGGCGACCGGGCTGCGCGGGATCTCAAACTCCACCACCGCGCCCGCAAGCGCGACACACGGCACAAGGCCCGTCGCGATCGTGAGCAACCCTGGGCCCGGGCGCAGACGATCGGTCGTCAGCGCCCCCCCCATCGCCGCGACCGCGCCCAGCACAAGGAACGAATAGAACGTCAGCCCGAAGTAGGGCGTCTTGATGACGTTGACGTAGACGATCGCAAACGACGCGAGCGTGAGCGCCAGCAGCGCAACGGCGGAAAGACGCGTTCGGAGGCTTCCTCGCACGATCGCAACCAGGCCCGAGGCCCCCGCGACGGCGATGCAGGCCCACAGGCCGTGCTCCATCATCGGGTGCGCGCCCTCTTTGAAGTAGTAGCCCAGATGCTGGGCGGGCGTGAACTTGTCGGTGCCGAAGGACCAGACGGAGGTCTGGTCGGAATAGAGCGTGTCGCGGATGTAGGAGATCAGCCGAGGGCCGATGAGGGCAAAGTACGGCGCAACGATCGCGAGCGCGAGTCCCGCGACCTTGAGCGATCCGACAAACACTCGGCCGAACAGCGCGACACGCCCCTCGCGGGCGCGCAGCGCGCGGACCGCCCCCCCCAGAAGGCAGCCAAACCCCGCCAGCGCGATCGTCGCCGGGAAGAACGTGGGCTTGGCGAGCAGCGCGAGCGCGATGAGCGACGCGATGACCCATCGGCGACCGCGTGATGCCGGGCCCGCGGGGCGCTCGACCGCCAGGATGCACGCGGCGGCCGTCAGAAAGCTCGCGGCAAAGTCGGGCCTCAGCTCGCCCACGGTCTGCCAGCTCACGGGCAGCAGCGCGACGAACCCGACACCGATCCAGCGGAGCCACGCGGGCGCGAATCGCAGGAGCCAGGCCGCGAAGGCGAGCACGAAGAGCAACACGACCGAATGCGCGGCGTACGGCACCCAGTCGTGAACGCCCAGCACAAGCTGCCCGAGGAAGCCCGTCACCCACAGAATGAGCGAGTGCGGCGGCTCCTGCCAGAGCTGGGCCACCAAGCCCCGAAACCCACCCGCCTGCAACGCGTGGAGTGAGAGCGCGGGCTGGCAGAGATAGGAAATGTCGTCGTAGGTCGAAAGCACCGAGAGCCGCCCGATGCGGAGCGAGGCGTGGAGCGCGACCACGGTCACCAGAGGCCAGGCGACGAGGGCGGGGAGCCACAGCAACCACCCCGCAGCTCGACGGGGACGAGTTCTGGACATGCTGATGCGACTTCCACCGGACATGAGGGTCCGATCGTACCCGATCCCGCCCGGAACTGCCCGGGGTTGGGGGGCGTGCAGGGCTTTCGCGGGCCGCGGGTTCTACCCTGCCGGCTCGGGTGGGCTCGTGTACGGACGATCTCGGCAGGAGTGCGCATGTCACAGGCTCAGGGCAAGCAGGGCGGGAACAAGTCGGGTGGCGGTGGAGGCGGCGGTGGAGGCAAGCCTCAGACGGCGATCACGCCGACGCGCGCGGAAAACTTCCCCGAGTGGTACCAGCAGGTGGTGAAGGAGGCCGAGCTGGCCGACCAGAGCCTCGTCCGGGGCTGCATGGTCATCAAGCCCTGGGGCTTCGGGATCTGGGAGAACATGCAGGCGACCCTCGACGCCGAGTTCAAGCGCACGGGCGTGCAGAACGCCAGCTTCCCGCTGTTCATCCCCGTCTCGCTCATGGAGAAGGAAGCGGCCCACGTCGACGGCTTTGCCAAGGAATGCGCGGTCGTCACGCACCATCGCCTGGAAGCCAAGGACGGGAAGCTGATCCCCGCGGCGCCCCTGACCGAGCCGCTGATCGTCCGCCCGACGTCGGAGATGATCATCGGCGCGAGCTTTGCGCAGTGGGTGCAGAGCTGGCGCGACCTGCCGCTGCTGATCAATCAGTGGTGCAATGTCGTACGCTGGGAGATGCGCCCGCGGGTGTTCCTGCGCACGGCTGAGTTCCTCTGGCAGGAAGGCCACACCGTTCACGAGACCGAGGCCGAGGCGCGCGAGCGGGCGCTGCAGATGCTCGACGTCTACGCGGCGTTCGCGCGCGACGTGCTGGCGGTGCCCGTGATCCCCGGGCGCAAGACCGACGGAGAGCGCTTCCCGGGCGCGGTCGAGACGTACACGATCGAGGCGATGATGCAGGACGGCAAGGCGCTGCAGGCCGGCACGTCGCACTTCCTGGGTCAGAACTTCGCGCACGCCTCGGGGATCAAGTTCCTCGACCGTCAGTCGCAGCTCGTGCACGCGTGGACGACGTCGTGGGGCGTGTCGACGCGCCTGATCGGGGCGCTGGTGATGACGCACTCGGACGACGACGGGCTGGTGCTCCCGCCGCGGATCGCGCCCGCGCACGCGGTGATCCTGCCGATCTACCGCGGGACCGACGACGACAAGGTCAAGGCCGCGGCCGAGGACCTGGCAGCGAAGATCAACGCGCAGAGCTTCGGCGGTCGCAATGTTGTCTGCCGGGTCGACCATCGCGACTTGCGCGGCGGCGAGAAGACCTGGGGCTGGGTCAAGAAGGGCGTGCCCGTGCGGATCGAGATCGGCCCGCGCGACCTCGAGCAGGGCGTGGCGATGGTTGCGCGGCGCGATCAGGGTCCGAAGGAGAAGCAGACGATCGCGCTGGCCGAGCTGCCCGCGAAGCTGCCGGGCATCCTCGCAGAGATCCAGGCGTCGCTGTACGCCAAGGCCGAAGCCAAACGGGTATCGATGACGCGGCGCGTCTCGAACGAGGCGGAGCTACGGGCGATGTTCGCGGGCGAGGGCGGCTCGGGCCTGGCGGTCGGGTTCTTCGACGCCGACGGCGCCGCGGAGGCCAAGCTGCGCGAGGAGCTGGCGGTGACGGTGCGCTGCCTGCCGATGGACGCGGCGAGCGTGGGCATCGCGGAGAAGCAGGGACCGTGCATCCTGACCGGGCGCACGACGTCTCGCGTCGCGGTGCTTGCGCGGGCGTACTAAGTCGGAGCGTTCATGTCGCGTTCGGCGGTGACGATCGGCAACTTCGACGGCGTGCACGCGGGGCATGCCGCGCTGCTGGCCAAGTGCCGTGAGGCCGTGCGCGCTGGACGGGCCGACCGGGTCGTGGCGATGACGTTCGATCCGCACCCGGCGAGCCTGCTGCGCCCCGGGACGGAGCCCGCGCGACTAACGACGCTCGAACGCCGGCGCGAGCTGCTGCGTGCCGCGGGGGCGGACGAGGTGGTCGCGCTGACGCCGACGCCCGAGCTGCTGGATTTGTCTCCGGAAGACTTCGTGCGGCGCGTCGTGCGCGAGCATGGCGCGACCGTGTTTGCCGAGGGGCCGGACTTTCGCTTCGGGCGGGGGCGCGGCGGCGGGCTGGAGACGCTGCGAGCGCTCGGACCCACGATGGGGTTTGCATTGCTCGAGGTTGCGCCGGTCGAAGTCTCACTGAGCGACCACACGCTCGTGCCCGCCTCCAGCAGCGTGACGCGCTGGCTGGTGTCGCACGGGCGCGTGGGTGATGCGCGGCGGGTGCTCTCGCGCGCCGACGGAACAGGCTACGAGCTTGAGGGCACCGTCACCCGTGGCGATCGGCGCGGGCGCACCATCGGCTTCCCCACCGCGAACCTCGCGTGCGAAACGATGCTCCCGGACGACGGCGTGTACGCCGCACGCGCAACCGTCCCCGGGCGCGCGGGCACGATCCCCGCGGCGCTCAACGTCGGCACGCGGCCCACATTCCAAGGCGTCGAGCGGCGCGTCGAGGCGCACATCATCGGCCTTGCGCCCGCAAGCGCGCAGGCGCCCGAGATCCCCGGCCTGCCCGAGTACGGCTGGCGCCTGCGGCTCGAGCTCGTCGCGTACCTGCGCGATCAGGTGAAGTTCGCCTCCCTGCCGGCGCTGGTTGAACAGCTCGGGCGCGATGTTGCGCGGGCGCGCGAGATCGCCTCGCAACGCGCCGAACCTACCATCCGGCCGGTGGGCGCAGGAGCGCGTTGAGCATGCCGACATCGACGACCGGGACGCCGGCCTGGACGACCAGCAGCACGCTGGACGAGATCGCCTCGTGGCTCCGCGGCGGGCGACAGATCGTCGTGCTCACCCACCAGAAGCCCGACGGCGACGCGGTGGGATCGACGCTCGGCGCGGTCCGCGCGCTCAACGCCGCGGCGCAGATGACCGTCGCGCAAGCCTGGTACACCGGGCCCGTGCCGGCGTGGCTGCCTTGGCTCGCGGGCACGACGCCCTTCCGCGTGCTGAATCAGGAGAACGGGCAGGCGGTGCCGCCCCCGATCGAACCCGACCGCGTGCTCATCACCGACACGGGCTCGTGGTCGCAGCTCGATCTGTTGCGCGAATGGCTCGGGCCCATGCGCCCGCACGCGGCGGTGATTGACCACCATGTGCAGGGGGACGGCGACGTTGCCCCGCGCCGGCACATCGATACCGCGGCGAGCGCGGTCTGTCAGCCCGTCGCGGCGCTGTGTGTGAAGCTGCTGGGCGTGCGTTCCGCGGCCGAGTTGCCTCAGGCCGTCGCGACGCCACTGTATCTGGGCCTCGCGACCGACACGGGCTGGTTCAAGCATTCCAACGTGACGCCCGACTTGCTGTCGCTCGCGTCGGAGCTTCTGCGTGCGGGCGCGAACAGCTACGAGCTGTTTCAGGCGACCGAGCAGCGCGACAAGCCGGGGCGGATCAGGCTGCTTGCAAAGGCGCTCTCGTCGATGGAGCTGTTTGAGTCGGATCAGGTCGCGGTGATGGGCCTGACGCGGGCGGACTTTCATGCCGCGGGGGCTGAGCCGCAGGACACGGGCGGGTTTGTGGATACGCCCGCGACGATCGAGCGCGTGAAGGTCGTCTGCCTGCTGACCGAGGGCGAGGAGCAGGGCCAGACGGTGACGAAGGTGTCGATGCGGAGCAAGGGGGGCAGCGGTCCGACGGGCGTGGATGTGAATGAAGCCGCTCGCAAGCTGGGCGGGGGCGGGCACGTCCGCGCGGCCGGGGCGCGCGTGCGCGCGAGCCTGGCGGAGACCAAGCGGCGCGTGCTCGAGATTCTCAAGGAGCAGCTGTGAGCGGCGCCGAGCGGAGCGACGACCGGAGCGAAAGCCGCCGGCCCGCGCGATCCACCCGAGGCGCGCAGGGCAAGGCCCAAGGCAGCGTGCCCCCGCTGCGCCTGTTCACCACGACACTCTGGTCGTATCCGACGCAGCACTACGTCAACGAGCGCGGCGAGAAGCCCGGCGAGGCCGCGGGAAAGGCCTACGCGGGCGCGACCCCTTCGTGGGTGATCTGGCAGGTGTTGCAGCGATACACGCGCGAGGGAGATCTGATCGTCGATCCGATGTGCGGCTCGGGCACGACGCTCGAAGTCGCGCGCGACCTCAAGCGCCGGGCGCTGGGCTACGACCTCGCGCCGTCGAGGCCCGACATCTTCCGCGCCGATGCGCGTGCGCTGCCGCTTGAGGACGCCAAGGCGGACTTTGTGTTCATCGATCCGCCGTACTCAACGCACATCGACTACTCGCAGGACCCGGCGTGCATCGGCAAGCTCGATGCCGCGGGCGAGGACGGCGGCGCGGCGTACTTCGGCGCGATGGACCGCGTGTTCGCCGAGATCGACCGCGTGCTCAAGGATCGGCGCTATCTCGCGGTCTATGTCTCGGACTCATGGCGCAAGCGCCGCGGGGGCCAGGGGCCCGACGCGGGCGAGAGCGTCTTCATGCCCATCGGCTTTGAGCTGTTCGCGATGCTGCGCGAGCGCGGGTTCAAGGCGATCGACATCGTCGCGGTGGAGCGCTTCAACCAGAAGCTCGGGCACGGGCAATGGCACAAGGCCGCGGAGGAGGGGAACTTTTTCCTCCGCGGGTTCAATTACCTGATGATCTTCAAGAAGCAGAAGTCCCCGCGGCGTGGGGCCACCAGCGCCCCCGAGCTCTGAACCACGCTCAGCATTGATGTGCGGGCCTCAGGGCTTGGGCGCGGGCTCCGGGGCGGCCGGTGAAGCCGGGGCGGGTCCTTCGTTCCTGAGCGCCGTCGCGAACATGTCCATCCACGCGGGCACGTGGAGGGTGTGGGCCATGCCGGGCACAACTTCGACGACCCACTGTGCGGAGTTGTCGGGATCGAGCTCCTTGAGCTTGGCCGCGAGGAGCCTCGTCGCGCCCTCGAGATAGAAATTGTCCTTCTCGCCCGCGTACACGTACAGCTTGCCCTTGAGCTTGGGCGCGAGCGTGGCCCAGTTCTTCTCGAGCACCTTGACGATGTCGTACTTCTCCCACGCGCGGGCAGTTTCGGTGTCGACCTTGCCGGTCGCGCGGTCGAACAGGGGCCGGGGATTGCCGTCCGCGCCGCGCGGGCTGAAGACGGCTTCGAAGCTGCCGATCTGTCCCCCGGGGCCGAGGACAGTTTCGACGCGGACGAACTCGCGGTAGAACAGCCGCGCGGTGTCGCCCATGCGTGCGATCGGCCGGCGCTGGCCCCGCGCGTCGGTGTACATGTTGGCATCGGGCGCGTAGAGATCGATCATCTGGAAGTCGCGGAAGTCGACGGGGTCGGGCACGTGCGACCAGACGCCGTTGAACTCGTCGGGGTAGGTGATCTGGAGCCAGAGGCTCGACCACCCGCCGCTGGAGACGCCCGTGACGTACCGGCGCGAGCCGGGGTTGGGCCCCGCGGCCGGCCCGCGGAAGGCCTTCTCCACCGCGGGGATCAGTTCCTCGATCAGCGCGCGCCCCCAGGGCCCGGTGTTGTCTGAATCCGCAAAGACCGAGTGCCCCCAGCGATTTGTCGCGTCGGGCACGACATAGATCACGCGCCCCGCCGCATCGGGCGGGATGCGCCCGGCCGAGCGCGCGACCTCGTGATGATCTCCGCCAAAGCCCGTCACCGAGTAGACCGCCGGATACGTCTGCGTGCCCTCGGCCGACCAGCCCTTGGGCAGCAGCACGCCCGCGCGGATCGTCACGTCGCGCCCGTGGAACTTCGAGAGCAGCTCGCTGCGGATCGCGACTTCCTTCACGCGCTCGCTCTCGCGGAAGGCGCGCTCAGTGACAGCCTTGGTGAGCGTGAGCGCGGGCGTTGCGTCGTCCGGGGGCCAGGTGATCGAGACCGGCTCACTGTACAGATCGCCCGCGCCCTGCCCGGGCTCCGCGGCATCGAGGCTCACCCGCGCGATTGCCTGCGCACGGTACTTGCCGGGCGCGACGTCGGCCCAGGGCTTGGGCGACCAGCGATCGCCCGCGAGTTGCGCGGTGAGCGTGACGCTCGCGCCCGGGGCGATGTCGCGCACGTCGGCGGAGAACATCTGGGGCGAGTTGAACCAGTCGCCCATGGCCCGGCGCGGCTCGGGGGCGCGCTCGCCGTCGGGGACCAGCACCAGATACACGCGCCCGCTGTACGGTGCGCTCTGCACCGCGCGGTCGAACTTGATCCGCACGCCCAGCCCGCCATCTTGACCACCGGCTTGACCACCGACTTGACCGCCGGCTTGACCACCGTCGCCCGCGTGCGCGGGGACGAGAACCAGCGCGAGCATCACCAGACACAACCAGGCGCGCGTCAGCATGAACGTCCTTTCCGAAGTCCGCAGAAACCGAGGCGATCAGTGTACCGTTTCGCGGGGTCCGGTTTCGCCGGCGGCGAACGACCGCGCGATCCAGCCGCCGCCGAGGACCAGGTCCGGCTCGGCGAAGTCGTACAGCACCACGGCCTGCCCGGGCGCCACGGCCTGCTGGGGCTCGTCGAACTCCACGCGGAAGGCCCCCGTCCGCCCCGACGCGCCCGGGATCTCAAGATCGGGCACCACCTCCACGCGGGCGGGCACCGCGGGCGTGTTGTAGCGATACTTGGCCATCACGCGGATCGGCGCCCCCCCCACCTTTGCGGGCGGCTGCACGAGCCAGTTGGATTCGCCCACGAGACACGCCGAGGCAAGCAGCATCTCGCGCGGGCCGACGGTCACGGTGTTGCTCGCCGCGTCCTTGCCCACGACGTAGACCGGATAGCCCAGAGAGAGCGACAGCCCCCGGCGCTGGCCGATCGTGAAGCGATGCTGGCCCTCGTGCTCGCCGAGCGTCCGACCCTCGGGATCAACGATCCGTCCCGGGCGCGCACTCTCGGGGCTGCGCCGCTCGACGAGGCCCGCGTAGTCGTTGTCCGGAACGAAACAGATCTCCTGGCTATCGGGCTTGTCAAAGACCGGCAGGCCGAACTCGCGCGCAAGCTCGCGCACCCGCGGCTTCTCGAGCCCGCCGATCGGCAGCATCATCGACGCCAGGCGATCCCGCGGCGCGCCGAAAAGCACATACGACTGATCCTTGCTGGCGTCGATCCCGCGGCGGAGCCTCGGCACGCCCGCCGCATCGGGCTCCACCCGCGCGTAATGGCCGCTCGCGACGAACTCGGCGCCGATCTGCTTCGCGTAGTCGTTCAGCTTGCCGAACTTCAGCCAGTCGTTGCAGCGCACGCACGGATTCGGCGTGCGCCCCCGGGTGTACTCGGCAACGAAGTAGTCGATGATGCGCCCGAAGTCCTTCTTGAAGTTGCAGACATAGAACGGCACGCCCAGCTCCGCCGCGACGAGCCGCGCGTCGGCCGCGTCGTTGATCGAGCAGCAGCCCTGATGCCCGATCTTGATCTTGCCTTCCGTCGGCGCGGGACACGCCTCGCCCGCGGGGACGAGCTCATCGAGTGTTTCGCCGGGCGAACCCAGGCGCATGAAGCAGCCGACGACCTCGTAGCCAGCGCGCACGAGCAGCGCCGCGGCGACGGATGAGTCGACGCCGCCTGACATCGCGACGAGCACTTTGCCTCGGCTGGGCATGGGAACATCGTAGAACAGGGCCGCTCAGGCCAACGCGAGCGCGACCGCGACGTGATTGATGTTGGTACCCGTGGGCCCCGGGGGCGAAGCGAACAGCAGTTGGCCCGCCTCGGGTGGAATCGCGGCCAGCGTTCGCCGGGCGTCGTGCCGATCAAGCCCCGCCCGGCAGTCGCGGATCAAGTCCAAGGGCCAAGGCCCGTGAACGACCGCCCCCGCGGCGGGTGGGCCGATCTCAGCGGGTGGGGGCGGCCCGTCGACGCCGTCGGTGCTGAAGGCCAGCACGCCCGCGGGTTCTTCGAGCGCCAGAGCCGCGGCCAGCGCGAGCTCCTGACTCGGCCCGCCGACGCCCGAGGACGCCGAGCCGACGGACACCGTCCATTCACCGCCCCAGACGATCGCCGCGGGGCGCGCCCCGGCGCGGTCGATCTCGCGTGCGAGCGCCCGGCCAAGCTCGCTCGCTTCGCCTTCGACCATCGTGCGGGCGCGCGTTGAGAATCCCGCGGCACGCAGCTCCCCCACCACCGCGTCGACCGCCGCGACATTGGACGCGATCACCCGATGCCGAACGCGCGCGAGCCGCACATCGCCGGGCTTGGGCGTTTCGTCGGCGCCCTGCCTCAGAAACTCCAGCACCGCGCGCGCTTCGGCGCCCAGCCCGCGCGACTCGATCGCGTGAACCGCCTCGGCCAGCGTCGAGCTGTCGGGCGCGAACGGCCCCGACGCGATCACGTCGGGAGGATCGCCCAGCACGTCCGACAGCAGCAGCACCTCGACGCGCTGGGCCCGGCACATCGCTCCCAGGCGCCCGCCCTTGAGCCGCTCGGCGTGCTTGCGCACCGCGTTGAGCGCGCGGATGTCCGCCCCCGAACGCGCCAGCGCGCCCGTCGCGGCTCGCAGGTCCTCGAGCGTCAGCCCGGGCGCGGGCGAGGTGAGATACGCCGAACCGCCCCCGGAGATCAGCACGACCAGCGTGTGATCCTCGGGCGTCGCGGCGACGAATGCCTCGGCACGCGCAGCGGCAGCGATGCTGCGAGCGGTCGGCAGCGGATGATCCGCCGCCAGGTACGTCACGCCCGCCAGCGGCTGGCGCGCGACCTGCTCGACCAGCTCCGCAGGCCCGACCGCCAGCCCGCGCGCCAGGGCCGGGCCCAGGAGCTCGAGCGCCGCTCGGGTCATTGCAGGTGCGGCTTTACCGAAGGCCAGCAGCGAGACGGGCGCCGTGATCCGCTCGGGCCAGGCGCGCCCCAGCGCCTGCGCGGGGTCGCCCGCGGCGAGCATCGCGCGGACGCAGCGGTCGAAGATCTCTTGGGCACGCGCGCTCAATCGCCCGAAGATAGCCCGGGCACGCACGCCCCGACCTACGCTGAACCTCGCGCGGAGAAAAGTCGCATGATCGCACCGGTCCAACAGCTCCAGTGGTGGCAGGCCGTGGTCCTCGGGCTCGTCGAGGGCATCACGGAGTACCTCCCGGTTTCGTCAACGGGGCACCTGATCCTCGCGTCGGACCTCATGGGCCTGCGCCGCGCCGGGCCGATGGAGGCCGCGGTCGAGAGCTTCGAGGTGGTCATCCAGGGCGGCGCGATCCTCGCGGTGCTCGGGTTGTACTGGCCCCGCGTCGTGCGCATGCTCAAGGGGCTGTTCGGCCGCGACTCGGGCGGGCTGAGGCTGCTCATCAACCTTGTGATCGCCTTCATGCCCGCGGCGATCATCGGCCTGCTGATCCACGACTGGGTCACGGCACATCTGTTCTCCACCGTCCCGGTCCTCACGGCGCTCGTGCTGGGCGGCATCTATATGATGCTCATCGAGCAATGGCGCCGCGGACGCTTCTCGTTCCGGCCTCACCCCTCGCAAGGCAAGGAGATCGACGACCTCACGCCCGGCGATGCGCTGAAGATCGGCCTGCTGCAGTGCGTCGCGATGATCCCGGGCACGAGCCGGAGCATGATGACGATCACGGGCGGCTTTCTCGTGGGCCTCAAGCCCAAGGCCGCGGCAGAGTTCTCGTTCCTGCTGGGCCTGCCCACGCTCGTTGCCGCCACGGGCCTGGCGCTCTTCAAGGACCTGCGCCACGCGGCCAAGACCGGCGAACCGAACATGTTCCAGGTTCTGGGCGTCGCGCCCACGATGATCGGCATGCTTGTCGCTGCGATCAGCGCCGCGATGGCCGTCAAGTGGCTCGTGGGCTTCCTGAACAAGCACGGGCTGACCGTCTTCGGTTGGTACCGCCTGGCGCTCGCGCTGGTGCTGGGCATCCTCGTCTGGCAGGGCGTGGTGCAGATCTCGGACGATTATCAGGACCCAGCGGTCAAGCCCGTACAGCAACTGACCGATCAGATTCCGACCGTGCCGGCTGCCGGTCCGCGCTGAGCCCGAGAGAGAGCCCATGAAGACCTCGTTCCCCAAGGACAAGATCAAGGCCGTGCTCGTGGAGGGCGTGCATCCCTGCGGCGTCGAGATGCTCGAGGCCGAGGGGTTCAAGGTCACCGCGCTGCCCAAGAGCCCCGCGCCCGCCGAGCTCAAGAAGCTGGTCAAAGACGCGCACCTGCTGGGCATCCGCAGCAAGACCGAGGTCACGCCCGAGATCCTCGAGGCGGCGCCCCGTCTGCTCGCGGTCGGCTGCTTCTGCATCGGCACCAATCAAGTCGCGCTCTCGCGCGCGGGGGGCGCGGGCGTCCCGGTCTTCAACTCGCCCTACTCCAACACGCGCTCGGTCGCGGAGCTGACGCTGGGCGAGATCCTCGCGCTCTACCGCAAGCTCGCGGACACATCGTCGGCGATGCACCGGGGCGAGTGGGTCAAGTCGGCCAAGGGCTCGCACGAGGTGCGCGGGCGGACGCTGGGCATTGTGGGCTACGGGCACATCGGTTCGCAGATCTCGATCCTCGCCGAGGCGCTGGGCATGCGCGTGATCTTCTACGACGTGCTGCCCAAGCTCGCGCTGGGCAACGCGCGCCCGGTGCGCTCGCTGGACGCGCTGCTGGGCGAGGCCGACGTCGTGACGCTGCATGTCCCCGCGACCGCGGCGACCAAGGGCCTGATCGGCAAGGCGCAGATCCGCGCAATGAAACCCGGCGCGATGCTCATCAACAACGCCCGCGGCTCGGTCGTCGATCTTGAAGCCCTGGCCGACGCGCTGCGCACCGGCAAGCTCGGGGGCGCCGCGCTCGACGTGTTCCCCGACGAACCCGCCGGCAACGACGAGAAGTTCGTCAGCGTGGTGCAGGGCCTTCCCAACGTGATCCTGACGCCTCACATCGGCGGCTCGACGCTCGAGGCGCAGGCGAGCATCGCCGAGGACGTCTGCACCAAGCTCGTGCGGTTTGTGAACAACGGCTCGACGACCGGCGCCGTGAACGTGCCCGAGGTGGAGCTGCCCGAGCAGAACCGGGGCGATTCGAAGGGCAACACCGTCCGCCGGCACCGGATCCTGCACTTTCACCGCAACGTGCCGGGCGTGCTCAGCAAGATGCACACGGTGATCTCGGGCCTGAAGGTCAACGTCGATGCCGAGTATCTGCAGACCAACAAGGACGTGGGCTACGTCGTGCTGGACGTGGCGCCGACCGACGCACAGTCGCTGATGAAGGGCCTGCGCGAGATCCCCGAGACGATCCGCGCTCGCATGCTGTGGTGATTCACGCCGAAGTCGGCTCTGCTGGCCCGCTCAGGCCGCGTCGAGCACGACCTTGATCTGATCCCCGCTCGCGGCGGCGGCCAGCGCCTTGACCGCGTCGGCGAACCGAGCGCGCTTGGTGACCAGCCCGGCAAAGTCGAAGTTCTTCTTTGCGAGGGCGTCCAGCGCCGCGGGGATGTTGCCCATGCTCGCGCCGAGGATCTCGATCTCGTACGCCGCGGCCATGGAGAGCGACTCACTCAATCCCGCGCCACCCGCCCCACCCACGCCGCCGACCGCCGCGCCGCCTGCCGCGTTGGCCTTGCTCACGATCGGGACCGGCGGGCCCATGAGCAGCACCTTCCCTCGCGGACGCACGAGCCGAAGCGCGAGGTCGAGCCCCTCGGGTGTCCGCGTGCACTCGACGACGACGTCCTGATCCTGGCGCCTTCCGACCTCGGAGATCAGCCGGTGCTTGAGGCCCCACTTCTCGCACAGCGCGCTGGTCGCGGCGCGCTCGCTGAGCACGCGGACCGAGGCGTTCTGGCGCGCCATGACCTGCCCGGCGATCAGCGCCGCGGGGCCGTCGCCGATCACCGTGATGTACGACTTGCCCTCGAGCCTCACGATGCTCGAGGCGTGGATCGCCGAAGCCAGCGGCAGCGCGAGCACCGCGTCCTCATCGCGCACGCCCGCGGGGACTGCGTGCAGCGAGGCGAGCGGCATCGTGAACAGGTCGGCCATGACGCCGCCGCGCCCGAGCAGGCCCGGCACCGTCCGCGCCCGACAGTGCATCGCCAGCCCCCGCTTGCACAGATCGCACGCCCGGCAGGGGATCACCGTCGAGCCGACGACCTTCGTCCCCGCCGCGAGCGGCTCGCGCGAGGCCGAGGGGCCCGGATTGCTGGAAACGATCGTGCCGACGAACTCGTGCCCGAGGACGCCCGTGAAGTTCACCGCGCCTCGCACGACGAGCAGGTCGGCCTCGCCCACGCCCACCAGTGCGGGCCGCACGAGCGCTTCACCGGGGCCGGCGACCGGATCGGGCTGATCGCCCGCGACCTGCACGGCCTTGCCATCGAACCGGATCGCGCGCACGCACACCTCCGCCCGTGATCGTCCCCCGACATCGCTCCGCGGGATATCGGCCGGAGTCGCGGACAGGTTCGGACCCGCTCGGCGGTCGGAGTGATCTCCCCGCGCACCGCAGCGTCTGTGCGGGTCGGGTCAGGTCGGGCCGGTTCTCGGACGCCAAGGCTCCGCTCAATCGGCCCCGCTCACTTGAACCGCGCTTACCTCGGCGAGGCCGATCCGGGCGTGGGATTCACCGGCGGCATGCCCACCGGCGACGACGCGGGCTCGTTCGGAGGTCTGGGCAGGAACGGAATCACCGTCTCCAGGAACGTCTCATCGCGCTGGAAGACCGGGTACTGGTACGTGCCCCGCGCGGCAAAGCGATCGCGCGTCGACTTGTCCCAGTCGATCCAAGCCCGCATGTCAAAGCCGAAGTCCTGCCCCGTGAGCACGCGCAGGCTGTTCAGCGCCGCGCGGTTCACCGCCAGCGACGAATCTTCCATCGCGCTGATCAGCGCCTCCACAACGCGGTTCTCGGCGTACTGCCCAAGCGCGGTCGCCGCTTCGGCCCGCACCTCGGCGTCGGACTCGTTCGCCTGGTCCAAGCGCTCGATCAGCGTCCCGACGACCGTCGGTTCGTGGATCCGCTGAAGCGCGCGCGTCGCCTCAAGCCTCAGGTTGCGGTCGGTCTCGCTCAGTCCCTTCAAGATCAACGGCACGTGCTCGGGCCCGCCGTGGTTGCCCAGCGCCCGGATCGCGACGGCGCGCACGCCCGGGTCCGGATCCGAGGCGTTCTTCACGTAAAGCTCGACATACAAAGGCTCCGACCCGAAGTACGCGTTGCTCAGCACCAGCGTGCCGCGATAGCGCTTGTCGGGGTCGTACTTGTCCACGGCCCACTCCGCAGCCTCCTGCGGGCTGGGCCCCGTGTTGAATAGATCCAGCACGCTCGTCGCGCCAGGCTTGAGGTCGGTGCAGCCCGCCCCCACTCCCACCAGCGCCGCGAGGGCCCACGCCGCCGCGCCGCCCATCCACATCACCCCGCCACGCTGCCCGGTTCGCCTTTGCATCGGGGCGAGTTTACGCTCTCGTATGCGCCGACGTGATTTCCGCTCTTTCGGTCCTCTGGCCCTGCTGGCCGCCTCGCTCTCGGGACTTTCGGGCTGCGCCAGCCCCGCCGGCCCCGAGGCGGTCGTGACGCCCGGCTCGGCCCAGGCCCAGCGCCCGGCCCTTGCGGGCCCCGAGGTCTATCTCTTCGGACCCAAGTCCGCGACGTACGACGTCACCAACTCGCCCGACTCCTCGCGGGTCGAGGCGATCCTGGTGCGGACCAGCTCGGCGCCCGACGAGGAAGGCCGCTGGAAGGTCGAGATGCGCCGGACCGCCGTCGACGCGCCCAACGACCCCGGCGCCGTCGTCCAGTCGCTCACTCTCTGGCGCGACCCGCAGAACCGCACCAAGCTCATCGACCTGACCAACGACGAGGGCCGGCTGATCGTCTTTGACCCGCCGCTGGTGTATTTCCCCGCGTCGCTCGACCCGACCAAGGCGCACACCGATTCCACCGTCGCGACACTGCGCTCAGCGCGCCGCCCCGAAGAAATCGTCGAACGCGGCAAGGCGGACATCACCGTCGAAGACCTCGGCTCCGATGCCGCGGGTTGGCGCGTCATCCGCACCACGCTCGTCATCGAACTCAGCGGCCCAACCGTCCGACGCATCAGCATCGCGACGGTGCAGCCGGGCGTCGGCATCGTGGGTGAGATCGAACAGCGCGAAGTCCGCTATGGCCTGCTGCGCCTGAGCCGGGCGTGGACACAGCTGGTCATGAAGCCGCGCGAGTTCGCGCCGCCACCCGCGTCGCCCGTGATTCCTTCGCGCTGAACCGATCGGCCTCAGCGGACCTGCATGCCCTCGGGGCTGAAACCGCGGTCGTCGCCCCGGCGTGAGACTGGGCTGCCGAAGATCTCCGTCAGCACGAAGGCCGCCTGGCCCACGCTCTTGCCCTTCATGATCCGCGCGAGCTGGAGATCGGAGTTGGGCCTCGCGGCCAGTGCGGGCGCGAGCGGCGCGGGCGTCCCGCCGAAGACCGACGTCGTCGTCGACTCGCCGTCGCCGGGCTGATACTGCCGCTGCGGCTGCGCAGGGCGCTTGGGCGCCTGACGCGCGGGCGTTGCCTTCGGCTGCGCGGGCTTGGGCGCGGACGCGCGGCTCGGCGCCTGCCGCGGCGGATATGTCCCCGCAGGGAAGGGCGTCGGTTGCATCGTTCCGCTCGGGGGCCGACTGCCTGACGCTCGGCTCGGAACCCGCGGCGGGGCCTGCGGCACCGGGCTCAGCACCACGCCCCCGCCGCCGGGCTGCTGTCGCGAACGCTCGCGAGCCCGCCGACGAAGCTCCTGCAACTGGCGCTGACGCAAGGTCTCAGCATCCACTGGCCGACCCTGCGGCTGGGCGGGCATCGAGGCCTGCGGCACCACGCCGGGCTGCGCACGCACCGCCTCGCCCGTCGAAGGGTCGCGCCCGGTCCGCAGCATCTCCATCTGCCGGGCCTGCTCAGCCTGCTCGCGCCGACGCTTGATCGACTGCTCCTGCAGCTTGCGCATCACCCACGACAGCACGCTGAAGCCGACGATCAGCAGCAGGAACACAACCTGCGAGTTCTGGAAGAGCCATTGCATCGCCCGTCATGGTATCCGATCGGCGCCCCGCACCGGCGTGAGCACCTGAGCGCCCGATTCGGTCGTCGCGGCCTCAAACCGCACACCGAACACCGGTTCGAGCGTTGCGGGCGTCAGCACCTCCGCCGCCGGGCCCGCCGCGCGGACCACGCCCTCGCGCCCGAGCACCACCGCGTCGTCGCAGAGGCGCCGGGCGAGGGTGAGATCGTGCAGTACGACCAGCACCGCCGCGCCCTGCGAGGCCGTGTGCCCGAGCAGCGCCATCGCGTCGATCGCGTGCCGGGGGTCCATCGCGCTCACCGGCTCGTCGGCAAGCAGCACCCGAGTCGGGCCGGGCATCGCACGCACCTGCACGATCGCGCGCGCCAGCGTCGCCCGCTGCTGCTGCCCCGCGCTGAGATGGCCGAAGAGCTCGCCCTCGCGCTGGTCCAGGCTCAGACACTCGAGCACCGAGGCGACCTCGGCAGACTTCTCGCGCCCGGGCGCAGCAAAGCCCACCACCTCGCGCACCGTGAACCCGAACGCCACGCTCGCGCGCTGGGGGACGAAGGCGATCATGGCCGCGCGCTGAGGATCACTCAGCTTCGCCGGGTCCGCGCCCGCGATGGTCAAGGTCCCGCGGTCGGGCGCGAGGACGCCCAGCGCAATCCGAAGCAGCGTGCTCTTGCCCGCGCCGTTGGGCCCGACGAGCGCCGTCACGCGCCCGACCCTCGCGGCGAACGTCGCGCCCCGCAGCACAGGCGTGCCCGAGAAGCCAAGATGAATGTCCCGCGCGTCGAGCATTACGGCCAGAGTCTAAACCGTCCCCCGAACAGCGGCGGGTGGACTGTTGACAGCCCCCACGGAACTTCGTAGCTTGCCCCAGTCTCGCCGACCCCCAAGAACTCAGCCCAAGGAGCCGCCCATGAGCCAGTTCCCCCCCACCTCTCCTCAGACCGGCATGATGCGCCCCCACCGCGGCGTGCTCATCCTCGTGCTCGGAATCCTGGGCCTCGTGCTGTGCGTCATCTCCGGCATCGTCGCCTGGGTGCTGGGCAACGGCGACCTTCGCGCGATGGACTCGGGTGAGATGGACCCCACCGGCCGCGGCCTCACGCAGGCCGGAAAGATCCTCGGCATCATCGCCGTGGCGCTGAACGTGCTCGTCCTCGTCATCTGGGTCGTCCTGATCGTGGTCGGCGTGGGCGCCGCGGCCGCTGGCGCCGCCGCGGGCGGCGGCAGCACCCCCTGACCGGCTCCCCGGTCCGCCCCGCGTGAGCTCCGCCGCACCCACCTTCCTCGCGCGCAACCGCTGGCCGATCGCGCTGCTCGCGCTCTGGTCCGTCTCCGTCGGCCTCATCGTGATCCTCACGCCCGCGGGCCAGCCTCTGCCCGTGACTTGTCTCTTGCGCCGGGCGACGGGCCTTCCCTGCCCAACCTGTGGCAGCACACGCGCGATCCTCGCCCTCACGCGCCTCGACCCCGCCGAAGCGCTGCGCCTCAACCCGCTCGTTGCCGCGCTCGCCCTGCTCACGCCCATGCTGATCGCGCTCTGGGTCGTATTCACGCGCGCAAAGCGTCCTCAACTCTCCGCGACTGCGATCACCCTCGCGATCGTCGCGGCACTCGGCGCAAACTGGGCATACCTGCTGCTCACCCGCGCCGCGGGCTGAACGCCGAACAGAATCAGCGAGGCAGGCGCCCAAGCCGCGCGATCGCTTCGCGCATCGTCTCGGGCTTCTTGCAATACGCAAAGCGCACAAGGTGTCGGCCGTGCGCGGGGTTCTCGTAGAACACGCTGGGCGGGATCGCCGTGACGCCCGCACGCTCGGTCAGCACGCGGCAGAAGGCCCGATCGTCCTCCACGCCCAGCTTCGCCGCGATGGGCGAGAAATCCGCCATCACGAAGTACGTGCCGTGGCTCGCGAACACGCGAAGGCCCAGCCCGCGCAGCGCGTCCGACAACTCGTCGCGCTGGGCCTTGAACTGCGCGCACAACGCACGCAGATACTGCGAGCCGTGCTCAAAGGCCGCGATCGCGCCCAGTTGCAGGGGCGTCGCCGTGGCGAACGTGAGGAACTGATGCGCCGCCCGGACGCCCTTGGTCAGCGCGGGCGCCGCGATCGCCCAGCCGATCTTCCAGCCCGTGAGCGAGAAGCCCTTGCCCAGGCTCGAGAGCGTCACGGTCCGCTCGGCCATGCCGGGGAGCGTCGCGAGGTGCACGTGGGGCCGCGCGGCGTCGTACGTGAGGTCCTCGTACACCTCGTCGGTGATCGCCAGCACGTCGCGCTCGACGCACAACGACGCGATGGTCTCAAACTCCTCGCGCGTAAAGACCTTGCCGGTCGGATTGTGAGGCGTGTTCACCACGATCGCGCGGGGCCTTGGCTCGGCGCGGAAGGCCCGCGCGAGCTCGTCGAGGTCCAGCGAGAAACCCTCCTCTTCGCGCCCAGGGGCAGGCGGCCTCAGCGTCACGATCCGCGGCGTCGCGCCCGCGAGCGCCACACCCGCGCGGTGTGCGTCATAGAACGGCTCAATCAGGATCACGTGGTCGCCCGGGTTCACAAGCCCAAGAAACGCCGCGGCGATCGCTTCCGTGCACCCGCTGGTCACCGTGATCTGCGCGTCAGGATCGACCTCCAGCCCCGTGCGCTCGCGCCAGCGCCTGGCCAGCGCGGCATTCAGCGCAGGCAGCCCGAACATCCGCGCGTACTGGTTGTGACCAGCACGGATCGCCTCGACGCCCGCCTGCTTGACGAACTCAGGTCCATCAAAGTCAGGGAACCCCTGCGCGAGATTCACCGCGCCGTGCTTCTGCGCGAGCAGCGTCATCTCGGTGAAGATCGTCGTCCCGAAGGGCCTCAGGCGCTCAGCGACCATCGTCGTCATGCCCGGACGATACCCGCGTACGCTCGCTCATGCTCACGCCCGGCACACCCGCGCCCGACTTTTCCCTGCCCGATCAGACGGGCGCCCTGCGATCCCTCGCCGAACTGCGGACCGGTCGGGGTGCGCCTGGAGGCGCGGGCCGAGGTCTGGTGCTGTACTTCTACCCCGCGGACTTCACGCCCGTCTGCACCAAGGAAGCATGCATGTTCCGCGACGTGTACAGCCAGCTCGCCGACGCTGGGCTCAGCGTCGCGGGCATCAGCCCCCAGTCGGTCGAGAGTCACGCGAAGTTCGCCGCCAAGCATGCGCTGCCCTACCCGCTGCTGGCCGACACGCAGGGCCAGGCGATCCGCGCGTACGGCGCCTCGGCGCTCTTCGGCCTCTTCACCCGCCGATTGACCTACGTCGTCGACGCCTCGGGCGTCATCACCGCCTCGATCAACGCGGCGCTGGATCTCTCGAAACACCGCGCGCTGATCGACCGCGCGCTCGCCGGCGCGCGCTGAGGCCTGAATCACAGCGTCATCGGGGGCGGCGGAGTCTCCTCCGGCTTCTCGTGCTTGGAGCGGGGCTTGGTAATCACGCCGTGCGCGGGTACGTCCACCGGCCCTACCGGTTTGGCAAACGCGTCCACCCGCTGCACGATCCGCGCCTCGGGCCCCTCGTGCTCGGCCACGGGCACGATCTCCGTGGGCCTGGGCGGGCTGTGCACCATGCCCGAGATCGGCGCGCCCGCGTACGCAAGGTCACGCCGGCCGCACTCTGGGCACACCGCGCCCAGCGGCAAGCCCGAAAGGTCGTACCCGCACTCGTCACACGCGCGAGGAAGGGGCGCCGAGGGTCCGAGCTTGCCGCGCGCGACACGCCGGGCGTCGATCTCGCGCGAGTGCTCCTGATTGCGGATCGCCCATCCGACCGTGCCCGCAAACCGCACGAGGCACGCGGGGAACATCGCGATGCCCACGAGCACCGAGAGAGCCGAGAAATAGGCCAGAATCGCAAGCAGCCCTCGCGTGAGCCAGAAGCTGCTGAACGCCAGCGACAGCACGAGCAGCGCGCCGCCGAAGACCAGCCCCGTCGTCGACCATCGAAGCCAGTCGGCGAGGTCGTCATTGCGCGCCCAGCTCGAAAGGTCCGCGAGGATCAGCCCCAGCGCCCAGAGCCCCGCGAACGCCGCGAGAAGCACCAGCCCCGTGAGCGCCCACATCGCGGCAATACCCGGATGCATGGGCGCGGCGCCGATGACGCCCGGATTCGCCGCGGCCCACGCGGCAGCGGCGCGCTCGGCGAGTTCGGCCGTCACCCACGCGAGCAGCGCCCACACCGCCCAGCACCACTGGCTCGCCCGCGCCCACAGCCTCACCCGAGCCAGCTCCCGCGTCGTCCGCACCAGCGGGTACAGCGCCGAATGCCTGGGCGCGGTCGCGACGTACACCGCTACGGCCCATCCCACGGCCGAGAAAACAGCCAGCGCCACGGCGAGAATGCTCGACCTGATCCACCCCTGCGCCGCGATCCACGCGAGGATCCCCGACGCCGCGAACAGCCCGCCCGTCGCGCACAGGCCCCACGCCGACGCGTGCAGCCGGCGCAGATAAGGCGTCGGCGCATCGATGATGCGATCGTCCTTGGCAAACGCGCCCCGTCGCGTGCCCGACCATGCCGCGCCGCACTCAGGGCACGACGACCCGGTCTTCAGCCCGCGCAGGTTGTATCCGCAGGCCTTGCAGGGATGGTCCTCGAGCACCACCTCGCCCAGCAACTGCGCCTTGGAAATGTCGGCGGGCCCAACGGGCATCTGCCCAGCATACCCGAGCTCGCGGCCCCGCCCGCCCCAGCGCCGCGGTTACTCCAGCGGGTTCACAAACAGACCCGTCGCGAGCTTGGGATAGAAGAACGTGCTCTTCTGGGGCATGAGCTGGTTGGCCTTGCTGACCGCCCGCACCGCGTCCAGCGGCGTGGGACGGACCAGCACCGCCAGCTGCGCAAACCCGCTCCCCCCGCCCGCGCCCGTCTCCTGGCCCGCGCCGATCTGCGCCACCTCTTCGACCGAGTGCGGGAACGCCCACTTCACGGGCTGCCCGCCGTTCATCTTGGGCTGGCAGAGCTCTTCCACGATCACGTACTGGCAGAACGCAACCGAAAGCGTCCGCCAGGCCTTGGGCTTGTCGGCGAATCGGCCCGCGAGATCGTCGGCCTTGGCCGGCACCGCGACAAAGCCGCGCCGCGTCGCAAAGTCCCACAGCCCGAAGCGTTCCTCGCCCAGGTCGCTCCGCGCGTGCATCGCGGCATGGACCGCGCCCAAGTCGCCCGCGACCGGCTCGGCGCGGATGCGCGACGCCGCCGCCGCCAGGAACTTCTCGATCGAGTAGTCCTTCATCCCGCCCAGCACCCGGTGCGTCGGCCCGATCACCAGCCCCGCGTCGGACATGCTCACCAGCACGATCATGCTCCGCCGGGCCGGATGGTCGGGCCCGACCGGCTGCGCGCCCTCGAGGTGGCGCAAGTAGTTGATCCCCGTCGTGTAGCGGTGGTGCCCGTCGGCAATGAAGATGTCCTCGCCCGCGAGCGCGTCCTGATACGCCTTGATCGCGGCGGGGTCCTCGACGGTCCAGACCTCGTGCTTCACACCCTCGCCCGTGGTCGCGGTGCAGTGCGGCGCCGAGCGCGCCATGATCTCACGCACCAGGCGCGTCGCCCGGCCCGCATCGTCGGCATGGAGCCCGAAGATCGGCGAGAGCTGCGTGCGCGTCGCTTTCATCAGCGCGAAACGATCTTCCTTGGGCCCGGAGAACGTCTCCTCGTGGGGCAGCACGCCGCCGCCCGCGCGCGGACCGAAGGGCACCACGTCGATCGTGCACGCCATGCCGCAGCGCTCGAACTGCTTGCCCTCAAACCCGAACGTCTGGCGATAGGCGAAGATCGCGGGGTTGGGCCGACGGCTCAGCGTCCCGCCCGTGAGCCACGAGCGATACAGCTTCGCGGCGTTGTCGTACGCCTCAGGTGGCCCCAGCTCCTTCGCAGGCGTGTGAGGCAGGTCGACGGCAACGATGTTCCGCGCGTCGCGCGCAAGCAGCTTCTCCTTGCCCGCACGGTCGAGCACGTCGTACGGCGGCGCGATCACCGCGCTCACATCGCCGACGCCGCCTTGGTACTGCACTGCACGGAAGGGATACACCGCGGGCATGGGACAACCTCCTGCGAACGCGCCCGCCGCGCCTCCGAACGGATCGGCGAGCCGCCGGGGCCATGATACCCAAGAACAAAAACTACCCAGGAACAAAAACGAGCAGGCCCGGGAGGGTGAGCTCCCGGGCCCGCGTCAGAGGCCGATCACACGCTCCGTCGCCCGCCCGATCCGCCCCGGGCGCGCGAGGGCGCCGGCGCGTGCGGGGGGTGCGGAAGCGCGAGGATCAATACTTGACCGAGCAGCCGTAGGGACGGGTCTGCTTGGTGGTGACTTCCTTGCCGGCGAGGATCTCGTCGAGGGCCTTGGCAACGTAGTTGACCTTGCCCGGGGTCTTGCTGTCGTCGTTGTCGTCGATCGCGCCCATGTACGCGACCTTGCCGTCCTTGCCGATGACGAACATCTCGGGGGTCCGCTTGGCGTTGTAGAGCTTGCCGACCTTGCCCGTCTCATCGAGGAGGACGGGGTACTCGATGCCCCAGTCCTTCTTCTTGGAGGCGTTCAGCTCCTGGCCGAAGCCCTGCTTGCCCTTGGCGCCCGAGTTGATCGCGAGGAACACGACGCCCTTGTCGGCGTACTTCTTGTTCAGCTCGGCGAAGGTCTTGTTCAGCTCGTGGTGCTTGACCACGAAGGGGCAGCCCGGGTTGAACCACTCGAGGACGACGATCTTGCCCTGGCCGGTCAGGCTGCTGAGCGTGACCTCGTTGCCAGCGGTGTCCTTGAGCGTGAAGTCGGGAGCGGCGACGCCGGGCTCAACCTTCGGAGCGTCCTTGGCGTCCTTCTTTTCTTCCTTCTTCTCGGCCTTCTCAGCCTTCTTCTCAGTCTTGTCCTTCGGCTCGGCCTTCTTCTCGGGCTGGGCTTCCTTCGTCGGGGCGGTCGTCACGGGCTGGCCCTGAGCCGAGGCCGTGCCGGTCGCTATCGAGAGCGCGAACGCACCCGCCGCCAGAAGACCGAGCAACCGTTTCGCCTTGAGTTCCATGCTGAAGACTCCGTCCAAAGGCGTGCTGCGCTTTGGTCTGCCCTCCCGAGCACACGCCCGGGCACCGACCAACCCACGCACGCGAATTGCCATCGACCAAACCCACCCGCTCCGCACAGTCTGCCGCCCCACCGGCCCCCACCGTCCCCCCCCCTCCCCCCAGGGCCCAACGCCAACACCCCGGCGGCACTGCGTCGGAGCTCCTCTTTCAGACGCCCCGCCTCCACCCGAGGTTCAACACCGGCCCATCCGCCCCGCCGGGCGAATGGTAAGACTCTCGACCATCAAGGCTTGGACGCGGGCTTCGAATCTTTGTCCTCCACCGATTCCCGCGCCGCCAGCGACACCGAACGATACTCCGGCCGGGGTGAACCTTTGCGAAAAATCCCCAAGGTGCCTTTGATCGGAGCTTCCGACTTCACTTTCAGTTCGAGCCGGCCGCGGGGGGAGATTCCGCGTTCAAACAGGTTCTCAAACTCCACACCGCCCTCTGCGGGCGGACGGTCGGGCACAAACTCGAGCTTCTCCACAGGCCCCCCCACCTCGATCACCACCGTTTGGGGCTTGGTCCACACCATCTCCACCTTCGACTCGCCCTCAACCACGGGTCCGACGCCCGCGGCATCCAGCCGCGTCGGGCGCGGCAAGGCGTCCAGCGCCCGCTGAACCGCCCGCCGCTCGGCATCGCTCGGCTCGGTCCCGATCCGCACGGGCTTGCTCGCAACCTGCTCCTCAGGGATGCAGATGTCCTTGCACACCAGCCAATCCAGCTTCGCACGGAGCATCGCTTCGCTGCCGGGCTTGGCACCTGCGGGCACGCTCAGGGGCGCCAGCAGCGTGACCTCGCGCTCGTACACGTGATCGAGAATCTCCCCCGGCTGCGTGTAGCGCCTCGCGCCCGGCCAGACCCACGCGCCCACGGTCCAGCCCTCGGGCAGCGTCCACTCCACCTTCGGCGGGACGCCCGTGTCATTCAGCGCGTCGGCGTAGATGTGCCACTCGTCCTGAATCTGGAAACGCACGCCCAGCCAGATCACTTGGCCCGGCTGGGGCGCGTCGCTCAGGACCAGCTCCGCACGCACTTTGTTGGGTTCGACGTTGGCTTCGGCCCTGGCCTCAACCTCCGACGCGGGGGCCCGGCGCGATTCGGGGCTCGCGGCAGGCTGGGCCTCGCACGCGGGCAGCGCCACACTCAGGAACGCGACACACCACCACGCCCCACGACCGCTCCGGCCCGGAACCGATGCGAGTATGCTCATGAACAATGGTACAACCCCTCCGCCGCGGTCCGCAGTCCGTTCTCTCTCGCTCGCTGGGCTCGTTCCTCGCCTCCCGGGCCCGTGCGCTCGTGCTCGTGGCGCTCGCGCTGGTGGGCATCGCCCCGCTCACGGGCTGCGGCATCAGCGACGATGACATCGTCTTTGTCTCGATCGACGAGGCCCGGCTGCTCCACCAAGATGCAACCAAGCCCGGCGCCAATCCCAGGCTCGCGGTGTTCATCGACCCGCGCTCGCGGGGCGAGTTCGAGGCCGGTCACATCGCCGGCGCCCGGCACATCATGATCTCGGAGATGCCCAAGGACGCGAGGCTGCGCACCGACCTGCGCGATGTCCGCAACATCATCGTCTACGGCAACGATCCCTCGAGCCCGGCCGCTCGGGGCATGACCAAGCGCATGCTCGAGATCGGGTACGACAACGTGTACATGCTGGGCGACGGGCTGAACGCCTGGATCGCCCAGGCACTGCCGACCGAGCAGGGTTCCGCGGGCGCCGGAGGGGCTGGGGGCGCGGCAAACAAGCCCAAGCCCGCGCCCGAGCCGCCCAACCGGCTGAACCTCCCGCCGCCCCCGCCGGGCAACGGGACGATCCGCACGCCGCGATAACGCGCGGTTCAGCTCACGGGGCTGGGCAGATAGATGACCTGACCGTTCTGGGCGTCGCGCGTGCCGGAGACGCACTCGACGATCACTCGCGCGACGTCGGCGGGCTTGAGGGTCATGCGCTCGGGGAGCGTGTCGCGGTCGACGATCGCGCGGAGCATGTCGGTCTCGACCGCGCCGGGCGCGACGGCAAAGCCGAAGGTCTTGTACAACCGGCCCTCGTTGGCCACGCTGCGGGCCATGAGGTTTACGCCAGCCTTGGCCGCGGCATAGGCAAAGAGCGTCGGGAACGGGTCGACTGTCGCGTACGAAGAGACGTTGACGACCACGTGCCGGGCGCCCGCACGAGGCGCCTGCGCTTTGAAGATGGGCCAGGCCCGCGCGATCATCGTCGCGGGTCCCACGGCATTGATGTCGAAGATCGCGCGGATCTTCTCGGGCGTCTTGCCCTCGATCGGCGCGGGCGGGGCATACCCCGCGTTGTTGATCAGCACGTCCAAGCGCCCGAACCGCTGCACCGTCGCGTCGACGATCCCCACCGCCTGCGCCTGATCGCCCACGTCCGCGACGAGGCAGAACACCTCCGCGATCGGCAGGCCCGTCAGCAGGGCGGTCTCCTGAAGCTTGGCCAGCGTCCGACCCACGACGGTCAGCGCGTAGCCGCGCCCGGCGAGCTGGATCGCGATCTCCCGCCCGATCCCCGAGCCCGCCCCGGTGATGATGGCGACGGGCCTTGCATGCATGTTCGACATCGCTGACCGAACCTCCACGACCACCCGGACGGTTGCGTCAAAGGCCAATGCCGGAGCTTCCGGACGGGCACAGGATATCGACCGCCCGGGCCCGTTCCAAGCCGCCGGGGTAGGGCGGCGTCTCTACACTCCGCCTCGGGAAACTCAACCTCGGTGAACTCCGGCCCGGGCCGCACGCACCCCGCACACATCCCCCGTCACTCAGACCCGAAACACCCCCACTCATCATGCTCTCACGCTTTCTCCTCATCGCGGCGTTCGTCATGATCCTGGGCGTGCCCTTCCTGCTCAGGCCCGCGCCCGAGCGTGCGGCCGAAGATCAGGCCGCCGCTCGCACGCTCATCATCGTCACGCCCCACGTCCCGCAGATCCGCGAGGAGTTCGGTCGCGCCTTCAGCGCCTGGCACAAGCGCGTCCACGGCAGCGCCGTGCGCGTCGACTGGCGCACCCCCGGCGGCACCAGCGAGATCCTTAAGCAGCTCAGCGCCCAGTACACCGCCGCGATCCGCAACGGGCTCATCGCGCCCGACGGCGCCGCGCCCGCCGGCACCGTGGGCCTCGACCTGATGTTCGGCGGCGGAACCTTCGACCACGGGCGCCTCAAGCAGGGCGTCACCGTCGAACTCTCCACGCCCCAGGGCGCGAAGAAAGTCACCGTGCCCATGTCCGTGCCCGCGGGCTTCACGGCCGAACAGCTCCAGGAGTGGTTCGGCGAGAACACCCTCGGCTCGGGGTTCCTCTATGACCCCGAGCAGTTCTGGATCGGCACCGCGCTCTCGGGCTTCGGGATCGTCTACAACCGCGACGTTTTCCGCGAGCTCGCGCTGCCCGAGCCCAAGGAGTTCGCCGACCTGTGCGACCCGCGCCTGCAGGGGTGGATCGCGCTCGCGGACCCGCGCCAGTCGGGCTCGGTGACGACGACGTTCGAAGCGATCCTGAACTTCTACGACTGGGACCGGGGCTGGCGAATCCTGCGGGAAATGGCCGCGAACACGCGGTACTTCACGAACTCGGCGACCAAGCCCCCGATCGATGTCTCGCAGGCCGAGGCCGCGGCCGGGCTCGCGATTGACTTCTACGGGCGAGGCCAGGCGCAGTCGATCGTCCGGGCGGGCGAAGATCCCAAGGACTCGCGCGTCGGCTACGTCGACCCCAAGGGCTCAACGTACATCGACGCCGACCCCGCGAGCATCCTCCGGGGCGGGCCGAGCCCGGACCTCGCCAAGCGCTTCGTGGAGTTCTGCCTCACCGAAGAAGCGCAGGCGCTCTGGCAGTTCCGCTCGACGCGCGATCCGAATCGCGGCACGCCCGCGAAGACCGCCGACGGCATCGAGCTCGGGCCCAAGCTCTACGAACTTCGGCGCATGCCCGCCCGGCGCATGATGTACGAGAAGCACTGGGACCGGCTCATCGATCAGGTCCAGCCGTGGGAGCTCGCGGCCAAGGTCAAGGGCAAGGGTTGGCGCTCGGCGATCGGCCCCATGATGGGCTGCTTTGCGATCGACATCATCGACGACCAGCGCGCCGCGTGGGCCGCGCTCAACCGCGCGCGCCGCGCGGCCAACTTCCCCGCCGAGGCCCTCGCGGAGATGGAAACCCTCTTCTACCGCTGGCCCTCGACCACCATCGAAAACCCGACGATCCATCCGCTCGTGAAGTCGCTCGCGAAGGAAACGCAGACGCTGCTGCGCGAACGCCCGCAGGCGCGGACGTACCCGGGCCTGGCCCAGCTCGCGGCCGATGCGAGCATCGCCGAGCCCATCCGCACGGAGCTCAAGAAGCTCGCCGACGCGCCCCGCACGTTTGAGTTCACTCCTGAAAACTATCAGGTCGTACGTGACTCTTGGCGCGACCCGGGCTTCATGGCCCGGGCCGAGATCGCGTACACCGAATTCTTCCGCGCGGGGTACCGGCGGATCATCGAGCTCGAGCGGGCGTCAGCCTCCCGGCGCTGAGCGGGTCCGTTTCCTTATCTCAGATCTCGACTCACCTGAGCGATGATCGAGGCCGCACGCGTGAGTTCGCCGCGCGTCGTGAGGATGTCCGGGCAGAATCGCACCTGCCCGAGGCGCGCGTCGGCATTCAGGCCGCGGTGCTTGAGCCGTGCGACGAACGCGCCGGTATCGCGCGTGGGGACGCGCAGGAACGCGCCGTGGCGCTCGTCACCGCCGACGAACGGGACGCCCGCGTCGCGCAGCGCCGCGCCGAAGAACGCGAGCTGACCGAGTGTGTACGCCCGGAGCCGTTCGACGCCGAGCGCAAGCGTCATTTGCAGGCCCGCCCGGCACTGATACGGGATCAGCACAGGCGGCGTGGATTCAAGCCACGCGTCGCCCCCCGCGGAGAGCTCGGGCGTGTCGGGCCGCTGATACCTGAACGTGTCGCGCTTGGCGAACCAGCCCGTGTCGAGCGTGCGCAGGCCCGAGCGCGCGACGCCCGACGGATCGAGGTGGCGCGGGTGGACCGCGAGGAAGCAGGCGCCCGTGCCGCCGCGGAGATACTTGTAGCTGCCGCCGATCGCAAAGTCGGCGCCGAGGGCCTCCATCGCGACGGGCATGACGCCCAGCGCGTGGTACGTGTCGAGCAGCACAACCGCGCCGTGGCGGTGTGCCTCGGCGATGATCTCCGCGAGCCCCTCCATCACGCGCCCGCTCGCGTAGAACACGCTGCTGACGACGACGAGGTCAGTGTCGGCGCTGATCTGCGCGAGCACGTCTGCGGGGTCAAAGCTGTCGCCCGCGCGGGGCTCGACGAAGTTCACCTCGGCCCGGCCCCGGAGCTGGTAGGTCTTCAGGATGAAATCGATCGAGTCGAACTCGCCGCGGGTGGCAACGACCGTCGGGCACGGCGCGGGCAGCGCGTTCAGCACCGCACGCAGGCCCTGGCCCGCGCTGGTCTTCGGCACAACCGCGTCTGCGCGTGAGAGCCCCAGCAGCAGCGCCAGCCGCGCCCGCATGTGCGACTGTTCGCCGAGCCACGCCTCCCACGCACGGTCCATGTCCGAGTACCAGAGGTCCAGCGCCTCGAGCACGTCGTCGCGCGTCTGGTCCAGAGGCCGGCCCAGGCTGTGGTTCGCGAGATAGATCTCCTCGCGCGCGAGCACCCGCGAGAACAGGGGCGCCACGTGCCGCACGAGCGCAGACTCTTCCAAAGGCCCGGCGCCCAGCGCCGACACCGCGCGAGAGATCGAGAGCGAGACCGGCGGCGTGTTCAGTTCGTGCACAAAGGCCAGTATACCTGCGGCGCTCAGGCCCCGTGCCCGCGGAAGCCGGCCGTCGGCTCGCCCACCCGGTGCAGCGCGATCGTGTTCGTGCTCTTGGCCTGCCCCAGCGGGCGACCGGCCAGCAGCACGATCACATCGCCCGGCTTGCACAGGCCCCGGTGAAGCACGAAGTCGTCCACGGCCTTGTTCCAGTCCGCCAGCGGCGTCTCGCTGTCGGGCGCGGGCATGTGGATCGGGAACACGCCCGCAAGCAGGTTCATCCGTCGGCACGCGCGCAGCGACGACGAATACGCCAGGATCGGCACACGGAAGTTGTTCTGCGAGAGATAGCGCGCCGTCCCGCCCTGCTCGCTCCAGCAGGCGATCAGCCGCGCGCCCGTGTCGCGCGCGATGTGCCAGGCTCCGTGCGCGAGCGCCGCGGTCCCGTAGCGCGTCTCGATCAGCTTGTTGGGCGCGGACTCCATCGCGGGCAGTTCGGCGTTGCGCGCCTCGGCCGCGGCGATAATCCGCCTCATCGTGTCGACGACCACGAGTGGGAACTTGCCCGTCGCGGTCTCGGCGCTGAGCATCACGGCGTCCGCGCCGTCGAAAATCGCGTTCGCCACGTCCGACGCCTCCGCGCGCGTCGGTATTGGGCTCTCGATCATGCTCTCGAGCATCTGCGTCGCGACGATGCAGGGCTTCCCCCACTCGTGGCACGCCGCGATGATCCGCTTCTGCTCAACGGGCACGCGCGCGATGTCCATCTCCACGCCCAGGTCCCCGCGCGCGACCATGATGCCGTCGGAAGCCTCGACGATCGACTGGATGTTCTTGACCGCCTTGGGCGTCTCGATTTTCGCGATCACCGGCAGCGTTGCCGTCTCGTGCCGAAGATCCGACGCGCGGTCCGCCGGGCACATCCCCGCCAGGCGCTCCTTGAGCTGCATGACCTCGGATGCTTCGCGGACGAACGAGAGCGCCAGGAAGTCCATCGCGTTCTCGACCGCCCACGCGACGCACTCCCAGTCGCGGTCGGTGATCGCGGGCGCGGAGAGCTCGCTCTCGGGCAGGTTGATGCCCTTGCTGCTCGTGACCAGCCCGCCGACCTTGACGACGCAGCGCAGTTCGCCGCGCTTTACGTCCGCCTCGGTCGCGAGCATGCGGATCGCGCCATCGTTGATCAGCACGCGCTGGCCGGGCTGCACTTCGCCGATCATCTGCGGGTAGGTCGTGGGGAATCGCACAGTCTTTGTGCCGCCCTCGCCGGGCTCGACGACCGAGAGCGCAAGGTCGCGCTGGATGATCACGGTGTCGCCCGGCTCAAGCACGACGCCCTTGCTCTCGCCGACGGGCGCGACCTTGCCCACGCGGATCTTGGGGCCCTGCAGGTCGCCCAGGCACGCGACGGGGCGGTTCATCTCGGCCGAGACCTGACGGACCACGTCCAGGCGCTTCTCGTGACCGGCAAAGTCACCGTGCGAGAAGTTGAAGCGAAAGACCCCGACGCCCGCCTCGATCAGCCGGCGCACCATCTCGGGCGAGTCCGACGCGGGGCCGATCGTCGCGACGATCTTGGAGAGCGTGTGCTCGGGGGGTTGCTCGCGCATGGGGGTCGCCGCGGTGGTCATGAAAGAGCGTATCGGCCCGCGGGCGGGGGTGCGTCCACCTGAGGTAGCCCCGTTTGCGCGAAGATCAGGCCCTCACACCGGCCGGCAGCACGATCACAAAGTCCGTCCCCCGCCCAACGTCCGAGTGCAGTTCGATCCGACCGCCGTGGGCCTCGATGATCCGCCGCGTCGTCGCCAGCCCCAGCCCGGTCCCGCCGGCCTTGGTGGTGAAATAGGGCTTGAACAGGCGCTCACGCGTCCCGGCGTCGATCCCCGGGCCCGTGTCGATCACGTGCAGCTCGACCTCGTCGCGCCCGTCGCGCGAGCGTGCCGCCGCGGTCCGCAGGATCAGCTCGCGCGGAGACTCCGGCGCCGCGCCCGACATCGCCTGCACCGCGTTGAGCATCAGGTTCAGCACCGCCTGCTTGACCTGTGGCACATCCACCCGCACCGCGCCGGGCTTGACTTCGGGCGACAGATCCGCCCGCAGCCTCACGCGCTGCTTCTCGGCCTGAGGCAGAAAGAAGTCCACCAGCTCGTCAACCACCGTGTTCAGGTCCGCCTCGCGTACGTCGAGCCTCAGCTCGCCCGCGTAGGACAGAAAGTCCATCAGAATGCCCTGCAGCCGCTCGGTCTCGCGGCGGAGCGAGCCCACGCGGCGCGTGAGGCGCCCCTTGTCGTCGGGCGCGACGGGCAGCTCTTCGATCGCCTCGCCCAGGAGCTGGGCGTTGAGGTTGATCGTGCTGAGCGGGTTCTTGATCTCGTGCGCGAGGCCGCTGGTCATCGCGCCGATCTCGGCCATGCGCTCGGCCGACCGCGCGCGCCCCTCGGCACGCCTCGCGGCATCCTCGCGCGCCCGCAGAACGCGACGCGCAATCACCCACGCCACAACGCCGACGACCGCGCCGAACAGCGCCGCACCCGCAACAAAGCCGCCCGCAAAGGACGAGCGCCACGCGCCGGGCTCCGGCGTCACGAGCCAAAGTTCGCTTGCAGAAAACACGCTCACGGCCGATCGTTGGCGGGCGCCAAACTCCAGGGCGACCCGGGCGTCACCGTTCCGCGAAGATCAGCGCCTAGGCGTCCGCGTGTAGCCGCGGCGCGGCACCACCGTCACGTCCACGCTCTCCGGGCCCCGCACCACGCGCGTCGCCTTCCAGCCCTTGTCGGACCTGCTCGCGTCGTAGATCACCTTCGAGCCGTCCTTGAGCACGCGGAACCCGTCGCCCTGGATGACCGTGTAGTGCACGAAGATGTCCTGACCCTCGGGGCCCACGATGAAGCCGAACCCCTTGCGGGAGTCGAACCACTTCACCTCGCCCTCGATGCCCGTCAACTGTGCGCTCGGCTGCTCACTCATGCGGCGACCCCTTCCAACGAGAATCACAGCATACCGACCCGTCCACCCCTGCGAAAGACCAACCCAACCCGCCCCACCTCACCCGCACTCTTCCCCACCTGCCACTCCCCCGTGACGTCCTCGCGGCCCAGAACCGCAGTCCGGAGGATCGCCCAGACTACCAGAGTCCGCCCGCGCGTCAAGCGACGCGCGGAACCTGCGCACGGCAACGGTTCGGATTGTGGACAGTTTCGCCCATGCGTGCCAGCGCGAGAGCGTCCACCCGCCGATCGCACCCCACTGAACAGGGGACCTGGGAAAGCACCGCGGGGCCGGCCCGGAGCGAGCGCTGGAGCACTCGAACCGGACCGACCCCGCGGGTTGTACTTGCGATTGTCGGGCCCGCGGTCAGGCGTGCCCTTGGGGTTCGACAGGATGGGACTTAGGCGTTGCCGGAGGGCTGATCGCCCCCACCGCCCCCACCGCCACCACCACCGCCGCCGCCTTCGCCGCCGCCGCCACCGTGGTGTCCGCCGTGGTCACCACCGCGGTGATGGCCCCGGTCGCCGCCCCGGTCGCCGCCACGATCACCCCCGCGATCGCCACGATGCCCGCCACGGTCACCGCGGTGCCCGCCGCGGTCGCCGCCGCGATGGCCGCCACGATCGCCCCCACGGTCACCCCCACGGTCGCCACGATGCTCGCGCCCGCCATGGCCCGCGCCGACCGGCTCGGGGAGCAGCGGCTCGCCGTTCTTGATCTTCTCTTCGATGATGAGGGCCTTGCGGCTGAGCTTGATTCGGCCCTGATCATCGACGTTGATGACCTTGACCTTCACGACATCGCCGACCTTGACGACGTCGGTGACGCTCTTGACGTAGCCCTCGGCCAGCTCGGAGATATGGCACATGCCGTCGGTGCCCGGCGCCAGTTCGATGAAGGCGCCGAAGTCCTTCATGCTGACGACCTTGCCCGTGTAGACGGCACCGACCTTGATCTCTTCGCAGAGCGCTTCGATCTCGGTGCGGCAGTCATTGATCGACTCGGCGTTGGGGCCGGCGAGCATGACGGTGCCATCGTCCTCGACGTCGATGGTGACGCCGTACTTGTCCTGCAGACCGCGGATCATCTTGCCGCCCGGTCCGATCAGCTTGCCGATCTTCTCGGGGTCGATGTTGATGGTGATCAGTCGCGGCGCCAGCGGGCTAATCTCGGCCCGGGGCTTGGCGATGGTCTGCTCCATCGTCTCGATGATCTTGATGCGGGCATCGCGGGCCTGATGGAAGACCTTCTGAATCTGGGAGATGTTCAGGCCGCGGATCTTGAGGTCGAGCTGGATCCCGGTGATGCCCTCGCGGGTGCCGGAGACCTTGAAGTCCATGTCGCCGAAGAAGTCTTCTTCGCCGATGATGTCGGTGACGAACAGCTCGCGCTTGTTGTCATCGTCGGAGAAGCGGCCGATGGAGATGCCCGCGCAGGTGGCCTTGATGGGCACGCCCGCGTCCATGAGCGCGAGGCACCCGCCGCAGACCGAGGCCATCGACGAGGAGCCGTTGCTCTCGGTGATGTCGCTGACGACGCGGATGGTGTAGGGGAACTCTTCGGGGCTGGGGAGGATGCCCATGAGCGAGCGCTCGGCGAGGGCGCCGTGCCCGATCTCGCGCCGGCCGGGGGCGCTGATGCGCTTGGCCTCGCCCGTCGCGAAGGGCGGGAAGTTGTAGTGGAGCATGAACTTCTTGCTGTACTCAGGCAGCAGGCCGTCGACGATCTGCTCGTCCTTGCCGGTGCCCAGGGTGCAGGAGATCAGGCTCTGGGTCTCGCCGCGCTGGAAGAGCGCCGAGCCGTGCGTGCGGCTGAAGACGCCCACGCCCGCGATAATCTGGCGGATGTCGAGCGGACCGCGGCCGTCGGCGCGGATGCCCGACTCGACGATCAGCCGGCGCGTGACCTTCTCTTCGAGGCGCTTGAAGGCGTCCTTGGCCTGCGAGCGCGCCTTGGCGCTCGCGTCGTACTCGCCGTAGGTCCCGTCGGTCTTGACGGGGAAGAGCTTGTCGAGCGTTTCGGTGCGGAGCTTGTCGACGGCCTCGCTGCGGGCCTGCTTGCCCGGGATCTTGCGAGCCTCGACCATCTTCGGCTCGATCGTCGCGATCTTGGCCGTCACCTCGGGCGCGGGGAGCATCAGCTCGCCCATGCGCTTGGGCTTGCCGGCCATCGCCGTCAGCTCGTCGATCATGCCGCAGATCTGCAGGATCGTCTGCTGCCCGAACTCGATCGCGCCCAGCACGCCGGCCTCATCGACCTCGGCCGCGCCGACCTCGATCATGTTCACGCCGTCCTTGTGCCCCGACAGGACCAGGTCCAGGTCGGAGTAGTCCAGCTGCGTGACCGTCGGATTGATAATGTACTGAGGCCCGTTGTCGGTGTGGATGCGACCGACGCGGACCGTCGCGAGCGGGCCCTCGAAGGGCACGTCGGACAGCGCGAGCGCCGCCGCGGCCGCCGTGCCCGCGAGCACGTCGGTGTCGTTCTCGCCGTCGTGGCTCATGACGAAGACCTGGATCTGGACTTCATCGACGAAGCCATCGGGGAACAGCGGACGGATCGGGCGATCGATCATCCGCATCGTGAGGACTTCCTTCTCGTTGGGCGGGCCTTCGCGCTTGCGGAAGCCGCCCGGGAACTTGCCCGCGGCGCTGGTCTTCTCGCGGTAGTCGACCGTCAGCGGGAAAAAGTCGATGCCCTCGCGGGGGTTGGCGCGGACGACGGTCGCGAGGACCGAGGAGCC
>JANRKN010000147.1:0-7619 GCA_033763435.1 Planctomycetota bacterium
TGCGGTCGCTGATCGACTTGGTCTGGCGATACGGCTTCGTCGCTTCGAGCAGGCCGCGGGCTTCGAACTCCTTGACGACGGCCTTGCGCGCGTCCTCCATCTTGAGGCCCAGGAACATCTTCGCCTCGCCCACGTCGTCCAGCCCGTGCTTCTCGCTCACGCGCCCGTCGGGCGACATCATGTTGACCGCGGGCAGGTTGTGCCGACGGCCAATCTCCCAGTCGTTCGCGTCGTGCGCGGGCGTCACCTTCAGGAAGCCCGTCGCGAACTCGGCCTTCGGGTCGTTGGCTTCCTCTTCAGTGCGCGCCATCGCCTTGGGCACGACGACGTAGCTGTCGGCGATGATCGGGATCTCGCGCCCAATGATCGGCAGCCTCACGCGCTTGCCCACGAGCGCCGCGGCGCGCGGGTCGGCCGGGTTCAGCGCCACGGCCGTATCGCCGAGGTACGTCTCGGGGCGCGTCGTCGCGACGGTCACGTGGTCGATGACCGTGCCGTCGGGTAGCCGCGCGGGCTCGGTCAGCGGATAGCGCAGATACCAGAAGCTCGTCTCGAACTCCTTGTCAAGGCACTCATCGTCGGCAACCGCGGTCTGCAGCGCCGGGTCCCAGTTCACGAGGCGTTTACCCCGGTAAATCAGTCCGTCGCGGAAGAGCCTGAAGAACGCCTCGCGCACCGCGCGGGCGCAGACTTCGTCCATCGTGAAGCGCTGGCGATCCCAGTCGCACGAGCAGCCCATCTTCTTGAGCTGGTTGGTGATGATCGCCTCGTACTCGTCCTTGAAGGCCTGAATCTTGGCGATGAAAGCCTCGCGCGTGAAGTCGGTCCGGCGCTTCTTTTCTTCTTTCGACACGCGCTTCTCGACCACCGCCTGGGTCGCGATGCCGGCGTGGTCCGTCCCGGGCATCCAGAGCGCCTCGAAGCCGCGCATCCGGTGCCAGCGGGTGAGAATGTCCTGGATCGTGTTGTTGAGCGCGTGCCCAAGGTGCAGCTGCGCCGTCACGTTCGGCGGCGGGATGACGATGCAGTACGGCTGCGCCTGGCCGGTCAGGACCCGGGCGGGGTCGGCGCGGAATGCGCCCGCGGCGATCCAGCGGTCCCAGACCCGCCCCTCGTGCTCGGCGGGCTTGTACGCTTTAGGCATCTCGGGCAACTGGCCGGGCGAAAGATGGCTGCTGGGCGAAATCTCGGTCATGATGCCCAGATCGTAGCGATCCTCAACCTTTTCCCGCCGCGAACGCCGATCCTTTCTTCTCCCATGAGCGCTTCACCCATGACGACGCCTCCCGAATCTCCTTCCCCCGCCAGCAACCCTCGCACGCGCCGGGCGCCCGGGCCGGTGATCGTGTCGGTCGTCGGGCTGCTGGCGGTCGCGGGTGTCGCGGCGATCCTCGTGCCCGGGCTGAGCTCGCACTTGCAGCGCCAGAAGCTCGTCGAGGGCGCGCAGCAGCCGGCCGACCCCTCCTCGCTCGCGTCGGTGATCGCGGCCGCGGAGACCGCCGCACGTCAGGACCAGCCCCAGCAGGCCGAGGCGATCCTGCGTCAGGCGGTGCGCGACTATCCCTCACGGCCCGACGCGTTCATCGCGCTTGCCGATCTGCTCGTGACGCGCAATCAGCCCGAGGCGGCGCTGCCGTTCTACCGCGAGGCGGTGCGCCTTGCTCCCAAGGACGCGGCGCTTCGGTTCTCGCTGGCGACGCTGCTCAACGTGGTGGGCGATCGCGCCGAAGCGGTGGGGGAGTTTTCCAGAGCCGTTGAGCTTGCGCCGGGCAACCCCTCGTACCTGCTGTACCTGGGCCATGCGCAGCTCGGCGCGGGCGATCTGGCGGGCGCGCGGCTGAACCTGACCAAGGCCGTTGCGCTCGCACCCGACAAGGACACGGGCTTTGCCGCTCTTGCGGAGATCGCGCTGCGCGAGAACGCGCTGCCGATCGCGCTGCAGCATGCCCGCAAGGCGCGCGAGCTTTCGCCAGGGAACGTCGCGTACCGAGTGATCGAGGCGCGTGCGCTCAAGCGCTCGAACCGGCCCGATGAGGCGCTCGCGCTGCTCGAAGCGGCCGAGGGACCTCGCGCGCGCGACCTGCCCGTGCTCTCGCTCCGCGCCGAGTGTCTGGCGATGATGAACCGCGCCTCCGATGCCGCGGCGCTTCTGCGCCAGGCCTCCGACGAAGCGCCCGCCGACAAGGCCCTCGCGCGCGAAGCGCTCGAATACGCCAAGCGCGCGGGCCTCACCGACGTAGCCGCGCTGCAGGACCGCGCCGCCGAGTGAGATCGGTCACGCGAGCCAGCGCCCGCCGTCCACACGCACAATCTCGCCCGTGACGTACGGCGCATCCAGCGCGAGCCACCGCACCGCGCCCGCCGCGTCCTCGGGCGTCCCCGCGCGACCCATCGGCACCCGCTGCAAGTACCGCTGCTGCATCGCGCGGTCGGCCTCGTACCCGCTCTCGGGCCAGGCCACGACGCCCGGCGCGACGCCGTTGACCCGCACCGCAGGCGCAAGCTCGCGCGCGAGGCTCCGCACCATCTCCACGAGCGCCGCCTTGCTCATCGCGTACGCGCTCATCCCCACCCGAGGCCGGCCCAGCGCGTGCATGTCCACCATCGCGACAATGCTGCCCCTCCCCCGCTCGGCAAGCCGCGGCGCGAGTGCCCGCGACAGCACCAGAGGCGCCAGCGCGTTCACATGCATGAAGTCCTCCGCGCTCCGCGGGCTCAGGCTCGCCAGAGGCGTGGGAAAATAGATCGACGCATTGTGCACCAGCACGTCCACCCGCGGCAGCTCCTTCGCCAAGCGCTCAGAAAACCGCTCCACGCGCTCAAGATCATTCAGGTCCAGCGCCTCGGCGCGGGCACGCACGCCGACTCTCTCAATCTCCGCGCTCGCGCTCCGTGCCTCGCTCTCGCTGGCGTTGTAGGTGATGAGCACATCGCAGCCCGCGCGGGCGAGCTCGAGGGCGATCGCGCGTCCGACGCGCCGGGCGCCGCCGGTGACCAAGGCAAGTCGACGTTCGCTCATCGCTCTCCGTGCTCCAGTTCTCGCGCGTCGGGCGTGTGTGCGCGTCGTGCGGCCTCGGCCCACGCGTCCACGCCCGATCGCCTGCGTGCGGTCTCGGCGCGCCTGCGGTTGCGCTCAGCGCGTCGGCGAAGCCACATCGCGAGCCACGTGCCCAGGCCCACGGCCGTGCCGAGCCCGATCGCCATGAGCAGCACCGCCGCACGCCCCGCCCGCACGCCCGCGTCCGTCGATTCTGCAAGCATCAGGATGGCCAGCAGCGACTGCATCGCCCGATCCTACCACGCCCGCGCGGCGCTCAGCCCTGGCCGGGCGATTCCGGGCGGGGATGATCCGAGTTGGGCCATTCCGGGTCGGGCGGTCTGCGCTTGTTCCGCCGGGGCTTGGAAGCGCCGGGCGGGCGTGAAGAGTGGGGCGGGCCCTTGGGACGGAGCCGATCCCGCGGGCCCGACCACCGCTCAACCTCCAGATCCGCCGCGGCCTTGTACGTGCCGATCGGCAGCATGTACGGCAGCAGCCACTGCGTCCGCGGCAGCCAGCGCGCCGCACGCGCCTCAATCTCGTGCAGCCAGTGCGCCGCTTCCCTCGCGGTGGTTCCGAAACTCCCCAGGCGCTCGCGCAGCTCGACGCCGATGGGCCTCGCGCGGCTCATCTCGATGCGGACGCGTCCCTTGGGCGAGTCGTAGGTCGGGATCCAGAGCGCGCCGTCGCGCTCAAGGAGACGATCGAGCGCCTCGGTCAGGATGCACTGCCGCGCAGCATGCACCGAGACCAGATCGTCGCGTCCGTGCGACCACATGTCGGGCACCTCGCGCGACTCGACAGGCCAATCGCCCGAGACCGCGCCCAGCGGCGGATGGATCTGGTTCGCGTCCGCGAGCGCCTTGAGCGAGTGCATCCGCCCCGTCGCATTCCACACCGAGAACATCAGGTCGTACGACTCCCTCGCGGCAAGCGACGCCAGATCCAAGTCTCGCGCGATGCGCCCAAGGATCGCAAAGTCAAACGCGGTGCCGTTGAACGTGACGACGCGCGTGCCGCTGCACTGCGCGGTGCGGATCTCGCGGAGCAGCGCGTGCGCGTCGCCGGGGCTGAGCCTTCGCGAGACGGCGCCGTTGGTCATGCGGCTGACCCACACGCGCGTGCCGCGGGCCATGCAGCGCGTGACGACCAGGCCCGGCGTCGCGAGGCCCCGGTCGCGCTCGCCCGCGCGGTCCCACGCGTAGCCGGTCTGCACGTCGAAGCTCATCACCGGGCCAAAGGGCAGGTTCAGGTGCATGACTGAACATATCCGCCGGTGGCTGGTTTTCGAGGCCTTCCGCACGCGCAAACACCGAGCGGAACCCGATCGGCAGCCCGCGACTGACAGGCCGGTGTCAGTGACAGAACTTTGTTCACCCCGTCGCGCTCATCGGAAGTTCCGCACGCGCCTGGTCAGCGCCGAGCCATGCTCAGCCGACGGGTCCAGCGTCATCCGCCTCAGCCGCGACACGATGAGATGCATGACGCCGCTCTGTCGCTGCACGCGTCCGCTGGCGAGGACGAACGACGCCTTGGCGTGCCTTCGATCGCGGAGATAGATGCGCTTCCACACGACGAGGTTGGCCGCGCCCGACTCGTCCTCGAGCGTCATGAACGTGACGCCCTCGGCCGTGCCGGGCCTCTGCCTGACGAGCACCAGCCCCGCGATCGTGACAAACGCGCCCTCGGGCGTGCGCCGCTCGTCGTTCATCTCCGCGCAGGTGATCGCGCCCAGCCTGCGCAGCCCCGCGCGCGCGAACGACACAGGATGCGCCTTCAGCGAGAGCCCCGTCGCTTCATAGTCGAGCCTCACCTCGCGCACGGGCTCGGCGTCGGGCAAGGGCGAGTCGTCGGCCAGTTCTTTGTCGGCCAGCTCTTCGCACGAGTCAAACAAGGGCAGCTCTTCATCGCGCAGCGCGCGCGCCTCCCACGTCGCCCGGCGCCGATCCAGCCCCATCGACCCGAACGCATCCGCCGCCGCGAGCCTTCGCACCGCGCGCGCGGAGGCCCCGCTCGCGCGCCAGAGATTCGCAACGCTCGCGAACGTTCCGCGCGAGCGCACCGCCCGCTCGATCCGCAGCCCGTCCTCTTCGCCCAGGCCCGAGACCATCCGCAGCCCCAGCCTCAGCGCGCCGCGCTCGATCGTGCAGTCCCATCGGCTGTGATGCACATCGACCGGCAGCACGCGCACGCCGTGGTTCGTCACGTCGCGGATCAGCTGCGCCGGGCCATAGAAGCCCATCGGCTGGCTGTTGAGCAGCGCGCAGGTGAACTCGGCCGGATGATGGCGCTTGAGCCAGCACGAGGCGTAGACCAGCAGCGCGAACGACGCGGCATGGCTCTCGGGAAAGCCGTACTCGCTGAAGCCCTTGATCTGCTCAAAGCACTGACGCGCAAAGCCCGCGTCGATCCCGCGCGAGATCATCCCGTCAATGATCTTCTGCCCGAAGCGATAAATCGCATCGCCCTTGCGCTTCCACGCCGCCATCGCGCGCCGGAGCTGATCGGCCTCGCCCGGCGTAAACCCCGCGGCATGGATCGCCAGCAGCATGCATTGCTCCTGAAACAGTGGCACGCCCAGCGTCTTGCTCAGCACTCGCTCGACCGACGGGTGCGGATAGCTCACGCGCTCCTCGCCGTTGCGCCTCCGCAGATACGGATGCACCATGTCGCCCTGGATCGGCCCCGGGCGCACGATCGCCACCTCGATCACGAGATCATAAAAACACGCGGGCCTCAGCCTGGGCAGCATCGACATCTGCGCACGGCTCTCGATCTGGAACACGCCCACTGTGTCCGCACGCTGAATCATCGCGTACGTCTCGCGGTCCTCGGCCGGCACATCCGCCAGGCCCACCTCGCGCCCAAGCTTCTCGCTCACCAGCTCGAGCGCACGCCGGATACACGAGAGCATCCCCAGCCCCAGCACATCCACCTTCAGCATCCCCATCGCGTCCACGTCGTCCTTGTCCCACTCGACGACGGTGCGGTCCGCCATCGCGGCATTCTCGACGGGCACCAGCTCGCTCAGCGCCGTGCGCGTCATGATGAAGCCGCCCACGTGCTGCGAGCGATGCCTCGGAAAGCCCAGAATCTCCGCGCTGAGCCTCACGAGCCACTTCACGGCCGGTTCGTCCGGGTTCAGGCCCATCGCGCGGGCACGCTCGGCGTCGATCCCCGCGTCGTCCCACCACTCCAGGTCCTTCGCCAGCTTGTCCACCGTGTCGAGCGAGAAGCCCAGCGCCTTGCCCACATCACGCACCGCGCTCCGGCGCCGGTACGAGATCACCTCCGCCGTCAGCGCCGCACGGTCGCGCCCGTACGTGCGGTACAGATACTGGATCACCTCCTCGCGCCGCTGGTGCTCGAAGTCGATGTCAATGTCCGGCGGCTCGTTGCGCTCGCGGCTCACAAACCGCTCGAACAGCACGTCGATCCGGTCCGGGTCCACCGCCGTGATGCCCAGACAGAAACACACCGCCGAGTTCGCCGCCGCGCCCCGCCCCTGACAAAGAATCGGCGGCGTGCGCGACCGCGCAAACCGCACCAGGTCGTGCACCGTCAGAAAATACTTCTCGTATCGCAAGTCCTCAATCAGCGCCAGCTCGTGCTCGATCTGCGCGCGCACCTTCGCGGGCACGCCCGCGGGATAGCGCTCGCGCGCGCCGCGCATCGTCAGGTCGCGCAGATGATCGATCGGCCTCACGCCCGCGGGCACGACCTCGTCGGGATACTCGTACCTCAGCTCGTCGAGCGAGAACCCGCGCGTGCGCTCGGCAATCTCCATCGTGCCCTCCAGCGCGCGGGGAAAGGCCGAGAACAGTCGGTGCATCTCTTCGGGCGCCTTGAGATGCCGCTCGGCATGCGCGTGCAGCAGCCGCCCGGCGCTCGCGAGCGTCGTGCCCGCGCGGATGCACGCGAGCACATCCGCAAGCATCCGCCGCTCGGGCGTGTGGTGCAGCGCTTCGTTGATCGCGGCGGTGGGGAGGTCCAGCTCCCGCGCGAGCGTGTGCGCAAGATGGAGATGCTCGGCATCGCGCGCGCCGTACGCCGCACAGAGCCCGAGCCACACGCGCGACGGACCGCCCAGCAGATCTCTCACCTCGCGCAGCTCGGCGCGGACGTGCTCAGGACCGATCTCGCTGCGCAGCGACGTCAGGGGCCGCGCGAGCGACGCGATCGCGACCACATCCGTGCCCAGCCCGGGCAGGTCCGCGCGCGTCAACGAGCACGCGCCTTTGGGTGCCCGGCGCTTGCCCGCCGTGAGCGTCCGGCACAGCGCGCGATACCCCGCCATGCCCGTCGGATACACCAGCACGCTCAGCGCACGCAAGTCCTCAAGCACAAGCCGACACCCGACAACAAACCGCGGCATCCCGGGCTCGCGCGCCGCGACGTGCGCACGCACAATGCCCCCCAGCGTGTTCGTGTCCGTCAGCGCGACCGCCGCATGCCCAAGCTCCCCCGCACGCGCCACAAACTCCTCCGGATGGCTTGCGCCCGTCAGAAACGTGAAGTTGCTCGTCACCGACAGCTCGGCATAAGGCCAGGCCGCAGTCGCACGCGAGGCCGTCGGCGTGGC
>JANRKN010000148.1:0-7167 GCA_033763435.1 Planctomycetota bacterium
CCATCACCGACCAGACGATCAGCACCATCGCGGTGCAGAGCATCACCGCCAGCGCCGAAAGCAGCGGCATGACCTTGCTCGTCAGGTACTTTCGCGTCAGCAACGCCTGATACACGCCGCGAGCATACGCGCGATGGTCAGCGGGAGAGCCAACGCCCGACCGCGAACCCGAGGGCACCCCACACGATCAGATTGCCGACGATGCCCCACCAGATCCATCGCGTGGGCTCCGTCGCGGGGCCTGGTAGCCCCGTGAAGCTGGGCAGGGCGATCGTCATGGGCACCACGTTCGGAACCGCGGGCACAAACCGTCGCGTGTGGATCGTCATCGGGAACGGAAGACCGATCGCAGTCTCGAACACGCGCTCACCGAACTGAGTGGCCGGCTCGCGATGCACGAAGCTCCAAGGCGCGCTGTACTTCGTGCCCATCGGTGCGCCCGGTCCGCTAAAAGTTGGGTCGACCGCGGCGCTATAGACAATCTGGATCGGCCAAGAGTCGCCCTTCATCGAGCCCCAAGCGATCGGCCCCGTGGTCGTCGGCGTCACATAGAAAAGCATCGCGCCCGTTGACCTGAAGCACGTGATCGATGACAACACCGGATAGTGGACGAACAGCGCCAGCGCGCATGCGATGAGCACCGCGATCAGCGGGCCTCGGAGCGTGGTGCGCGTTGGGAGTGAATCGCTCATGCACAGTCTCAGGGGAGTGTCCCCTGCACCGTCACAGGCCTGAGCCACCGCATCACTGCGGCGCTTCCGACGGCGCTGGCCTCGGGGTGGTTGCTCGCGGGCCAGGGGCCCGTGTGCGTCATCGCGGGCGCGACGCGGACGCCCGTCGGCACGCCGTTGACGATCACGCGCCCCGCGCGGGCCATGCGCCGCTCCATCACGAGTGCGAACAGCTCGCCGCCGCGCTCACGCGCTGAGGCCCAGACGGTGCCGGTGAGTGAGCCGGGAAGGAGGTCGAGTAGCGCGGGCAGTTCGTCGGCGCGTGCGTGGACGAGGACGGTCGATGGGCCGAAGGTTTCGTGAAGGAGCGTGCTGTGCACCGCGCCGCGGGCGCGCAGCAGCGCGGGGCGCGTGGTGCCGTCGGTCGGCTGCGTCGCGCCCACGAGCGGCTCTGCGTGCGGCGCGCAGTCGCGCAGGCGCGCGAGGTACGCCGAGGCGATCCACGGCGCGAGGGGCCGGCGCGCGGGGCCCGCGTTGAGCTTTGCCGTGAGCGCACGCTCGAACGCCTCGCCCCGCCCGCCCAGAGCGTCCAGCTCGACCAGCACGATCAGCCCGGGCTTGGTGCACTGCTGGCCGTGGCGGAGCAGGATCGATGAGGCCAGCGCGCCCGCAGCATCGAGCGTTGCTTCCTCGAGCGCCCCCGGCAGCAGCACGACGGGGTTCAGGCTTCCCTGCTCGGCATAGACCGGGATCGGCATGGGCCTCGCGCGCGCAAGCTCCGCCAGCGCGACGCCCCCCGCGACCGAGCCCGTGAACCCAACGCCCGCGAGCGCCGGGTGCGCCAGCAGCGCGCGGGCGAGCGTGTGGTCGCGCGGGTCGGGATGGGCTTGGAGCGAATCCAGATACTGCACCGCGTCGGGCGCGATCGGCGCGCAGGCCTCGCGGGCCAGCGCCGCGAGCCGCCGACCAAGCCTCGGGTGCGCGGGATGCTCTTTGACCACCACGGCGCATCCCGCGGCCAGGGCCGACGCGGTGTCGCCCCCGAGCACGCCGTAGGCGAGCGGGAAGTTGCTGGCGCCGAAGACCGCGACGGGCCCGATGGGGACGAGCACGCGCCGGAGATCGTGGTTGGGGCCGATGGGCAGGGCCTCGGGCGGGCTGTGCAGCTCGGCGAGGACTGGGCTTGAGCGCGCAAGCCCGGCGAACATCCGCAGCGTGCCGACGGCGCGGGCGAACTCCGGCTCCAGCTCCGCCGCGGTCAGCGCGGTTTCCTCCGAGGCGAGGGCGATGAGCTCGGGGCGGACGGCTTCGAGCCTTGAGGCCAGCGCCTCCAGCACGCGGGCCCGCGCGGGGCGATCGCGCAGCGTGCGCATCGCCCGCCCGGCCCGGTTGAGGGTCTGATTGACCGTGTCCGAATGCGGGTCCAACGGCGACTCCTTCGTAACATATACTCGCGGCGCATGCTCTCGCGCGTTCAATCCTACTTGCTCGCCGGCATCGACGCCCAGCCCTGCGAGGTCGAGGTCGACTTTGACGAAACCGCCCAGGACCGCGCGAGCGTCGTGGGCCTGCCCGATGCCGCGGTGAAGGAATCGCTCGAACGCGTGCGGTCGGCGCTGGTCAACTCGGGCTATGCGTTCATGCCCGGGCGGCTGCTGGTCAACCTCGCGCCCGCCGACGTGCGCAAAGAAGGCCCGCTCTACGACCTGCCGATCGCCGTCGCGCTGCTGATCAATCAGGGCATCATCCCCGCGCCGGGCACGCGCCCGCGGTCCGCGGCGGAGGGTTCGGGCGCGCCGCCCGACCTTCGCCGCACGCTGCTCGCGGGCGAGCTCGCGCTCGACGGGCGGCTGAGGCCGATTAAAGGCGCGATCGCGATGGCGATGCTCGCGCGCGAGCGGGGGATGGAATCGGTGATCGTGCCGATCGAGAACGCCGCCGAGGCCGCGGTCGTGAGTGGTGGTGGGGGCGGTGGGGAACGTGGGGGCGGTGGGGGTGTGTCGGTCTTCGGCGCGCGAACGCTGGCGGAAGTGGTGGGGCTCCTGACCGGCGACCTGCCCGCCGAGCCTGTGCCGTCGGTGGATGTTCAGAGCCTGCTCGCGCGGGCCGAGCCGCCGATTGATTTCTCGGAAGTGCGGGGGCAGGAGGCGGTCAAGCGCGCGATGGTGATCGCGGCCGCAGGCGGACACAACATCCTGATGCTCGGGCCCGCGGGCTCGGGCAAGACGATGATGGCCAAGGCGCTGCCGGGCATCCTGCCCCCGCTCCCGCCCGAGGAGGCGCTGGTCATCACGCGGATCTACTCGGCCGCGGGCGAACTGAAGCCCGGCGAAGGGCTCGTGCGCACGCGCCCGGTCCGCAGCCCGCACCACACCGCCTCGAGCCCCGCGATCGTCGGCGGCGGCGCGATCCCCAGGCCCGGCGAGATCTCCCTCGCGCACCGAGGCGTGCTCTTCCTCGACGAACTCCCCGAGTTTCCGCGCCCGGTGCTCGAGACGCTCCGCCAGCCGCTGGAAGATCACGTCGTGTCGATCGCGCGCGCGCAGGCCTCGCTGCGGTTCCCGGCGTCGTTCATGCTCGTCGCCGCGATGAACCCCACGCCCCGCGGGCACGTCTCGGCGGGCGAGGTCGGTCGGCGCGAGATGGAGATGTACATGTCGCGCCTGTCGGGGCCGCTGCTGGACCGCATCGACATCCACGTCGAAGCGCCGGCGGTGCCTTGGAAAGAACTCTCGGCGCAGGGCCCGGCCAAGGGCACCGGCACCGCGGAGATGGCCCAGCGCGTCGCCGACGCGCGCGCGGTCATGATCCGCCGGCAGGGCCCGGGCGTGCCCAACGCGCGGCTCAGCGGCAAGCAGCTCGACGCGCTCGCGCCGCTTGGGGATGATGCACGATCACTGCTCGGAAGCGCACTGTCGGACTTGGGACTTTCGGCGCGTGCGTACGACAAGGTCCGGCGCGTCGCGCGGACGATCGCGGATCTCGCAGGCGCCGAGGCGATCGCGCTCGAACACGTCGCTGAGGCGATTCAGTACCGCCTGCTCGATCGGAAAGCCTGATCGGAAAGCCTGATCGGAAAGCCTGACGCGCTTAGCCGAGCGCGAGATGTGCCGCGATCTGCACCGCCGCGAGGGCGTAGAGCCCCGCGATCAGGTCATCGACAAGGATGCCGACGCCGCCCGGCAGTTTCTGGAGCCCTCGCGCGGGCCAGGGCTTGACGATGTCCGCAACGCGGAACGCGATGAACGCGAACGCGAGCGTGAAGATCGTCGTCGGGCCCGAGGCGAGGCTGGCCGCGGGGAGCGCGAGCAGCGGCAGCACCTGCCCCGCGGTTTCGTCGGCGACGACTTTGCCCGGGTCCTTCTTGCCGAAGACATACTCGGCCTCGCCGCCGCCCGCGAGGCTCGCCCAGCAGAAGAACAGGAACACCGCGCCGAGCGCCGCGTGGTAGACGATCGGCTTCTCGATCGGCCCCGCGCCCAACGCGATCAGCGCGCCCGCGAGGATCACCGTCGGCAGCGAGCCCCACGTGCCCGACGCGGGCCTCATGAAGCCCAGGCCGAAGGTCGTCGCGGCGCGGAGGGCGAAGCTCATCCGGGGCATCACGAGCGGGCTCCGGCGCTGGTTCCAGCCCGTGTGCGTGCCGCACGCCAGCAATAGGGCACACCCGAAAGCGCGGTGATGATGACCGTCGCCCAGACGAAGCCCAGGATCACATCATGGCCCATCGAGCCGGGCAGCCCGCCGTAGATCGAGATGATGCCCAGCACCGTCGGCACCGTGGCGGACTGGACGAACATTTTGACTTTGCCGATGACGTCCGCGCCGAACTGCACGCCGTCGGCCTCGAGCACGCCCCGGATGCTGGTGACCAGCAGCTCGCGCGAGAGCATGACGACGACCATCCAGGGCGCAACGCCCGAGAGCTGATAGCGCGCGCCATCCTCGGCGACGCGCTCGAACGCCGGACCGGCGAGGAACATGAATGCGCCGAGCACCAGGACCTTGTCGGCGAACGGGTCCATGATGCGCCCGAAGCGGGTGATGACGTTCCACCGGCGCGCGAGATAGCCGTCGAGCACGTCGGTGAGCGCCGCGACGATGAACAGAGGCCAGGCCCAGAGCAGCCAGGGATCGACGCCCGGCCCGGTCGCGTCGCCGGCAGGCCGTCCCATGCGGGGCCAGACCGCGAGCATCACAAAGAAGACCACCGCCATGACCACGCGCGCCATGGTGAGGGCGTTGGGGATCCACGCGCGTGCCGAAGCGTGCGGGCCGTGCTGGGCCTGACCGGGGAGTGTTCCGTTGGCTGCCGAACTCATGCCGAACCCTTTGCGAGATCCTTGCGGCGTCGCGTCCGAGGGTTGATGGTAACCGAACCGGGAGGGGGCGGAATTGGGCTACGCTTGGCGTTGAGGGTGGTGTCGGGGTGGGCGTGCTCACGGGGTGCCGTGGGCCGAGGCCCGGGGAGAGTCGCGAATGGACCAGACCGTCGAGGAACGATCGATGCTGACCGCTGCGTTGCCCACGCGGGCGATTCCCGCGCCGAACTCTGTGACCAAGCGCTTTGTGCTGCTGGGCGTGATCCTCGCGCCGCTGGCGATCGTCGCGGGTCTGCTGTACATCATCGCGGGCGCGATCCAGTCGGGGCCGGCGATGCAGGCCAAGGCCGTAGGCGCGGGCGCGGGCGCGACGGGGATGCACGACTCCAAGGGGCGCTCGGTGGTAACGATGATCGCCGAGGGTCTGAAGGACGGCGCCGCGCCAGCGATCGCCGTCGCACCCGCGGCTGCGCCCGTTCCGACCGCGGCTCCCGCGCCTGCCCAGGCTCCGGAGACCGCGCCCGGCGTCGCCCCGGCCGCCGAGCAGCCCGCGGGCAAGAAGCTCGCCCAGCCTGAGAGCCTCAAGCAGGGCTTCGTCCTGGTCGTGGAAGATAAGTCGGGCCGGGCCTCGCCCACGTCGCCCATCTATGTCACCGGCACGTTCAACAACTGGAACCCCGCCGACCCGGCGTTCAAGCTTCAGCCCCAGTCGGACATGCGCTGGCGCATCATCATGAAGCAGCCGCCCGAGGGCAACCCCATCGCCTTCAAGTTCACCCGCGGCTCGTGGGAGTACGAAGAGCTCAACGCGGATATGTCGGTCCCGGGCAACCGCACGCTCGAGCCCATCGATGTCTCCACCCTCAAGGGTGATGAGCAGCCGAAGATCGAGATGGTCGTGCATCGCTGGGGCGATCAGCGCCCGCAGTATCAGGACCGCAAGGCGCTGGACCCCGACCGCGCGCTCACCATTACGGGCGACTGGCGCCGGCTGAGCATCCCGGGCGGCGCCGGGCCCGCCTCACGCCTGATGCGCGACGCGATCGTCTGGCTCCCGCCGGGCTATTTCGCACCCGAGAACGCCTCGCGGCGTTATCCGGTGCTGTATTTGATGGACGGGCAGAACGTCTTCGAGAAGCTGCCCACGGTGCCGGGTGAGTGGGGCGCTGACGAGACCGCCACCGAGCTGATCGCTGCGGGCAAGGTCGAGCCGATGATCATCGTGGGCGTGCCCAACGGAGCCTCGGCCCGCATGAACGAGTATTTGCCGATCGACGCGCTGCGGGAAGTCCCGCCCGCGGGCGATCAGTTCGCCGACTGGCTCGTGAGCGTGGTTGTGCCGCGGGTCGACCGGGCGTTTCGCACGGACCCCGCGCGCAACACCATCGGCGGCTCGTCGCTGGGCGCGATCATCAGCCTGCACGCCGCGGGGCGCCATCCGAGCGTCTTCAAGGCCGTGCTTGCCGAGTCGCCCTCGCTGACGGCGGGTGCGATGGACGAGCGTTGGCGCTCGTGGGCCTCGGGTTTCAAGGGCTGGCCCGCGCGTCTCTACCTCGGTATGGGTGGCAAGGAGCACAACGACCCCGCCAAGGCCGACGCAGACCTCGCGCTGGTCAACGCCGTCACGCAGCTGCGCGACGAGGCGATCAACGCCGAGCGTGCCGCCGGTCGCGATCCGGGCGGCGTGAAGCTCCTCGTCGATCCCGAGGCGACGCACACCGAGTCCGCGTGGGCCAAGCGCCTGCCCGAGGCGCTCAAGTTCCTGTTCCCGCCGGCCAAGCGCTGAGCGCAGCAGGGGCGCCTTCGTCCGCGAATCCTGAACCTCGGGCCGTCCGTGTGTATCGCCCGCTCGGTCGGCCCCGCCTGGCGCGGCGGATGAGTCGTCGCGCTCGCGTCCATGGCGATCCGTGCTTGTCACCCTCCGCTTTCGCGCGGGGGCTTTGTGCAGGGGAGTTTGGCGCATGTCCATTCGAGCGGTCGGCCGACTTGTTGCTCTTGCGCTCTCTGCGGGCATGGCTGCGCCAGCGTCTGCCCAAGTCACCGACTGGACCAACGTCAACGGCGGTTCGTGGTTTGACCCGGCCAACTGGCAGGGCGGCATCGTCCCTCACGCCAACGGGCGGTCCGCGCGCTTCCCCTCGGGGATGGTCATCACCGGCACCATCGACCTCAAC
>JANRKN010000149.1:0-9277 GCA_033763435.1 Planctomycetota bacterium
GTGGTCGAGGCGCTGCGCCAGTGCGACGACCACTACCCGTACATCCGGGGCCTGATCGCCAACGTGGGCTTCAACCCCGCGGGCGTCGAGTACACCTGGCGCGCCCGCAAGCGCGGCTTCTCGAAAAACCGCCTCTACCACCTCATCGACCAGGGCCTCAACGGGCTCATCTCCTTCACCAATGTCCCGCTCCGCCTGTGCATGGGCTTCGGGCTGCTCGTCGCGGTCCTCAGCCTCATCTATGCGGCCTTCAGCCTCGTGTATCACCTGGCCTTCCTCAAGGCCGCGCCGCCCGGTATCGCCACGCTCATCGTCGCGATCTTCTTCTTTGGCGGCGTGCAGCTCTTCCTCACCGGCGTGCTGGGCGAGTACATCGGCGCGATCCACTTCCAGGTGCGCCGACGTCCGCTCGTCGTCGAGCGCGAGCGCATCAACTTCCCCCCGGGCTCATCGCCGGGGCCCGCCGCGCCTCACGACATGAACACCCGCTGAACCATCCGGCCCCACCAAGTGCCGCGCGAGTTGGCCGGCGGCGTGAAGACCAGTTCGTCCTCGTTCACCGCCCCGTCGGTCCGGGGCCTGATCGAAGTGATCTCCAGGTCCTTGCCTGTGCGCTGCTCGATGCGCACCAGGAGTCCCGTGCGCGCGTCGAAGCTGAGGCGGATGTCCTCGTCTGGCGCCGCGGGATGCCTCGCGAGAACCACATCACACCCGACACGCTCGCCAAGCACCTCGGCTTCCTCGCTCGCCTGGGCGCGTGCGTCGATCACGGACTCGAGCAGCCCGGGGAAGTCGTCCATCTCGAGCAGCGTCGGCACGAGCATCGCGGCCGTGCCGCCCGAGATGCCCGTCGCCGCGCTGATCGGGATCGTCGCGTCCGGCGCTTCGGTGATCCGACTCGCCAGATTCCACCACCAGCGCACCGGCCCGGGCCCGGCGCCCGTCCACAGCGCAAAGGCCGGCGGCGGAGTCCCGCGCTTGCCGGGTTGAACGTGCGCGTCGAAGCCGAACAGCACGCGCCCGGGGCGGATGAACCGCGTGCGGAACGGCCGCACGTCCCTGAAGCCTCCCAAGCCCGCCACCCCCGGCGAGTCGAGGACAAACTCGCCCTCGTCGGCATAAGTCGTGCACCCGGCGTACGCCGCGAGCGCCCGGTCGATGATCGACTGTCCGGACATGGTGCTTTGCATCACGGAACCCTCCAGCGATGGCGTGATTGGGAAGGCCTCAGGTGCCCATTCAAACAGTGTATCATGGCTCGGTAAATCACTGGTAATCGCTGGCTAGTGATGACCCCGACAGGCCCGGGAACATCCCGAAGTGCAAAAAAGTGCGCAGCGGATCCGGGTCCAACCTTGGCTCCCTCCGGACCTCCCGGTACGCTTCTCGCAACCTCTGCTTCCACGGGAGTTTCCGCCCGGGGGAAGTGCCGTGCTTGACGTGTTGTCGGCGTGGCAGGCCACGTTTCCGAGGTCCGAGGTGGGGGAGTGGTGGGGGAAACCGGGTTGGATGGGGAGCGGCATTGCCCTGGGGCCTGCCGTGCCCGCGAGAGCGGGACATAGGGAGAGAGACAGATGCGTCAGTTCATCGGGCTTGCGGCTCTGGCCGCGACGGGTTCGATCGCCCTCGCCGGCGGCACCATCACGTCCTCGGGCGGGGCCAAGTACATCGGCGTCGGCACGTTCGCCTCGTCGACCTTCGGCGACGGCACGTTCAACACCGTCGGCTCCACCGTCGACCAGCTCTTCAAGAACAGCTGGTACTACCGCTCGAACACCACCAACCGCCAGTTCTCCTCGCTGGTCGGCCCCGCCAGCGAAACCTGGTCGGGCAACACCGCCACGATCCGCTGGACCGACAACGGCGACGGCCCGACCGGCGGCAACCGCTTCGACGCGGTCCTCACCATGGTCATCGACGACGCGGGCAACGGCACCGGCCGCGTCACCTCGACGATGGTCTTCACCGCCCGCAGCCAGAACACCAGCACCCGCACCTTCTCGATCTTCAACCTCGTCGACCTCGACCTCCTCGGCGGCACGCCCAACTCCTCGACCGACGACACCTACACCAACGCCGGCAACTTCACGATCAACGTGACCGAGGCCTCGACCTCGACCACGGGCCAGATCCGCGCCCTCAACGCGACCAACTGGGAGATCAACTCGGGCCTCAACCTCCGCAACAAGCTCAACTCGGGCGGCAGCAACCTGTCGAACGCTTCGGCCTCGTTCACGGGCGACGGCGCCGCTGCCTTCCAGTGGACCGCCGCGCTGGCCCCCGGCGCGTCGCTCACCCTCACCTCCTCCTTCGCGATCAACATGAACGCGATCCCGACGCCCGGCGCTGCGGCGCTCCTGGGCCTCGCGGGTCTCGTCGCCGGCCGTCGTCGCCGCGCCTAAGTCTCGCTTCTGACTTCATCCTCACCGTCGGGGCGGTCTTCGGGCCGCCCCGATTCTTTTTTGAGGCTGCCGAGTGCGTTGCCGCTCCCGCGCGGCCCATCACAATTCGGTATGCTCCGACCATGAAGATCCGATCCGTGCTCGCTGCGGCCGTGATGCTCACCGTCGCACCGTTCGCCCCGGCGCAAACCGCCGCCCCTATCACCGCGTACGTCAATGCCAAGCTCATGCCCGTCGCTCGCGGCGGCGCTCCAGCCCCAGCGATCGAGCGAGGCACGCTTGTCGTCCAAGGTTCCACGATCCTCGCCGTGGGTGACGCGTCGACCGCCATCCCCGCCGGCGCAACCCGCGTCGATCTCGCGGGCAAGGTCGTCATCCCGGGCCTCGTTGACACGCACAACCACATCGGTGGCATCGGCGGCGCCGACCAGTCCGGCCCCATCCAGCCCGATGTCTCTGTCCGCGACTCGGTCAACGTGCTCGACTCGGGCTTCAAGCGCGCCCTCTCGGGCGGCCTCACCACCCTCAACATCATGCCCGGCTCCGGGCACCTGCTCTCCGGCCAGACCATCTACGTCAAGCTCCGCGGCGGGCGCACCATCGATGACCTGCTCATCCGCGACGCCAACGGCAAGCAGATGGGCGGCCTCAAGATGGCCAACGGCACCAACTCGCTCTCGGGTCAGGGCGGCTTCCCGGGCACCCGCGGCAAGTCCGCCGCACTCGTCCGCGAACGCTTCGTTGCCGCCCAGGAACATGCCCGCAAGGTCAAGGCCGCGGGCGACGACGCAACCAAGCTCCCCCCGCGCGACCTGGGCCTCGAAGTGCTGGGCGAGGTGCTCAGCGGCAAGCGCATCGTCCACCACCACACCCACCGCGCCGACGATGTCATCACCGTGCTGCGCCTGCAAAAGGAATTCGGCTTCCGCGTCGTACTGCACCACGTGTCCGAGGCGTGGAAGGTCGCCGACGAACTGGCCAAGAGCGACGGCGGATGGGGAAAGACCTTCGCGACCGATCAGAACCCCAATGGCGGCGTGCCGTGCTCGATCATCCTCGTCGATTCGCCGGGCGGCAAGCTCGAAGCGCAGGACCTGATCTACGAGACGGGCGGCGTGCTCGAGAAGGCTGGCGTGCCCACCTGCTTCCACACCGATGACTGGATTACCGACGTGCGTCTGTTCCTCCGCATGGCCGCGCTGGGAGTGCGGGGCGGCATGTCACGCGACGCAGCGCTCGCTGCGCTGACGATCCAGCCCGCGAAGATGCTCGATCTCGGAGACCGCGTCGGCTCGCTCGAGGAGGGCAAGGACGCCGACTTCGTCGTGCTGTCGGGTGATCCCTTCAGCGTCTACACCAAGGTCGAGCAGACCTTCGTCGAAGGTCGCAAAGTCTTCGACCTGGCCGACCCCAAGGACCGACTCTTTGCCACGGGCGGCTTCGGCGCAGGACGCGATCAGAACCCCTATTTCTGCTGCTATGGCCAGTTCGGCCAGGGCGGAGGTGCCCAGTGACGTTCAAGCCCACGTTCAAGCTCCGTTCGTCGGTTCTGTCGGTGCTCGCGGGCGTTGCGCTCGCGTGCTCGGGCGCGCGCGCGCAGGTCGCCGTGCTCGCCGAGAACCTTTACACCATGGCCTCGCGCGATCCGAACAACCCGGGCGGGCTCATCAAGAACGGCGTCGTCGTCATCACCGACGGCAAGGTCGTCGAAGTCGGCCCCAAGGACCGCGTCAACATCCCGCCGGGCCACCGCCTCATCAACGCCCACACCGCGACCCCCGGGCTCATCGACGCGCGCGCCACCGCCGGCCTCACCGGCATCCTCAACTCGCCCCACGACTCGGACCAGCTCGAAAAGTCCGCGCCCATCCAGCCCGAACTCCGCGCGATCGACGCGTACAACCCGCAGGAGCGCCTGGTCGAGTACATTCGATCCTTCGGCATCACCACGATCCACACGGGCCACGCCCCGGGCGAGCTGATCACGGGCCAGACGATGGTCGTCAAGACCGCCGGCCTGACCGTGGATGAGGCCGTGCTGACGCCGATCGCCGCCGTCGCCGCCACGCTCGGGCCCGAGGCGGTGCGCAGCGGCGGCAGCCCGGGCACGCGTGGCAAGCAGGTCGCGATGCTCCGCTCCGAGCTCGTCCGCGCCCGCGAGTACCTCACCAAGCGCGAGAAGTTCGAGGCCGACCTCGCGTCGTTCGAGAAGCAGTTCGCCGCGGGCACCGTGGCCGCCGACAAGAAGCCCGAGCGTCCGGGGCGCGACCTGCGCATGGAGATGCTCGCCGACGTGCTCGCGGGCAAGGTGCCGCTGATGGTCTACTGCCAGCGCGCGCAGGACATCGCGAGCACCCTGCGCCTTGCGGATGAGTTCAAGTTCAAGCTCTGGCTCGAGGGCGCGGCCGAGTCGTACCTGCTCGCCGACCAGATCAAGGCCGCGGGCGTGCCCGTAATCCTTCACCCGAGCATGCAGCGCTCGGCCGGCGAGAACGAGAACCAGTCGTTCGAAACCGCCGCGACGCTCGTCAAGGCCGGCATCCCGGTCTCGATGCAGTCGGGTTACGAGGCCTATGTGCCCAAGGTCCGCGTCGTGCTGCTCGAAGCGGCGATCACGGCCGCGAACGGGCTCTCGTTCACGCAGGCCCTCGCGACCATCACCACCGAGCCCGCGAAGCTGCTCGGACTGTCCGACCGCATCGGCTCGCTCGAGGTCGGCAAGGACGGCGACGTCGCGCTCTATACGGGCGATCCCTTCGAGTACACCACGCACTGCTCTGCCGTCGTCATCAACGGCAAGGTCGTCAGCGAAACGCTTCGGTAAGCCGGATTCCGACCGCCGCGATCAGTTCCGCACGATCCGGGCAAAGTCGCGCCAGTAGCCGGCGTAGGTCTTGCCGACGCACGCGGGGTCGTCGATCACCACGCCCGGCCTGCGCAGCGCGATCAGCGCCATCGACATCGCCATCCGGTGATCGTCGTACGTCCGGAAGACCACCTCGCCCGTACCGAGCGATTCGGGCGGCTCGATCATCAGGCTGTCGGCGTCGTGCGCCAGAGCCGAGCACTTCACGCCGACCCGGCCAAGCTCGGTCCGCAGCGCCTCGATCCGGTCGGTTTCCTTGACGCGGAGCGTCCGCAGGCCCGTGAGCACGCTGCGCCCGCGCGCCAGCGCGCACGCCGCGGCAAGGGCTAGCGCCGCGTCGGGCATGTCGGAGAGATCCGCGTCGATCCCGCGCAGCTCGCCCGTGCCGGTCACGCGGACAAAGTCAGCGCCTCGCTCGACCTTCGCGCCCATCCGCGCAAGCAGGTCGGCAAAGCCCGTGTCGCCCTGCAGCGACCCCGCGCCCAGCCCCGGCACCCGAACGCTCAGGCCCGGCACGATCGCCCCGGCCGCCAGCGGGCACGTCGCGCCGCTCGCATCGGGCTCGATCTCCAGCTCAAGCCCGCCCAAGGGCCCGTACGCCACGCGGATCTCGCGCCCATCCCGCGATGTCTCGACCCGCGCGCCCACGCGCTGCATGAGGTCCGTCGTCATGCGGATGTACGACGCGCTCGTCACCTCGCCGACCAATCGGATCGACAGCCCGCCCTCGGATCCCACCTCAAGCCAGGGCGCCACGAGCAGCAGCGCGGAGATGAACTGGCTCGATTGCGTGGTGGGGATCTCGAGGATGCCGCGCGCCCGCGCTTGACCGTCGGGCGTGAGCCGCACGGGCGGAAAGCCGGGCGTCCCGAGAAACTCCGCGCGCATCCCGAGCGACGCGAGCAGTGAGGTCAGCTCGCCGATCGGGCGCTGGCGCATGCGGGCGTTGCCGTCGATCGTGACCGGCGCGGGCGACACGAGCGCCGCCGCCGCGAGAAACCGCGTCGCGGTGCCCGCGTTGTGAAGGTCTAGCCTCAGATCGCCGCCCGCGGGCTTCCAGCGCCCGCCGACGCCGTGGATTGTGAGCGAGGTGCCTTGTTCTTCGACCCGGGCGCCGAGTGTTCGCAGCGCGGCGATCATCACGCGGGCGTCGTCGGCATCCACCAGCGCGCCCGAGATGCGCGACTCGCCCGAGGCCAGCGCCGCCAGCAGCACCGCGCGGTTGGACAGGCTCTTGGAGCCCGGCGGCCTGACGACGACTTCTCGGGGCGCGGTCGCCATCGGCCCGACGTCCAGCGCCAGCTCGCGCGGCAGCTCGCCGCCCGCACGCACGCACTCGCTCAGACTGCGCCGGCCTGTCGCGGGCCCCGTCACGTGCTCACCGGCTCGCGCCGGAACACCGCGACGATGTCCTCCACCGGCACGACGAACAGGCGGTTGTCGCCCTCAAAGTCGACCGGGATCGCGTGCTTGGGGTTGAACAGCACGCGGTCGTACTTCTCGATCGGGTAATCCTGGTCGCGCTCCACCTGGGCCGACACCGCGACGATGCGGCCAGTCAGCGTGGGGATCTCGATCTTGTCGGGCAGGTGAATGCCCATCTTGGTCTGCTTCTTGTCCTCGTCCTTGCGGAGGAGCACGCGCTTGCCGATGGGCTCGACAATCTCGAGACCCTTCCCGCCGCGCGAAGACTTGGGCGCATCATGCTCAGCCATGCGGGCCGATCCTAGTCGCGCCGGCGCAAGAGAGGGCCGCGGGACCGGGCCGCGGGCGGTACGATGGCCCCGCGATTCGGTCCCGGTGACTTGGCCTCGGCGATCAGGTGACGGAGGTCCCGTTGGAACAGCTCAAAGCGCTCATCCGCGACGTGCCCGACTTCCCCAAGCCCGGCATCGTCTTCAAGGACTTCACGCCCATGCTCGCCGACCCGCGCGGCCTCGCGCTCGCCGTCGAGCTCATGGCCAATCCCTACCGCACCGCCGGCGTGGACTACGTCGTCGGCGCCGAGTCGCGCGGCTTCATCTTCGGCACCGCCGTCGCCCAAGCCCTCTCCGCCGGCTTTATCCCCATCCGCAAGCCCGGCAAGCTCCCACGCGCCGTCCGCAGCGTCTCCTACCAGCTCGAGTACGGCTCCGACACCGTCCAGATCCACGCCGACGCACTCACGCCCGGTTCCAACGTCCTCCTCGTCGACGACCTGCTCGCGACCGGCGGCACGCTCTCGGCCTGCGGCGAACTCATCGCCCAGTCCGGCGCGAACATCGTCGGCCTCACCGTGCTCATCGAACTGCTCGCCCTCCGCGGACGCGACAAGGTCCGACACCTCGGCGATGTCCACGCCGTGCTGACGTACTGAGCCTCGAAGACAAAGCGACGTCTCGCGTCCCGAGGCTCGCGACACAAAAAAGAACCGACGCCCGCTGCACCGGGCGTCGGTCGAGGTTGCAAACAGTGGGGGGCTCGTCCGGCCAGATCCGCGTGTCTCTCTCTCAGTCGCGGTTCCGCCCGAACTCACCCATCGAGACTTAGCGGCGGCGGCGACCGGCCGTCAGACCCGCCAGACCCAGCAGGGCCAGCGAACCGGGGGTCGGGATCACGTTGATGAAGCCCGAGGTGCCGCGGGCGCCGGCCGCGTCGAGGGTCACCGTCACGTCCGGGCCGCTCGACGCCGTCGAGGCGTACAGGCGGACGCGGTTGGAGCGGAGGTTGCCCGTGTAGATCTCAAGCTGACGCAGGGCCGTGTTGCTAGCAGCCAGGTTGTAGTTGAACGCGAAGACCACGACCGACTTGCTGCTGCTGAAGTTCGTGCCAGCCGAGGTGGGAGCCTGCTGGAAGATCGAAATCTGGCCGCCGGTCGAGTCGGTGTTGTCGCCGGCGACATCGATGCGGAGCCGGTTCGGGACGTTGGTGAAGGTGGCGAGGTTCTGAGCGCCGAAGTTGAACGGAGCGAGGCGGCCGTTGCCCGCGCCCGTGATGGTCGCGCTGTCATTGTTCGCGCCAGCGCCGTCGATACGGATGCTCGCCAGAGCGTCAGCCAGGCCCGCGGCCTGACCATCCCAGCTGATCACCATGCGCACCTTGACCGACGCGCCGGGCAGAACGCTCACCGACGAAACCCAGCTGGCGCCGTCGAACACTTCGTACTTGATCGAAGCGGTCTGAGCCTGAGCCGCCCCGGCCAGGCCCGCGAGAGCCACCAACGTCACAATCTTCTTCATTTCGTCTCTCCAGGCTATGAGCGGCCTTCCGGCCAGCCTCAATCTCTCGGATCCGGAGTCTCGAGCGTGCCGACGCCCGACGGCTCCGCGACCTCACGGGAGAACATGCCACCACTTCCGCCGCGTGCCACCCTTTCCGGTGCATTCCGCAGAGGTTTCCCACTCGGAATACACCAACCCGTTCTTTCCCTAGGCGTCAATCGCCTCGAGAAAGGCCGGTCTGGGTGCCAACGACGTCGTCTGGCATTGCCTGGATTTCAGATCATGACCGATTGTGCCGTGATGTGACCCTTATCGGGGCCGGAACCGAGCCCGACCCGTGACCCTGAAGACCCGAACTGCCCATCGCGCAGAGTGACCGCTCTGTCCGATGGGAGACCGACCCAAATATGCCTCACAATGACGAGATCGGCCAGCGGTTCAGACCGCAGGGTCCCAAAAACAACACGGACCCCGGCGATGGCCGGGGCCCGAGTGTGCGTGGGGTGTACGGACGGGCTTCGGGCTTAGTTGGCCCGACGACGGCGACCAGCCGCCAGCGCGCCCAGGCCCAGCAGGGCGAGCGAGCCGGGGGTCGGGATCACGTTGATCGTCGCCTTGCCCTCGTTCGCCGCGCTCCAGGGAGCGGTGAGGTCCGGGGCCGACGAGGCCGACGTGGCGTAGAGGCGGGCGCGGTTGTTGCGGACGTTGCCCGTCTCGACCGTGAGCGAACGCAGAGCGTTGTTCGCGCCGGCGAGGTTGTACGTGAAGGTGAAGACCACCACCGAACGAGCGGTCACGAAGTTCGTGCC
>JANRKN010000150.1:0-11250 GCA_033763435.1 Planctomycetota bacterium
CGCGCGGGCGCGCCCACGCTGCTCGTGCAGGGCCTGGACGTGGATCAGTTCGTCCCCGTCTGCGAGGCGCTGGGTGTTCGGCGCGAGCTGTACCTGGGCTGGCGCGATTTTCACGCCCAGCTCCGCGCGCTGGTGGGCCCCGCGCGCCGCGTGGCGATGGAATACTCACCCGGCGCCGCGCTCCCCGTCAATGCCGTCGTCGATGCCGGCACCGTCGAGCTCGTCCGCTCGATGGGCTTCGAAGTCGTTTCCTCGGCCGATCTGGTGCAGGGCGTGGTCGCGGTCTGGTCCGAGGCGGGCCTGGCCGCCCACCGCCGCGCGAGCGAGAAGACGGGCCGGATCGTCCGCGACGCCTTCGCGTTCATCGGCTCCAAGCTCGACTCGGGCGTCACCGAGCACGACGCGGCCCGCTACATCCTCGAGCGCTTTGCCAGCGAGAACCTCGAGACCGCCGACGCGCCGATCGTCGCCGTGAACGAGCACTCGGGCAACCCGCACTTTGAAGTCTCCGCGACCAGCCCCGCGAAGATCCGCCGGGGCGACTGGGTGATGATCGACCTCTGGGCGCGCGAGCGCGGCGCCTCGCCCGCCGCGACGGAAGAGCACATCTACTCCGACATCACCTGGATGGGCTTCGCGGGCGACCCCACCAAGGCCCCGCCCGAGCACCTGCGCGTGTGGGAAACCGTCCGCGGCGCGCGCGATGCCGCCGTCCGCTGCGCCCGCGACGCCTTCGCGCAGAACCGCGCGGTCCAAGGCTGGGAGCTCGACGAGGCCGCACGCGCCGTCATCATCGCCGCGGGCCTCGAGCACGGCATCAAGCACCGCACGGGCCACTCCCTCAGCCGCGGCCCGCGCGTCCACGGCCTGGGCGTCAACATCGACAACCTCGAAACCCGCGACACCCGCTCGCTCATCCCCGGCATCGGTTTCACCATCGAGCCGGGCGTCTACCTCCCCGCCTTCGGCTGCCGGAGCGAGATCAACGTCTACATCGACCCCGCCCAGGGCCCGGTCGTCACCAGCGTGCAGCAGGACGAACTCGTGCGGATCGGCTGAGCCAGCCTCACGCCGCCTTGCGCGCGGGGGCCCGCTCCAGCTGCGCTTTGAGCACGCGCACGAGCGTCTCGGGGTCGATCGGCTTGGTCACGCTGTCGTCGCACCCCGCGTGCAGGCAGCGGTCGAGCTCTTCGCGCATCGCGTGCGCGGTCGCCGCGATGATCGGCGTCCGCTCGCCCCGCGCCCGCAGCGCCCGCACCGCCGTGAGCCCGTCCATCACCGGCATCTGCATGTCCATCAGCACCGCGTCGTAGCGCCCGCGCGCCATCGCGTCGAGCGCCTCCTGCCCGTTCTCGGCCGTGTCCACCGTCAGCCCGAGCGACTCGAGGATCGTCTGCAGCAGCAGGCGGTTGTCGGCCCCGTCATCAACCACCAGCACGCGCCCCGAGAGCCGCACCTCATCCCACGCCGCGGGTCGCTCGCTCTCGATCGCGTCAAGGTTGGACGTGCGCCCTGACCGCGCCCCTGCCCCTTCGACGATGCCCGGGCGGATCTCGAGCGTGAACGCGCTGCCCAGCCCCGGCGCGCTCTGCGCGTGGATCGTCCCGCCCAGCATCTCCGCGAGGCGCTTGGAGATCGCCAGCCCCAGCCCCGTGCCCCCGAAGCGCCGCGTCGTCGACGCGTCCGCCTGCGTGAAGGGCCTGAACAGCCTCGAGATCTGCTCGGCGTTCATGCCGATGCCCGTGTCGCGCACCTCAAAGCTCAGCACGCCCGCGCGCTCGCGCGCGATGATCGTCACCGAGCCGTGCTCGGTGAACTTCACCGCGTTGCCGGTCAGGTTCATCAGGATCTGCCGCAGGCGCACCGGGTCGGTCATGACGCGCGAGGGAATGTCGCCCTCGACGCACGCGCGCAGCTCCAGGCCCTTCTCGGCCGCGGGCACGCGCATGAGCGAGAGCACCTCCGCGACCACCGCGCCCGGCGCGCACTCGAGCGTTTCGATGCTCATGCGCCCCGACTCGATCTTCGACAGATCGAGAATGTCGTTCAGGATCGTCAGCAGGTGCCGCCCGTTGCGCTGGATCGTGCCGATCGCTTCGGTCCGCGCCTCGGGCTCGATCCGCCCCGACGCGAGCAGGTCCGCATAGCCCAGGATCGCGGTCATGGGCGTGCGGATCTCGTGCGACATGTTCGCGAGGAACTCGCTCTTGAGGCGCGAGCTGGCCTCCGCGGCCTCGGCCGCCGCGCGGGCGTTCTGCGCCGCCTCACGCTCGGCCAGGAACCGCCTCATCATCTCAAACCCGCGCACCCACCCGATCGTCAGCACCCCGACCATCAGCGACGAGACGATCACCATCCCCGTCAGCAATCCGTCCGCGCGCCGGCTGTTCTCGATCCGCGCCGCGTCGAGCGCCGCGATCACCCGCTTCATCCCCGCCGCGTAAATCCGCTTGTTCTGCTCGTACGCCGGGCTGTCCAGCAGCGCCAGCGCCTCGGCCGACGCTCCCGCGCGCACCAGCTCCAGCGCGCGATGCTCCATCCCGACCAGCGCGCGGTTCGCCTCGTCGCTCGCCTCGCCCCCGGCTCGGATCGCGCCCTCCGGCGCCGAACGCGCGAACCGACGCAGCTCCTCGTCCAGCAACGGCTCATGCCGGCGGTACCGCGCCTCCCACATCGGGTCGCCCGTCGCCGCGGCCATCCGCGCCGACATCGTCAGCACCTCGTCGTACCACATCACCCGACCCACCGCACGCTCGGCCTCGAGCCCCTGCTCCAGCACGTCGTCGAAGTGATGATTGCTGAACACCACCGTCGCGCCCAGCAGACCCATGAACAGCAGCGTCACCCCCAGCAGACCGTGCAGCCGCCGACGCGGACCGCGCGCAACGTCTCCCCCGGACCCCGCAGGCCCGGTCGCAACGCCCTGGCTCTGTTCGATTTGGGCTCCCAACGCGTCCGCACTCCGACCACACCCCGATCCCTCTGTCGGACGTTTCCGGGCCCCAGTCTATTCCCGCCCACCCGCCGCAAGGCCAATCCGGCCTCTTCCAAGGGCCGGTGACCCCCACTGACAGGGTGTTGTCACCGCGCCGATGACCCCAAGCGCCCGTCTTACCCGATAATGAACCGAACGCGAGGTTCGGATCGATGCCGAACGCCCGCGACTTTTCTGACCGCCCCGCACGTCAAGCAGCCACGAGGAGGAGCGCATCATGCAGACGTTGACCGCCGGTTTCTCAGGCGACGCCTTTCCCCGCCCTGGCGAGGCACCGGGCCGCCATCCCGAGCACGGGCATCCGATCCGCTGGGCGCTGGTCGCGCGGGCGCGCTCGGCCGTGCGGTCGGGGGCGTTCGATCGTCCGGGGCTGGCCGAGGAGGCGCTGGCTCGCGCACTGAAGCCCGAGGTTTCTCGGACCCGCGTCCCGGGTTTGCTGGCCTCGCCCGGCCGTTCGTCACAATCGCGCGGGCGGGGTCCGCGTTCGTTGGGCTGAACCCTCCCGCGGGGTATCTTCGTATCGGACATTCTGCCGGGGCGTGCGTTCCGCGCGCCGGGGGCGAAGGATCCGCATCGAACGGGCACGATGACGCTGCGCACAAACCTTCTTCGGTGGGCCTTGCCGGCGCTCTGCGTCGCGGGGGCCGCCCGCGCGCAGACGTTCTCCGTCGTCGACCCGGGCCTGCCCGACCTGGGCACCGACGCGCGCGCGACCGCCCTCTCGGGCTCGGGCTGGCTCGTCGGCGAGTGGGTCGATGCCGACGGACTCACCCGCGGCTTTCGCTGGCGCGCTGGGCAGGCGCCGCTGGACCTGGGCTTCCTTCCCAACATGATCGAGTGTCGCGCCGCGGGCGTGAACGACAGCGGGCAGGTCGTCGGCTGGTGCTCGCGCGGGTTCAACAACACCGGCACGCTGCGTCCGTTCTACTGGTCCGACGCGACCGGCATGCGCGACCTGGGCACGCTCGACGGCAGCTTCGAATCCTCCGCAACCGCGCTGGCGATCAACAACCTGGGCCTCGTCGCCGGGCGCAGCGATGCCGCGGGCGAGCCCGTGCGCCCCACACACGCCGCCGCGTGGACGATCAACCCGAGCACGGGCGCCGTGCTCTCACGCACCGACCTGCACACCGGCGCGCCCAACCTGCTCTCGGTCGCGGTCGCCGTGAACGACGCGGGACAGATCGCCTACTGGATTCAGGAGCTCGACTCGCTCAACGCCTCGCGCTACTTCTCGAGGCGCTGGCCCGAGCGCATCACCGTCGGCCCATCCTCGTCCTTCTGCTTCGCGACCGCCATGAGCCCGACGGGCGCGATCGCGGGCGTCGCGTTCAACTTCGGCGTCTCGTCCGCCTGGTTCTGGACAGGCCCGACCCCCGGCCCGGGCACGACGCTGCCCGCCTCCGACGCCGCGGCGCGGGGCATCAACTCCGCGGGCGACGTCGTGGGCGAGCTGAACTCCGGCTTCGGACCGCAGCGAGGCTTTCTGTTCAGGGGCGGGCTTGTGCGCGACCTGAACACCCTGCTCAGGCCCGAAGACTCCGCCCGCTGGACGATCACCCGCGCGCTGGCCATCACCGACAGCGGGCGCATCGCCGCCGTCGCCTCCGCGACGATCAACGGCTCGCCCCGCACGCGCGCAGTCATCCTCACGCCCTGCCTGGCCGACTACGACCACTCGGGATTCGTGGACAGCGACGACTTCGTCGCGTTCAGCGAGGACTTCGCCGCAGGACGCAGCGCGTCGGACATCGATGGTTCAGGGTTCATCGACTCCGACGACTTTGTGGCGTTCGTCGCGCGCTTCAGCGTCGGCTGTCCCTGAGCCGCGGCCCGGCGTTACGGGCAGCCCGCCTGATAGGCGTTGGAGTACAGGATGAAGTCGTCGCTGTCGACCGCGCCCGAGCGGTTGAGATCGGCGTTGCGCACGCAGCGCGGCTCGGGCCCGCGCACGCTGACGCCCGGATCGACGCATCCCAGGTCATAGTCGCTCAGGAACGCCTCGAAGTCCGAAGGCTCAAGCCGGCCGTTGCCGTCGTAGTCCGCGACGCACGGGGGCCTGGGCGTCCCCGCCTCGAACGAGGGCGTCGCCAGCCGCGTGGTGGTCGTCTGCTCCGCGACGCCCCAGACCCAAGGCACCACGCCCTGCGCGACCTGGTCCCACTGCTGGAACCCCGCGCGCGCGAGCGTCAGCCGAATCGCCGGCAGCAGCCGCGTGTCCATGTTCTCCTGAAGGTTGTAGAAGTCCTGAGGCTTCTTGATCGACCACCACAGCACGATCCCGTCCGCGGGTGAGTCCCACGGGATGTTCACCGAGTGCTGCAGATTGATGTCGTTGAGGAACTGCTGCCAGTACGGGCCCGACCCCTCGTGATAGGTCGGCATGATCATCGCGAAGACCTTCTTGTCGGGCCCCGCGACACGCCGCGCCTCGGTCAGCTGCGCAAAGTGCAGCCGATAGTCCTGCACCTGCACGTTCTGATGGTCCTGATCCGTCACGATGCTCCCGTCGGGCAGCGTGTAGCGATAGCAGTAGATCGCGGGCGCCACGAAGTCCGACGTGTCGTACGCCCAGCGCAGGATCGTGTCGTTCCACACCTTGAACCGATTGGACGCGTACTGATACTCGGGCGTGGGCAGCGGATAGCCGTAGTACGCCCACTTCACGCCCGGGCGCGTCTCCTTGCACACCGCCATCGTCCGCGTGAAGATCTCCTGGCCCGCCTCGTTGAAGGTGTCCTGAAACACCAGCTCCTGCGCGGCCTCATCCAGCCCGGCGAGCCACTGCGGAAAGCGTGCGCGGATGAACTCGCGCCAGTCGTCCTTGAAGTCCTCGTCCATCGCCGCCGGGCCAAGGTCGCTGGGAATGTTCCGCAGCACCTGCCAAGGCGGGCCCCAGTGCTCGTAGTCGATGATCGCGTAGCCGGTCGCGTTCGGGTTGGGGATCTCGGCGATCACGTCCGCGCGGACCTTGGCCAGGTGCGCCTGCATCTTGGCCTCGTCGTACGCGAGGATGTGCGGGCCCATCATCGGGAAGTTGCCGAAGAACTGCTGATAGAAGATCCACGTGTCGCGGCGGATCGGCACGCCGCGGAAGTTGATCCTCGCCTGCCAGTCGATGCCCGAGCCCCACCGGAGTTCGTTGCGGTCGGTCGTGACACACCAGTGGATGCTGAAGTTGCCGCGGATCGGGTCGCCCGCGAAGACCTGCGCGTGCGCCACCGACGCGCTCAGCGCCAGCGCCGCGCCCGTCACCGCTGTCCACACCCCCCGCGCCGCCCCTGCCAGCCATGCTCTCATCGCTCGTCGCTCCTGAACCCCGCCACGAGCCCCCGAGGCCGCCGGTGCACTCAGACGTCGGCCTGCGCCCCGGCGCGCAGACCCAGACCCTCCCTCCACAGGGGAGGTCGGGCAAGTGAGGCGAGCCTAGCGATTTCCGGCGCGCACGCCGATGGGTTTATCGGAAGTTTGCGCGGGTTCTGCGCACCGGGGCTCCGCCACAGGCTGATCGCGGCGCCTGCCACTTGGGTACATCTGCTTATGCCAAGACAAATCTCGGCGAATCAGTAGGGTTTTGTCCCTCACTCACGCACTGCGGATCACGATTCGCGTAAAAATGGAGAAGACCGCTCGTTATCTTTATCCCCTCAGGAGGGAGGGGAGCATTCCGGATACGGCGGGCAGATGGCAGGGCGAACGTCTGGCGGCCCGGTGCTTCGGGCAGGCGGTTGATCGGCCCGGTGTTCAGGATCGAGGGGGGTGGTGGGGGGAGGAGTTCAGTCATGATTCAGCACGCACCCGTCCCTCTCGTTGATCCCGCGGCCTTGGGCGCCGGGGTTCTTTGGGAAGCACTCTCCGTCGCCTCCGGTTGCGCAGTCACGCTCCTGAACGCCGACGGCACGATCGAGTTCGCCAACGACCGCTCCGCCGAACTCATCGGCACCACGCCTCAGGCCGTCATCGGCAAGCGCCTGCACGACCTGTTCAGCCCGCCCTTTGCCGAGAGCTATGTGCAGGCGCTGGGCCAGGTCCTCGCCGCGGGCCAGAGCGCCTCGGTGATCAAGTTCATCCACGGGCACCTGCTCCGCAGCACGCTCATGCCCCTCTCCAGCGGGCGCGTGCTGGTGATCTGCGCCAGCCCGGGCGAGATCGAGGGCGCCGTCCGACTCGCGCTCAACGCCTCGGGCTCCTCGCGCCGGGACGAGCTCGGGCCCCTCGCGGCGCTCTCGGCCCGCGAGTTGGAAGTCCTCGCGCACATCGGCGCCGGCAAGCGCACCAGCGAGATCGCCAGCAGTCTCTCGCGCTCAGCCAAGACGATCGAGCACCACATCGCCTCGATCGCCCGCAAGATGGGCGTGAGCAACCGCGTGGAGCTCGCGCGCATCGCCGTCAACGCCGGGCTTGTCGACTTCAAGGACCACGCCGCGGCCTGAGCCGCGCCCGCGCAGTCTTCCATCCGTCCCGCGCCCGTGCATGCACACGCACGCGCGTTCGCACCTCGTGCCGCGATGCTCTGCGTGCGCTCAGGCCGGGCGCTCAGGCCTTCGCGGGCGGCAGCGGCATCGCCTGGATCGGCCTCAGCTCCGGGTGGTACGCCAGCCGGCACTTGGCCGGGTTCGAGCCGTGCTCATCGAAGATCACGATCTCGTTGGGCACGCCGGGCTTCAGCGCCGTGCGGGGGATCAGGATCGGCGTCTGCCCGGGCACGCTCTTCACCGCGGCTGCCGCGGTCGACTGGCCCGCGAAGTACCGCGCGATGTGATGCCCGTTGACGTAGATCTGCCCCTTGGACAGTTCATCGACCTCGAGCATCAGCGGCGCGACCGTGTCCACAGGCGTGAACTTGCCGCGCCACCACGTCGGCTCGCGGTGCTTGCCCTTGGGCGCGCCCTTCTGGAACGCCGTCGGCCCGGGCACTTCCCACTTGGCAAACGCCCACGCGCACGACTCGCTCAGGCACTCTTCGCCGTCGAGGAACTGCACGCACTTGCCAAAGCGCGCGACCAGCTCTTCGCCCGTCGAGTGCTCGTGGCTCGTGCCGTCGGGGATGATCGCCAGCTGAATCGTCGCGTTGCCCCGGCTCAGCTTGTCGGCATCGAGCGTCACCACGCTCGGGCCCGCCTGATCGATGTACGCGACCGGAGCATCGTTCACCACCAGCAGCGCACGCCCCGGCACGTCGTGCAGATGCACGAACATCGGGCTCTTCTTCGAGCGGTGAGGCACCGTCCACGTCACCCGCTCGGGCAGCGTGCAATCGCCCTGGCGAACCTCCATCAAGGGCGCGCGGAACGCCATCACCTCGATCGGCTGGCCCGTCACCGACTTCACCGCCCCCGTCGGCTTCACCACCGAGCACTCCCAGAAGTGCCCCGCCACGCCCTTGCTCTCGCCCAGGTGCACGCCCTCGGCAAACCGCCCGAGGTTCTCAGCCAGGATCACCAGATTGTGCGGCTGCTTGCGCACCGGAATCCCAAACTCGTGCCCCGCCCCCGGGCCCACGCCCACCAGCCCAAGCTCCTCGCCGTCGAGGAACAGGTGCAGACGATCGCCCGAGTTCGGGAAGATCACCTTGGCCTTGTGCGCGCTCGAGGCCTTCAGCGCGACCCGGTACCAGCCGTAGCCCGACGGGCTCCCCAGCCGCGTCAGATCCTCGGGGCCCGCGATCGAGGCGTACCGCGCGCTCTCGCCCGTCAGATACTCCGTCATCGGCGCGTACGACCAGTCGTTGATCGTCACCTTCTCCGATCCCGCCGCGATCCCCACCGAGGGCAGCGCCTCGCACGGCACGCTCTTGTGCGTCCCGTCGGGCAGGAACTTCAGACACTGCTTCACGCCCGACGCCCCGATCGCCCGGCCGTCCGCCGTCAGCGCCGAAGCGCCCACCCACACGCCCTCGTCGGTCACCTGCACCGCGTCGGCCTGCTTCTCGTTCAGCACCACGATCGTCATCGCCTCGTGGTCCGTGATGAACGGCTTCGTCGCCTTCGCGTCCGGCACCGCGATCTCGATCGGCGAGCCGTTCAGGCTCAGCATCCCCGGCGCGCCCGCCGGCCCGTACAGCACCAGCGTCTTCCCGACCGAGGCCAGCGCGTTGAGATTGCAGTAATCCAGGAAGCTGCGCGGCGTCAGGTGCACGTTGAACAGGCACCACGCGACCGTCTGCTCGCCCATGTGCACGGGCATGTTCGACCCGTCGGGCAGCAGCAGCGTCGCGGCGTTGTTGAGCTTGGCCTTCGCGTCCGTCTCCTCGGTGTCGGGCCCGAAGACGAACGCGACGCCGCCCTGCGAACCCGAGACGTGAACCACCGCCGCGCCCGAGCCTTCGCCCGCGGGGTCGGCGCCCACGGGGGCGTACGAGGACTCAAGATTGGCGAACACGCGCGCAAAGCGCGAGGCGAAGGTCGCGATCTTCTTGACCGCGGGCAGCGTTGCGCCCGCCGAGCCCGTGATCGAGAGCGGCGCCGCCCCGTCGCGCGAGGCGCTCATGAAGCTGAAGGTCGAGTCCGCCAGTCGCCCGCCCGCAAAGCCCGGCATCGTCGAGCCGCAGAACGGACGCAGGATGAACTGTCCGCCGCCCGCGAGGCACTCGGCCAGCCGCCTCTGAAGCCTGCGGGGCGAGAGGGGCGTGGGCATCTCGCGCGCCAGCGTCTGCGCGGGCGCGGTCTCGAAGGCCGCGACGAGCTTGGGCTGCGCGGGGCGCACGATCCCGAGCTGGCGCAGCGTCGAGACCATGCGCTCAGAGCCCTGCCAGCAGTCGATCTGGCCTTCGACGCTCTGCCAGAGGTTGTTGGTGTTGATGGTGGGGACGTTGATCCCGCCCTCGCGGAGATAGCGCGCGATCTCGCCGATGTACTGCGAGCAGATGGTTTCGTGCCCGCACGTCCAGCCCTCTTCGAGCTGGATCATCATGAGCGGGCCGCCGCGCCCGGGCGCGGTGACCTGCAGGTCGCGGATCTTCTCTGAGAGCGCGGTCATCCAGCGCGAGCAGGCCTCAAGGAAGGGCCCCGAGCCCGTGCGGGGCTTCATGTCGCGGTGCTCCATGAGCCAGGCGGGCAGGCCGCCGAAGTCCCACTCTGCGCCGACGTAAGGCCCGACGCGCAGGACGACGTACATCCCCGCCTGGCCGACGAGCTCGATGAAGTGCCGAAGGTCGTTCGCGCCCGTGAAGTCGAACTGCCCGGGGCGCGCCTCGTGCCGCGCCCAGATCACGGGCGTCTCGATCGCGTTCAGCCCGGCGAGCTTCGCGGCATGGATCCGGTCCGCCCACGCCTCGCGCGGGACGCGCGCCATGCAGACCGAACCGCCCGCCAGCCAAAGCCGACGACCATCCAACATGAACGACTTGCCGTCATAGGTCAACGATGGCATCGGGCCTCGCGCTCCGCTTCAGCCCCGGAACCCCCCGCCGCCCTGCGTCCGAACACCCGGCCTCGGTCCTTCAAGGCCAGAAACAGTCATAACCACAGGCAAACCTTGGCTTTGCCGTCCCTTTGCGGGGATCGGGCATGATAGCAGCCACTTTCCCGAGGGCGAGTCCGCGGGGGGCATTCCAGCCAAAACACCGGGTTCCGAGAACCGAATTCTGCGCGGATTCCCGCGATCATGGGCAGATTTCCGTGGGTCATTCGGAGTCCATCACGTACCTTCGCCGCCTCGGACCGGGGCGGCATCCTCCGCCCGGCCCGCGGAGGCTTTCCTGTGAAGCAGCACTCGACGTTCGTGCGGGCCCTGGCCGCAGTGGCGATTCTCGCAGCGGCCGGCACCACCGCCTCCGCCCAAGGCACCACCGCCTTCACCTACCAAGGCATCCTCCGCAACGCCGGTACGCCCGTCGACGGCCTCGTCGACATCCAGTTCCGCCTCTACGACGCCGCGGGCGCTGGCAACCAGATCGGTGCCACCCTCCAGGCCGATGCCGCCCTGCTCGTCTCGGGCCTCATGAACGTCGACCTCGACTTCGGCCCCGGCGCGTTCGATGGCTCGGCCCGCTTCATCGAAATCTCCGTCCGCTCCACGGGCGAGACCGCCTTCACCGCCCTCACGCCCCGTGTCGCCATCCGCCCGGCGCCGTACGCCCTCTATGCCGCCAACAGCCAGCCCGGCCCCACCGGCCCCACCGGCCCCGCTGGTCCTCAGGGCCCGCAGGGCATCGCCGGTCCGGCAGGCGCGAACGGCAACGACGGCGCCCCCGGCGCTCCCGGTGCCCCCGGTGCAGCCGGTCCTCAGGGTCCGCAGGGTGACACGGGTCCGGC
>JANRKN010000151.1:0-9175 GCA_033763435.1 Planctomycetota bacterium
TCCGCGGATCAACCTCGCAACCCACCACACGCCGCTCACCGGCGCCCGGGTCATCCCGCGCGACGGCGCTGTCGCGCGCAAAAAGACATCACCCCGGCGTGAACCGGGGTGATGGAGACAGTTCGAATGGAACGATTCTCGCCCGCCCTCAACGCGAGGGCTCAGGCGCACTCACCGACGGCGCCGACCGGCGACCAGACCCGCCAAGCCCAGCACGCCCAGCGCGCCGGGGGTCGGGGTCGCGATCACCATGTTGCCGAACGGCGCGATGTCCGAAATCCAGACGTTCACGCCCTTGACCTGGAAGCCCCACTGAACGATGCGGGTCGGGTCGTTGATCGTGTTGAGCGACAGGCTGAACGCGCCCGGGCTCGAGAGGACGATCGACTGCTCGTTGAGATTCGAGAAGTCGGACGAGAAGTCACGGATGAACGCCTTGACCGTGTGGGCCGAGGTGAAGGAGTTGGAGAGGACGCTGCCGTTGAACGTCACCGTGGTGCCGCTGAGCGAGCCGCCGAGGACTTCCTGGTAGAGATTGGCTTCCATGATCTTGTTGCCGGTCGAGCCGGGGCCGCCGAATGGCGTGTACCAGAACGAGTTGGGGTCGCCGATCGAGTTGGGCAGCAGCGTCAGCGTGCTGTTGGCATCATCGAACGACGTGCGCAGGTCGGGCACGCCCCACCCGTTGCCGAACACGTAGTTGCCACCGAGGTCAAACACGTTCATGAACCCAAGCCACGGCGCGGTCGAGTTGCCGACGCCGACCACCGCCGCCTGAGCCGACGCCGTCAGCGCCGCCGCAGCCAATAACGCAGAAACGCACTTCATGTCTCAATCTCCTCCGAGAAAGACTTCGGCTGAAACAGTTTCAGCACTGGAACGCCTCCACTGTACCTGATTTTCCGGAGGCCCTCCAAGCACAAATCCGCAGAACTCCGCGGTTTCGCGCTTCGACGTGTGGGGGTGCGTTACAGAACGCCGCGCTCAGGCCCCGGAAACACTGTGGCAGACCCCAGTTGCCTCCGCCGCCGTCCGTCGGCGCCGATCGTGCATCCGGGCCCACAAAACACGGCATGATCCTGTCCAGCGCCCGCGCAAAGTCCGTCACTCTCTCGCGCGCGACCGGCTCCGTTTTCTGTAACAGCTTTGCGCAGCGATCGGTCGGCGTTTGGGTGGGCGCCTGCGGGTCTGGGGAAAGATCCCAACGAAAACACGCCCCGGATGATCGTCCGGGGCGTGCGAGGGAGAGTCGTCGGTCGGGTTCGGCCCGAGATCACCGGCGCCGGCGGGCGAAGGTCATCGCGCCCAGCCCCAGCAGCGCGAGCGAGCCGGGCGTCGGCACCACGTCGAGCGTGCCGCTGAAAATCGTGCCGCTCACAAGCACGCCCATGTCGCGCTGATACAGGTACAGGTAGTTCGTCGCCCCGCCGTTGACGGTGACGGTCGTCGAGTACGTCGTGGGTGAGGCGTAGTTGCCGCCCTGGAAGCCCAGCGCCGTGCCGTTCATGTAGAGCGAGAACGGATTGCCGCCGATGCCCGCGGCCCAGTCGCCGAGCGTGTCGTCGGCCGCGAGTTCGATCGTCAGCGTCGCGCTGTACGTGCCCGAACCCGCGACAAAGAGCGGCACCGCGTACAGCGCCGAGCCCGGCGAGCCGTAGCCCGTGCCCGCGCCGCTCGCGTCGAGGTCAACATTCCAGTTGATCCAGCGTGCCTTGGTGTCCGAGATGCCGGGCGTCCAGGCCGGGTGCGGGTTGATGACGACGGCCTTGGGACCCGCCGCGGCGCCGGCGAATTCGGCGGCGGTGAAGGGGTTCAGGCTGATCGCGCCGCCAGGCGGGTTTGCGTTCGCGAGATACGTCACGCTGTCGTCGAGCTGCCCGGCCGAGCCCGGCGCGCCGCCGACCTGGCCGCTGCGGAAGGTGATGACCTGATTCGCCGAGGCCGTGGAAGCAAGGCCAGCCAAGAGCGTCAGAGCCAGGGACAGGTGCATGCGCGTCGTCATTCTCGTCTCTCCTGAGCGGGGGGTGAAATGCGGTCCCGCCGGGAAGACTTGCCGCCCGGTCCCGAAACCTTGCACGCACGGTCGAGAATTTGCCCGTCACCGCCCATCTCCGGTGATTACGCCGGCCCGGGCCTTGGTGTCGTCTCCGCGTTCCGCTACGCTTGCACCATGATTCCGAGGGCGCTGGCGTCACTTCTGATGGGGATTTCGTGCCTCTCCGCGGGCCTGGCCGCGCCGGCCGTGGCCTTTGCGCAATCGACCCAGGGCCTCGCACCCCGGCAGAACGTTCTGTTCGAGATCAACTGGCAGACCTCGTTCGGCCAGTCGGTCTTCGTCGTCGGCGATCTGCCCGAGCTCGGCTCGAACAACACCGCCAACGCCGTCAAGCTCTCGCCCACAAACTACCCCGTCTGGCGCGCCACCGTCTCGCTCCCCGCCGGGCGCAGCTACTCGTATCGCTTCGTCACGCGCAACGACGGCCCGGGCCAGCAGAACTCGGCCGCGAACACCATCTCGGGCCCCTTCAACGCCACGACCGCCGATCAGCCCCGCGTCACCCGCTCGAAGGCCCTCTGGCTCACCTGGGACATCGCCAGCCCTGTGATGTGGTGGCGCCCCGCCTCGCCCTCCAGCGGCGGCTCGTTCATCCGGCGCCCGCTCGAGCGTTTCGGCCCCGCTGTCGCGGGCCGGCCCAACGACACGCAGTGGTTCACGTGGGGCTTCCACATCGGCGGCGAGGCCTTCGACTTCTACTTCACCGATGCCAACGGCAACGCGCGCTACCCCGCCTCGGGCTTCTACTCCACCAACCTCGACGGCGTGTTCGTGCAGGAAGGCCAGCTTTACACCTACGTCCCTGCCGCCACCGTCTCTGCCCCGCGGCGCGATTACAACCCCAGCAGCCTCCCCGCGTTCTTCTCGACACAACTGAACCAGTGGCGGCCCTATCGCGTCGTGCTGCCGCGCGGCTACGACCAGCACCCCGGCCGCCGATACCCCGTCGTCTACATTCACGACGGGCAGAACATCTTCGACCAGGGCTCGTTCGGCACGTGGAACGCGATGCCGACCCTCACCTCGCTCCAGGCCAGCGGCGTGATGCAGGAAGTCATCGCCGTCGGCATCGACAACATCGGCGAGACCCGCCGCAGCGACTATTCCGCGCCCGGCGACAATAACGGCCGGGCCGATCAGTACGTCGCCTTCATCCGCGACACGCTCAAGCCCTACATCGACGCCAACTACCGCACGCTCCCCGATGCGCCCAACACCGCGGCGCTGGGCAGCAGCATGGGCGGCGTCGTCTCCCTCTACATGGGCTACGACTTCAACAGCGTCTTTCAGCGCGTGGGCTGCCTCAGCACCGCGTGGTGGCTCATCCCCAACTACACCAACTACATCAAGGCCCAGCCCGCACGCGCGAACCTGCGCATCTACATGGATGTCGGCGACACCGGCTCGACCAGCGGCGGGAACAACAACGACGGCTACTGGGACTCGATCGGCGTCCGAGACAACTTTCTCGCCGGAACCTCGCCCAAGTACACGATCGAGGGCGCGTACAAGTTCCTGATCGGGTATGGGCAGAACCACAACGAGACTTCGTGGGCCGCGCGATTGCCCGGGGCGCTCACGTTCATGTTCCCCGCCCAGGGCGAGCCCAACGCGCTGCTGCGGACACTCTTCAGCCCGGCGTGGGACCTGAACAACGACGGCGCGGTCGACATCGAAGACCTCTACGCGCAGAACCAGTCGCCGCGGGATCTGAACTCGGACGGCGCGATCAACGCCGACGACACCGCGGTGCTCGAGCGCTTCCTCCGCCGCAACGAACAGAGCGACATGCGCAACGGGCGCTGAGCGCGGCGGTTTGTCGAGAGTTACGGTTTCGGGCGCGGCACGTGCTGATCGATGAGCACCGGGTTGCCGTCGGGATCGGTGAGCATCAGGAAGGCCGGGCCGGTGGAGCTGGCATCGGCCTTTATCGTCGGCTCAAGCCCGCGCTTGATGAGCGCCGCTTGGATGTCGCGGACGTCGTCAAACTGCGCGAGGGGCTTGGCCGAACGGTCCCAGCCGGGGTTGAAGGTGAGCGTGTTCGCGGGGATGATGCCCTGGAACAGGCCGATGGTCGCGGTCTCGTTCTGGAGGATGACGTAGTTCTTGCCATCGCCGCCGGTCGGCGCGGGGAGCGCGCGGAACCCGAGCTTCTCGTAGAACGCTCGCGACGCGGCCAAGTCCTTGACCTTCAGGCTTACGGAGAAGTTGCCAAGGCCCGACGGCCCCTCCGCGGCGAGCCGGTTCTGGGCCCGCTGCTGATCGGTGCAGCAGCCGGTGAGCGTGACGAGCGCGACGACCGTGACGATGAGCGCGTGGTGCATGCGACAGCTCCAGTGCGGTGAGTCCGATGGCAGTGTACAGGAGCATCGGAGCGGCGTGCGAACTGCACGCTTCGGGCTGGTACTTCGCGTTCGCGAGGCGCCTCCGCGACGGTGGAGAGTCACATGAGGCATCTCTTGAACAAGACGCCTCGTGAGGCACAGCCAGATTCCGATGAGCTTGGGTGCGTGGGTGATCGGTGCGGTGGTCGGGCTGCCAGCATCGCTGCGTCAGGGTGCGCCGCACGGTCAGAGGGTGGGGCCGGGCGAGCGACCCAAGAGCGGGATGCGCTCGCGGGGTTGTTGGTCGGCGCCGATGATGAGCACTTCCTCAACCATGAATCGGCCGAGCGGTGGGATTGCGCGGAGTTCGGGCCAGGCGTGTTCGAGTCGCTCTCCGTACCGCGGGTGCAGAAGCGTGGCGTGCAGCCCGAACCTCGACCGCGAGGTGAACGGAGGGCGCAGCACCTGCTGGCGGATCGCGGCGACGCTGGCGGTGGGGTCGGTCACGCGCAGGAACGCGCCGCGGTCGGGAGGCGGGAACTGTGCTGCCGATCCGAGTTCGAGCGGGAACGGCGCGATGTCCCGGAGCGCTTCGCGCAGCCGCGATCCGAGGAGCGATTGATCGGGTGCTTCGTCGTGATAGGTGATCGTCGTGTGGGCCGGGTTGCCCGCGGCCTGCTCGGGGTTCCACTTCAGCCGGAGCGGCTCGATCGCGGCGGCGAGCGGCCCGGGGATCTGGATGCGTGCTTGGATGCGAGACATGATCGGAGCCACCGTAGCCGGTCGACCGCGATCGGCTCGAGGCCTGCGGGCGCCCGCGCGGATGCTGAGGTTTCGGTGCGTTCAGGGCCTTGGCCTAGTGTTTCGTCGCGGGGGTTGGGGCAGCGCGGATCGGAGCGTGGAGATGTTCAGCGAGGGCGTCGATTCAAAGCGTGCCGACTCCTCGCGGCGGAGTCTGCGATGAACGCGCCGCAACGGGCGGCCGCTCGGCCAGCGGTGCGCGATGCCCACACATGGCGAGGCGAAGCATCGAAGGTCGCGACGCCGATGCGGGGCGTGCTGTTGTGCGGCGCATCGCTCGCGGCGATGGCGCCCTGGCCCGCGCTGGGCATCGTCGTGTCACGCGAGCAGTTCGATACGCCCGCGGAGGCGTTCGCGCTGTTCGGCGGCGTCACGCTGCTGCCGCTGATGCTCCTCATGCTTGTCAAGGTGCCGGTGGGCGTGGTCTACGCGATCATCGTGCTCGTGTGGGCCGGCGCGGCGATTGCCCCCGCGGTGTGGCTTCGCAGGCGTCTGACGACATGGTGGGCGATCGTGGGACTGGTCGCGGCGCAGTCGGCGTTCTCGCTGGTGCAGGCGGCCGCGGCGGCGATGCTGATCCTGGGCAAGGGCGTGTGACGCCCCGGTCCAAAGGCGATAACGCCCGCAAGCGTGGGCCTGCGGGCGTTTCTGCAAAGTCGGGGTGACAGGATTTGAACCTGCGACCTCTTCGTCCCGAACGAAGCGCGCTACCAAACTGCGCTACACCCCGTCGATTGTGACGGTCCGCCGGAGGCCAGCGGCCGCGAGTCTAGGCCCGGCGGGACGCAGCGTCCACGCGGGCCGCGTCGATCGGCCACAAGCGCCCGGGGGCGATCACTCGTCGGTGTCCCAGACCGGCCGGCCCTGGAACGAGGGGCGAACGGCGTAGACGTTGTCGGCGTTGTAGTTGCGGCGGTCTTCTTCGGTGTTGGAGTCGACGTAGCCGACCTTGCCGTCGGGGCCCTGGGAGTAGAAGTAGGGCTGACCGTTCTGGCACTTGCCGCCGTCGGCGTCGGGGTCGCCCGAGGTGAGGGACGGGACGGAGTTGTTGCGGCGGATGCGGTTCTGAACCCAGGCGAAGCCGGCGGGCGCCGGGACGTAGGAATCGGCGCGGCTGGAGAGGACCTTGGGCGGATTGTCGTTGATGACGCCGTCGAGGAGCGGGTGGACGTAGCGGATGGGGTTGCCCCAGGCGTCGAGGATGTCGCGGAGGTTGTCTTCGAGGCCGAAGCCATCGACGGCGTTGGTGCTGGTGGGGCCAGCGCGGCCGGGGACGCGGATGAGGCGGGGCTCGATGGCGTTGATGACCGAGGCCGCGGCGGGCACGGCCTCGACCTGCAGCAGCACGTGGGCGGTGCCGCGGATGAGTCGGGCGGGGCTGGCGGCGGGGTCGACGACGTCGCCGACGACGGAGATGCGGTTGTTGAGGGGCTTCATCTCGCGGAAGGCGGGCGGGATGGCGCCGTTGACCGTGATGTAGGTGCCGAGCATCGAGTCGAGCTGGCGGATGGTGTTCTGGGTCGAGGAGCCGCGCTGGCTGGTGATGACCTGGCGGCCGGCGACGAACCCGATGCCGATGAGCAGGGAGATGATGAGGACGACCACGAGCAGCTCGATGAGGGTGAACGCACGCGAGACGGTCTTCATGAGGCCTCCGCGAAAGCCGCCCAGGACGGGTGGGGGATGGGAACGGGGCGAGAGCGCGAGCGAGTGCCCGCCGGAACATCCTAACCCTCCCCGATACGCCCGGTTGCGGGGTCGGGGTTTCGCGGTTGGAGATTCGCAATTCCCCTGAAAGTGGTGGAAATTGCGTGTGGCGGGCGGTACGGTGCATCGGGGAAGGCTCGGGGAGCGATGGATCATGCGAACAACGGAGGGCTCGGCGGTGATGACGCAAGAGCAGAAGCTGAACGGTTCGCATGCGACACTCGCGGCGCACGGGGGCCATGGGTCGGTGGGCGGGCAGCCTGATTTGTCGAGGCCGGCGGGGCAGCTGTCGCTCGTGGAGCTCTCGGCGGCGCTGGAGCGGATCACGTCGTGGATCGAGGCCGAGCGGGCTCGCGAGCGCGAGGCGCGGTCGGCGTACGAGACGGTGCGGAGCGATGTGGACGCGAGCATCCGGCGGATCAAGGACTATGCGCAGGAGCTGCTGTCGGCCCAGCAACGCAAGATTGCGTCATTTCAGGGGTTGCTTGACGGGCCCAAGGACGGCGCGAGACTGAGCAAGGGTGGCGGCCGGGGGGCTCAGCACGATGCCCTCGCGGCGCCCAAGAACCTGGGCGAGGCGATTCTGGCGGTCTGGGATCTTCCCGGGCAGGACGAGCCGATCGGCACCGAGGAAATCGGGGCGCTGCTCGCGCAGGTGGGCTACTCGACGAAGGCGTCAGCCAGTTCGATCAAGTCGAGCGTGAATCAGGCGCTCGCGAAGCTGACGCGCGACGGGCTCGTGCTGCGGATCCGCGGCGACGGCACCGTCATCGCGCCCAAGGACACGTCCTCGCGCGCCCGCAAGTATCTCGCGGCGCGATATGCCAAGTCTCAGGCCAAAGGCTGAGCGAGCCCTGCGCACGAAAAAGCCCGCGGGGAACGCCCGCGGGCCTTGGGTGACGGAACGCCGAACTGTCGGAACTCAGGCCAGGCCCGGGCCGGTGATCGAGGAACCGAAGCTTCGCGCGGCCGGTGCGCCCGCGGGGGGCTGGCCGGGCAGGTTGGGCGTCGCGCGCGGCGTGGGCACCGCCGGGGGCGGCGGGGCGAACGACGGCGAGATCTTGGCCTTGAAGATGTAGTCGATCACGCGGTCGCGCATCGACTGCATCGCCGACTTGAAGAGTCGCGACGCCTCGCGCTTGAACTCGATCCGCGGGTCGAGCTGGCTGAAGGCGCGGAACGAGATCGAGTCGCGGAGCTGGTCGGTCGAGTAGAGGTGGTCCTTCCAGAGCGAGTCGAGCACCTCGAGAAGGATCGTCCGCTCGAACATCAGCAGCTCAGCGCGGAGGATGTTCTCGACCTGCGAGCGGACCATCTGCTCGCGCTCTTCGCCCTCGAGGTAGCGGGCGGTGTCGGGCAGCGAGCGCCCGAAACGCTTCTGGAGCCAGGCGTCGAGCTCGGCGTCGTTCTTGCAGGCGCCCGCTTCGTTGAGGGCCTGCTCGAGCAGCTTGGAGTCGACGAACTTCTCGGAGGCCGCCTTGAGCATCTCGCGGACCTTCGAGGGCGGGGTCTTGATGAGCGTCTGCACGTCGAGGCCCAGGTTGTAGCGCTGGTTGGCCCACGCGACGAGCTGGTTGGCGGCGTCGGAGGGATTGACGCGCATGAGCTGCATCGTCATGTCCATTGCGAAGTCGACCGGGTACTCGATCTCGCGGAGGCGATAGAGCTGCCGGGCGCGCTTCATGATGAGCTGCTGGAGGTTGAGCTTGGCGTCGTCGCGCTGCTCGAGGGGCGTGGTGTCTTCCTCGTCCTCGGGCAGCTCGGCGTTCTTGCGGGCGCGCTTGAGCTCGTCGAGCGAGACGGCGATCGTGAGCTTGTCCTTGGCCCAGGCCGAGAGGCGCTTGAGGCCGTACTCGCCGTCGACGAACTCATCGAGCCCGTCGAGGTCGGCCGAGTCGATCTTGTCCTCGGCGGCATGGATCAGCATGCGCTTGACGTGGGCGCGTTCCTCGGCGCCGCCCTCGCGGATCTCCTGCGGGTTGAGCTCGACGCCGAACTTCGAGCGGGCCCAGGAGATGAGCCCCGCGGCGTCAAAGTCCACCGCGATCTCCGAGCCCTCGAGCGGGATGTACTCGCCCAGGGTGACGTCGATGTTGGTCCGCGCGTCGGCCTTGGCCTCGGTGCGGATCGCCATCTCCATTTCCACCCGGTCGCGGCCCTTGAGGCGCTCGTGGGGCACGGAGGTGTCCAGGCGCGCCTTGGCAAACTCCGCGGCGCAGATCGCGGCGTAGTCGGGGTCGGTGTACTCCTCGATCGCGTCGCGCACGGCGCGGCCGATCCAGTCGAG
>JANRKN010000152.1:0-7254 GCA_033763435.1 Planctomycetota bacterium
CGCTTGCCGGAGGCACAGCCAGCGCACACGCACCTACTCCCCGCCCCACCCCACCCCGCCCCACCCCGCCCCACCCCACCGATCACGCCCCACAGCCCGGCGAGAGCCTCGGCGCCCGAATCCCGCCCTCTTGCCCTTGCCCCCGTGACGCCCGCCCGGAAGGGGCGTATAGTCCGCTCCCGGTGGCGGCACCCCCGCCCCGGCTGACATCCCGGGCGATTGGCGCAGTTGGCTAGCGCGCATGCATGACACGCATGAGGTCACTGGTTCGAATCCAGTATCGCCCACTTTTCCCCCTGTAAAGAGCCCCTGACCACCGACGGGCCTGCCCGCCGGGGCCTCGTCTCGCCCGCTCACGTCCCGGCCAAAGCAGCAAGGCCCCGGGCGCAGAGCCCGAGGCCTTGGGTGCACTCAAGATGTCCTCGGGCCGCGCGGCGCGCGCCCGATTCAAACCTTACCGACGGCGACGGCCCATCGCGATGCCGCCCAGGCCCAGCAGCGCCAGCGACGCGGGCGTCGGCACCGCGGTGCCGTTGATCAGGAACGGCAGTTCCATGCCCGTGCCCGTCAAGCTGTCGGTCAGCGCGATGAACGGGCCGTTCGCGACGGACTGGCGCGCGTTGCCCGAGCCGAGCGACCCGGGCACCGGGGGCGCCCAGGGCCCCGACGCGGCCGTGCCCGCGAGGCTCCAGCGCAGCACGTAGCTGCCGGCCGCGAGGTTGATGTTCAGGCCCGTGACATCGACGCGGAAGATCGGGCGCAGCGTGCTCGTCAGCGTCGTCTCCGTCACGCGATAGCCAACGAGCCCGCCGTTGCTGACGGCCGAGTTGGTCAGCGCGAGCGCGTCGCCGTGCGAGTTGGCGATCTGCCACGAGGCGCTCGTGAACGTGAACGCCGTCGCGCCGGTCTGATAGGCAAAGAACGAGAAGCCGGTGACGGTCCAGTCGACGCCCGCGGTGAAGTTCTCGGCGACGGTGTTGCCCGCCGAGATCTGATGCCCCGCGCCCAGCGTGCCCGCGCCCGAGTCGAGGACGCTCAGGCCCGAACCGTTGACGACCGCGCCGTTGTTCCAGAGCTGCGCGCTGGCGACCGAACCCGCCGCCGCGAGCACCGCGATGCACACGAACTTCATGTCTTCTCTCCCTTGGCTGAGGCACGCGGTGGACAAGTCCACGAGAACACCCCGCGCGGAAACGTCCCGCGCGACGGTGATGGCCTGTCTCAAGCGTGTCTCTCTCGATCTCTCCGCGCGGAAACTCTCCCGCGCTCGGCGGAGCATGCCGCCGGGCTCGACCATACCTCACGCGCGTAAACACGCCAACGCAGGTCCAGAACATCCCGAGAAATACTGACGCGAACGTCCGCACACACAGGCGGAAACGCCCATGCGTCCGGAAACCGACGATCGGCCGCGACCGTGATACCTTGGCCGATGGACTGATGTGCGGCTTTGCCGCTTGGTTGCGTGGCTGCGTGGCGGCGCTGCGTGCCGGGCTCAGCCCTTGTTGGGCTTGCTCTCGCCCTCGGGCGGAGGCGCCGCGACGACCACGCGCTTTTCCTGCTTCGACACCGTCACGCCGCCCGGCTTCTCGATCGTGATCGCGAACGCCGCGGGCTGCCCCACGCGGATCTTCGCGTTGAACGGCACGATCGTCTCGCCCCCCGAACCGGAGGCGCCCGGCGCGACCGAGAACACGCCGCCATCCACCGGCGGCTCGCCCGGCCTGGTCGCGTCGATGATCCAGAGCTGGTACACGAACTGCGCGGGGTCGTTCGCGGGCAGGCCCTTGAACGACATGAACCCGCCCTGCTTCGCGTCGCTCCACACGACGTCGCCCTGCACCTGCTTGGCCTCAGCGACCGCCGTCTCCGTCCAGACGCCCCAGCCCCACTGGCGACGGTCCGTCGCCGTGCGGATGAGCTCATCGCGCTGAACCAGCAGCGGGCGGCTCCCGCCCGGGCCGGTCGACGACTCCGAAGGCCTCAGGTTCAGTCCCACCAGCACGCCCAGGCCGATGCCCGCGGCCACCTGCAGCCACGAGAAGCCCCACCCGCGCGACGGACCCGCCGACGCACGCGCGGTCGCTCGCGCCGACTGGGCCGCCTCGTAGGAGCCCGGCCCGATCTTGGCGATCGTGTCGCGACCGCCCGACTGGCCCACCGATTGGCTCACCGATTGGCTGATGGTTTGCGCGGCCACGAACTGGCTCGCGGCCTGCTGAAGGCGAGCGCGGACGCTCGCGGGCAGCGGCTCCTCGCGCATCATCGCCAGGTCCACCGCCGCCGCGGCCTTCTCGAACGCGCGGAGCTCCCGCTCCAGACGCGGATCGCCCGCGAGCAACGCCCGCAGCTCCGCCTCGTCGTCCGGCGGCAGGCCGAGGCTCGAATGTTCCACCAGGAAGTCCATCGCTCGCTCACTCACGGGCGGCTCGCCGCCGAACGCCCGACCACCGGAATCCCCCCCCACGCCCATCCCCCCACCACCCCCACCACCCCCACCAACCCCACCAACCCCACCCGCACCACCGCCCGCCAGCCCGTTCCCACCCTCGCCCATCGGCCCGAGCGCTGCGCCCGGCCGGGAGTTGTTCCGACCTTCGAAGGTGCTCACGCATCACCTCCGCTCTGCCCAGCCACGGCCTTCCCGCCCCCGACCGAGCCCCCAACGGACCCCTTAGGCTCCGTCTGGGCCCCCGAGTGCCTGCGAAGCTCCAGAAGCTCACGCACCTTGATCAGCCCTCGGCGGGCGTGCGTCTTCACCGTGCCCAGCGGCAGGCCCGTCGCCCGCGCAATCCGCTCGTGGCTCAGACCCTGGAAAATCGAAAGCCTCAGCACCCGCTGCTGCTCAGGGCTGAGCTGGCGCAGCGCTTCCTGCGCCGCTGCCGCTTCTTCGCACACGGACGTCCGTTGGATTCCGGCCCCGTCGAATTCATCGTCGGTACCGACGGCAAAGGCCGAACCACCCGCACCGCTGGCCGGGACGTCAATCTCCCCGAGCGCCTTGCGGTCGATCCGCCGGTCGATCTTCCGGCGACGGTCGATCAGACGACGCCTCGCGATCATCGCGACGAACGCCGTCTCCGACGCGATATTCTCATCAAACCGGCCCGCGCTCTGCCAGAGCTCGACGAACACATCCTGCACGGCATCCTCGGCCTCGGCCTCGGAATAAAGCAGCCGCCGCGCGAGCGACCAGATCAACCCGCCGTAGCGGTCGATGCACTCGCGCACCGCGTTCGCATCTCCCCCGGCAATCCGGCGGAGCAGCGAGTCTGTATTGGAACCCGTCGCAGGCGTTGGCAAGGACCGTTCGCTTCCATACCCCGGCACGACCGCCCGAGACCGGCCCGGCACGCCCTCCGAGGACGCCGGCCGCGCAGACCCGAGCTGCCCCCATCCTACGCCGGGCGATCCTCGAAGAGTTGACGTGCTCAGGCAAGACATGGGAAGTTCACCGGCGCCGAAGGCCAATCGTGGGATCCGAATCGTCCACTGCGAATCGTGAGTCGCGGATCGTGACTCGCGGATCAGCACTCGCCGGGCGCAACGCCACGCACCCTCAAGGCCAACCCACCCCGTCCATCCGCGCGCCCGATCTCGAACCTTCAATCGACCCCCGCGCGTCTCCACGCGAGGGCCTTGGGAGTGTCTCTCAGCGTCGATCAATACCCGGACTTCTTCGCGCCTTCCTTCTTGGCCTCGGCCGCGGGCTTGGCGGTCATCTTCGGCATGATCACCGTGTCGATGATGTGAATCACGCCGTTGCTCGCCTGCACGTCCGCGCCGATCACCTCGGCGTTGCGCTGGCCGTCGGAGATCTTCACCTTGCCGCCCTCGCTGGCGATGGTGACCTCGCCGCCCTGCACGGTCTTGGCCTTGCCGGCCTTCACCGCGTCGCCCGACTCCACGCGCCCCGCGACGACGTGATACGTCAGGATGCTCTTGAGCGTCTCCTTGCCCTCGGGCTTGAGGAGCGCATCGACCGTCGCCTTGGGCAGCTTGGCGAACGCCTCATCGGTGGGCGCGAAGACCGTGAAGGGCCCATCGCCCTTGAGCGTGTCGACCAGGCCCGCCTGCTCGATCAGCTTCGCGAGCGTCGTGAACTTGCCCGCGCCCGTCGCGACCGCGAGAATGTCGGTGTCCGAGGGCATGATCACCGCGTCGATGACGTGGATCACGCCGTTGCTCGCGGCGATGTCGGTCTTGGTGACGTTCGCCTTGTTGGCCAGCACCTTGCCGTCCTTGGCCGTCACGACGATCCGCGTGCCCGCGAGCGTCTGGGCGCTGGGCAGCTTGACGACGTCGGCGGCGAGGGCCTTGGCGGGCACCACGTGATACTTCAGCACCGCCTGCAGCTTGGCCTTGTTCTCAGGCTTGAGCAGCGACTCGAGCGTGCCCGCGGGCAGCTTGGCGAACGCCTCATCGGTCGGCGCGAAGACCGTGAAGGGGCCCTTGCCCTTGAGCGCCTCGACCAGGTCGGCCGCGACGATCGCCTTGGCGAGGGTGTTGAACCCGCCCGCGACGGCCGTATCGACCAGGTCCTTCTCGCTCGCCGCGGTCATCGCCTTCGCGGGCGCCGCGGGCTTGGTGCCCATCGTGCCGCCCTGGGCCAACGCCACACCGCCCGCGAGCGCGAGCACCGCCGAGATCGCCAGACCATTCACCATCGCACGTTTCATTCGAATCGCTCCTGAACTCCGCCACCGGTCCCCAACACGGACGATCGCTCGCCCGTCCACCGCACCCGCCGCACCCATCCCGGCGGGAGAACGCGAGCGTTCAGGCCGGGGCCTCTTCGGGCAACACGCCCGAGGCTGGGGGACGGTTCGCCGCAAGGACGCGGGGCGGATGCAGCCCCCGGCGTGTTCCCGGTCATTCGCGTGGCGCGTCCGCGAGATTGGGGGATCATGCCCTGCGGGCGCGTGTCCCCAAAAAAGACGACGCCGACCGGTGCATCCGATCGGCGCCGCGAGATTCCGGAGTGTTCGGTCGGTCGATCAGCCGCCGATGACGACGATCTCGACGCGACGGCTCGCCGCCGCGGTGCTCTTGGGCTTGCTCGAGCCCATGCCGACGGCCTCGATGCTCGAGCCCGAGATCCCCTGGCTGACGAGATAGCGCCGCACCGACTGCGCGCGCGCCTCGCTCAGCGCCTGGTTCGAGCCCCACTTGCTCTTGCGGATCGGCGTCGAGTCGGTGTGGCCTTCCACGCGGATGCTCGCGCCCGGGTGATCGCGCTTGATGCGGGCCGCGATGGTCCGCAGCTCGCGCTGGGCCTCGGGCTTGAGCGCATCGGAGCCCGACGCGAAGGCGACGTCACCCGCGATGGTGATGACCTCGTTGCGGGCCGAGCCGCCGCCGCCGCCGCCCGAGATGGGGGCGGGCGCGGGCTGCGCCTGCTGGAGGGTCGCGATCTGACGGTCCTTGTCCGCCAGCATCGTGTCCTTGTTGCGGTTCTCTTCTTCGAGCGCCGTCACGCGCTCGCGCAGTTCGGTCGACTCACGGACCGCCAGGTCGTAGTCCTTCTTGGGCACGTTGTCGCAACCCACCATCAGGAAGCCCGTCGCCGCGACCAGCGCCGTCCCGATCACCTTCATGAAGCGTCCCGCCATGGCTCAAATCCGTTTCTGTGAAGTCGTTGCGCCCGGGGCCCCCGATCCAACGGGAGCGCACGGTCCGCGCGCGCCTCACTGTATCGGCCAACCCGCGCGGAAACCCTCATTCCTCATCTTCCAATCTTCCCGGCCGCGCGCCGCCCGGCTCAGCGCCCGGCCCGCTCAGGGCAGGTTGATCGGCGCCGAGGCCCCGGAGAGCTTCGTCAACCCCAGCTCGATCAAGGGTTTAAAGAGGAGCACCAGCACCGAGGCAATCGCCAGCGAAGGCCCGTACGGGATCGCCCGCCGCAGCCCCGACTTGCCCGCCGCGAGCCGCGAAACGATCTCGACCGCCAGGCCCACGAACGCCGCGAGGAAGAACGCCAGCGTCGCGTCGAGCCAGCCCATCACCGCGCCGACCGCGGCCATGATGTGCACGTCGCCCAGGCCCATCGCGTCCTTGTTAAAGGCCAGCGTCCCGGCGATCCGCACCAGCCAGACCACCCCGCCGCCGATCAGGTACCCCAGCAGCACGCCCGCCAGGACGTTGAGCCAGAGCGGGACCGCGTGGGCCGCGACCATCTGCATCCGCTCGGCGTCCCAGGTCATGGGCCCGGCGAGCTTCACGGCCAGCGCCGCCCCCGCCGCGCCCAGCGCCGCGACCGGGGCCAGAAACACCAGCTCCTTGCCCGCCTCGCGCCGCGCGTACGGATACTGAATCCAGTAATCCGCGGGCGATTCGTCCGCGGGCTGCGCCTTGGCCGACTGCTCCGTCCCGACACTCGCCTCGGCCTGCGCGGCCTTCTCCGCTTCCGCCTTCTCCGCCTGGGCCTCGGCCTTGGCCTGCGCTTCCCACGCCTCGTAGTCCGCGTACGACCGGCGGATCAGCCCCTTCCACAGCAGCACGTTCGAGAGCGCGAGGCCGACCATGCCGCCCAGGGCCGCGCCGACCCACAGCCAGCCGTGGGGCCCGGGCGTCGCCATCGTCCAGCCCCCCCACCGCAGCAGCGAGCCCGGCAGCAGATTCTCGAGCGTGGGCATCTCCGTGTACCGCAGCGGCAAGTACACCGCCAGCCCCACGTGCGCGACCAGCCCGACGATCGCGGGCACCCACGCCAGCACCAGCGGGATCGTGAACGTCTTGGCGTCCACCAGCGTGATCGCGACCAGGCACCCGAGCAAGATCAGGATCGCGACGAGCACGGGCCAGGTCAGAGGCAAGCCCGCCCGCGTCCAGTCGGGCGCGAACATCCCCCAGTCGACGCCGAGCCAGAAGCTCTTGCGGGGGATCTCGTAAAACAGCGCGTACGTGAGCGCGAAGAGGCCGGCCGTGAAGGCCTCGACGAGCGGATACTCCGCGCTGATCGGGCTCCGGCAGAAGCGGCATTTGCCGCGGAGAAAGATCCAGCCGAAGATCGGGATGTTCTCGCGCCAGGTCAGGCGGGTCTCGCACTTGGGGCAGCGCGAGGGGGGCGTGACCACGCCCAGCCCCAGCGGCAGCCGGTAGACCAGGACATTGACCAGCGAGCCCACGCAGGCGCCAAAGGCGAACACGAAGGCGAGCTTCGTGATGACAAAGCCCAGTTGAATCAGCTCAAGGCGGTCCATCGCGGGGCATTATCGACGGGCCGGGGGCGCGGGGCTGACAAAGGCCCGGGCG
>JANRKN010000153.1:0-2062 GCA_033763435.1 Planctomycetota bacterium
TTTCCGCCCCGGTCTTACCCGGCACGCTTCGCCTCGCGCTCGCGGAGCGCCTGGCGGACTTGGTTGTACTTCACCGGGCACGGGTGGTCGGGGTACTCGCGGTCCCACAGTTCGAGCGCCTTGTGGAGCCCGATCCGCATCGTGGCCGCGCCGTCCATCAGCGTCCAGAAGGCCGCCGTCCGGTCGGGATCGGCGTCGAGCCAGTCGTTGAACGCCGATGGCCGCCGCTGCGGCTCGAGCTTCGCCAGCAACGCGGCCCCGTCGAACCGCTTAGTGCTTCCAGACACTACCGACCCCCTTTACCTGGCCGCCCGCATCGCGAGCACGCAGGCCCAGGTCATGAAGACGAGCTGCCCCGCAAGCGCGCCGAAGAGCCCGAAGCGCATGTCGCGCTCGGTGTCGTCGATGCGCTCGATCGGGGCCTGGTCGAAGAACTCCCGCCAGTGCATGAAGGCCCAGGCCGCGCCGGCGCCGAGGGCGCTCGCGAGCGCGAAGCACATGCCGAAGTGCCCCGCCTGATCCCAGGCGTCGCGCGCGCGGCGCGAGAGGCGGGCGTACCACCGCGGATCACTCATCGCGCGAGTCCTCCGGCCTCACCCATCCGCAAGCGCGGGCCTGCTCCTTCTCCCAGGCCGCCACGAAGGGCGCGTAGTCCTCAAGCTGACCCGTCAGGATCTCGATCAGGGCCTCGTCGCTCTGCTCGACGCAGGGCGGCTTCGGCGACCTCTGGAGACACGCGCACCCCGCGGCGCCGAAGCTCACGAAGAGCAGCGCGAACACGCGCCACCGCACTCGGCATCGGCCCCGCCATCCGCTCGGCCTGCTCTCTCGACGCATCGGCCTCGTCCTCCGCTCGATCGGTCCGCTCGTCACGCCCGCCCGCGTACCAGAGCGCCCACGCGGCGCCCGCGAGCACGAGCGCGACAAGCGCCCCGCCGATCAGCTCGGCGCTCAAGCCGCGTTCTTCTGCTTGTCGACCGTGCGGAGCACGAGCGTCAAGAAGCCCAGCCCCGCGATGACGACCCCGCTCCACGGCTCGGGCAGGATCGAATTGCCCGTGAGGAACTGGCTCGCCGCCTCGAACACGCCCGCCACCACCGTCAAGATCGACGACTCGGTTACCCAGCTTTTCGCCTTCGCTTCCGCCATCTCATCCCCCCGTCAGGATCGCCCTTGCCACTCGTGGCTGAAGTGCCCGAGGTCGGCGAACCCTTTGAAATTCCCACCCCATCGGAGCATCGGATCGAGCCCCGTCCAGTAGGCGCCGAGCGGCGCGTAGGCGTCGCGGTCGTTCACGATCGCGCCGTCCTTCACGAGCAGCAGATCCTGCGCGAGCCCGTCGACGTGGACCGACTGCGCGATGCCGATGGGCTTGAACTCGTGCGGCGCAGAGTGCCGGTCGATCGGCTGCTCGCAGCGCTGGCCGTGGACGACGACGCGGCAGTGCGTGGCGTTCCACTTCGCCTCGCTCGGCGTGCGCTTGCCCTGGTCGAGGATGAAGTCGAGGCCGTGCCGGTTGATCTCGCCGAGCAGCAGCCCCATCGCGCGCGAGTAGACGATCCGAGCCTCGAGCAGCGTGCGCTTCATCATTTCCCCTCCATCCAGCGGATCAGCGCCGTGAGTCCACCGCCGCCGAGCACGATCGTCGCCCCCGCCTTCCACCACCCATCCGCTCGCGTCGCGGCTGCGGTCTTCGCTGCCTCGATCGCATCGATGCGCGTCTCGTGCTGGCCCAACTCCCGCCGGATGGCGCCGAGCGCTGCCGTCGTCTCATGCGAGAATGCCGCGAGCGACGACCGCGCCTCGTTCGCGTGGTCGTCGATCTTCTGGTGCACAGCCGTCAGCCCCAGGGCTCGCTTGTCGTCGGCCTCCTTGAACTTCCGGTCGATGTGGTCGACGAGCCATTTCGTGTCGATCTCGGCGGGCACTTCAGTCTCCTGCGGCTAGCAGCCGGGTCCTTCCACTTCCTCTGCGCATCCGATCCATTGACCCGATGCCGTCGGCCACGCGGCCTGCATGTAGTGGCTGAGCCACTTCTTCCCGACCGGACCGGAGCCCTGGC
>JANRKN010000154.1:0-5186 GCA_033763435.1 Planctomycetota bacterium
CCGCACACGGTGATCGACATGAACCCTCGCACCGTGCGCCGACAGGCGGACCTCGGGCGTGACGTGATCTACGGCGACGTCACCAACCCCGACGTGCTCGAGCAGGCGGGTGTGCGGACAAGCGCCGCGGTGGTGCTGACGATCCCTGACGAAGAGGCGGTGATGCGGGCGTGTACCGTGATCCGCCGGCTGAACCCCGCGATCTTCATCGCGGGGAGGACGAACTATCTGAACAAGGCGATGGCGCTGTATCAGTGCGGCGCGGACCACGTGGTGATCGAAGAGGTCGCGACCGCGCTGGCGATGGAGCGCGAGGTGCTGGCCAAGCTGCGCGAGCGGGGGATCGCCCGGCCCGCGGACGTCATCACGAGTTAATCGCGCCGGCCGAAGCGACGCGCCTGCACGCTGTGAAGCCCGAGCGCGCCCGAGAGTGGGAAGAGCACGATCGAGAGCAGCGCGGCCAGGCCGCCGGTGTAAAGGCTGCTGAGCAGGCGCTGGCCGATCTGGGCCGAGGCTTCGACGGCGATCGGTTCGCCCAGCACCAGTCGCATCGAGAGCAGGAAGACGACGACGATGTGCGCGACCGCGGCGCCCAGCGCGGTGAGGATGGCCAGGCTGATGGGGTGGCGGCGGATCATCATCGCCCGCGCCGCGAGGATGAGCTGCGCCGCGAGCAGATAGCCCAGTGCGTGGGGGCCGACGATGGTGATCGCGCCCGCGGCCTCGCGATAGGGCGTGGCGTTGGTAAGGTCGACGAGCAGGCCCAGGACGATCGCGGCCCAGACCGAGGCCGAGGGCGTCGCCGAGACCGCGATGAACGCGACGAGGACGAACATGAAGCTGGGGGCGATGGGCGTGGGGCCGAGTTGGAGCACATCGCGCAGGCCGAGCTCCAGGCCCAGGAAGATCCAGGAAATGAGGCCGAAGACGATCCAGTTCATCGCGCGCCCCCTGTCGGCGCGGCCGGGATGATCGGCATGGATTCGTCGGTCAGGCGCAGCACGACCTCACTGACGCGGTCGAGCCTCAGCGTGGGCTCGACGGTGATGACTTTGCGGAGTGGCTGGGTGGGGGAGGGGTCAACGCGTGTGACGGTGCCGACGATGAGCATCTGGGCCGCGCCCGGCCAGGTGCGATCGGCCAGCCTCACGGTCTGCCCGGGCTTGGGCTCGAGGCGCGGGGCGCTTGCGCCGCCGAGGGCCGCGCCGGCGTCGGTCCCGACCTCGCCCTTGAGCGACCCATCGCCCTGGGGCTTGAGCAGCGCGATGAGCGATTCGGCGCCGGTGCCCTGGAAGAAGTCGCCGGTCATCACGCGGACGGTGACCTCGGGGCTGGCCTTGTGCGTGATCGGGCGGACGAACGCCAGCGGCCCGGCGACCGAGTCGACCCTGCCCACGAGCTGGAGCCCGTCGGCGGTGACGACCGAGCCAGCCGTGACACCCTGCGATTCGCCCGCGCGGATGCGCAGCAGGCCCGACGCCAAGTCCGACGCGGTCGCGACGACACGGGCCGTGAGCTGCTTGACGGGCAGGTCGGGGTTGAGTTCGAGCCCGCGCTGGAGGACCTTGATCTGGGCCTTGAGGCGGTCGTTCTCTTCCAGGAGCTGGAGGTACTGGGTCTCGGCGGCCTTGCGGTGCTCTTCGAGCAGCGCACGCTCGTCGTTGCGCAGCGCCGGGGGCTTGGGCGGCGCCAGCCAGCTTCCCAGAAGTCGGAAGAGCGTCGCCGGGGGCGCTGCGAGGACCGCGACCGGGCGCCCGAACCAGCCTGCCCACGCGGTCCAGCGCCCGGGGACGACCGCGAGGAGCACGAGCACGAGCACCGCGGCCAGGAGCAGCCGAGGGTGGTGCAGAGGCTGGGAGGGCGATCGCGACATCGGATGGAACGGGGCGCGTTAGACGTCGAGGTCGTTCTCGAGGGTCGACTTCCACTCGTCGAGGTGCTCGAGATAGATGCACGTGCCGCGGGCGACGCAGGTGAGCGGGTCCTCGGCGAGCTTGGTTTCCAGGCCGGTGGCCTTCTGCACGACATTGGTGATGCCGCGGAGCAAAGAGCCGCCGCCGGCCATCGTGATGCCGTTCTCGACCAGGTCCGCGGCCAGTTCGGGCTCGGCGTGCTCGAGCGTCCGGGTGATGGACTCGACGATCGCGTTGACCGGTTCCTGCAGCGCTTCGCGGATCTCTTCCGTGGTGATGATCGCCTTGCGGGGCAGGCCCGAGATCATGTCGCGCCCGCGGACCTCAAGGGTCGTCTCGGGCATGACGGGGTAGGCCGAGCCGATCTCGATCTTGATGCGCTCGGCCGTCTGCTCACCGATGAGCATGTTGTACGTGCGCTTCATGTGGTTGATGATCGCCTCGTCCATGTCGTCGCCCGCGACGCGGACGCTCTCGCAGACGGCGATGTCGGCAAGGGACATGATGGCGACCTCGGTGGTGCCGCCGCCGATGTCGACGATCATGCTCGCGGTGGGCTCGGCGAAGGGCAGGCCCGCTCCGATGGCCGCGGCGATGGGTTCTTCGATCAGCCAGGTGCGGCGTGCGCCCGCGCGCTCGGCGGAGTCAAAGACCGCGCGCTTCTCCACGGCGGTGATGCCGGAGGGAACGCTGATGACCACGCGAGGGCCCACGCCGAAGAAGCGGCTCTTGCCGTTGACCTTGCGGATGAAGTAGGACAGCATCGCCTCGGTAATCTCAAAGTCGGAGATCACGCCGTCCTTCAACGGGCGCACGGCGGTGATGGTGCCGGGCGTTTTGCCGATCATTTCCTTCGCGACCCAGCCGACGGCCTCGCCGTTCTTCAGGACCTGGTTGGTGCCCTTGCGCACGGCGACCACCGAGGGCTCGTTGAGCACGATGCCCTGACCGCGGACCGACACGAGCGTGTTGCACGTGCCCAGGTCGATCCCCATGTCGACGCTGAAGACGCTCAAGAGCTTGTCCAGCATCACGGCGGGGCCACTCCTTCGAACCGACGCTCCACAGGCCGGCTCACGCGTACGGGTTTCGGACGGTCCGAGAACCGCGGGCGTGCCGGGGTCGCTGACAAGCGATTATCGGCACATCCGCACCAAATCCTAGCAAACCTGCCCCTCTGAACTCGGGTGAAAGGGTCCGAATGGGCAAATCAGGCAAAGTGGGAGCCCAGCGACCGGGCGATGAATGAAAAGCGAGCGTGCGCTGCCTCACTCGAGGGCGCACGCTCGCGGGGGTTGAAGGCTGGGGAGGGACGACTCAGACCGCGCCGGGCGAGGGCTGCTTGAGCGACTCGGGCCCGATGTGGATCGTCGCGGGCTTGGAGGGGAGCGTGGCGGGGCTGGGCGTGAGGCCCGAGCGGCCAGGGATGGAGTTGCGGGCGTCGAGCTGGACGCGGGCCCGCTGCTCGTAGTTGGTCGCGGTCGAGCCCCGGCCCAGGTTGTCCAGCTGGGACTCCTGGCGCGTCCGGATCTGAGCGAGCTTGGACTGGATCTGCTCGAGGCTGTCGGCGCGGTAGCGGCTCTGTTCGTCGATGGTCTTCTGGCGGGCCGCGAGCATGCCGATCATCCGCTCGTTGCGGGCGATCGCGTCGACCTGATGATCCAGCTGAACGAGCTGGGTCTGGAACTGGGCCTGCTCGCTGCGGAGCTGGTCGCGCAGTTCGACCAGGCGGGTTTCCTGCTGGCCCAGATAGCCCAGGTCGCGCTCGATGTCCGTCACGACCGCGGCGTTCGCATCGCGGAAGGCCATGAGCTGCGAAGCCTTGGCGTAGGCCTCGTCGACGGGCAGGCTCTCGGAGTTGAACGAGACGCGGACGACGGCGCCAGCCATCTGGGCCTGGGTCTCCGTGGCCCGCGTGATGAGCTGCTGCATCGTGCCCAGGTCCTGCTCGACGAGCGCGACGACCTTGGTCTTGAGCGACAGGTCGTTCTCGAGCTGGCGCTTCTGGCTGGCGAGCTGAGCGAGGTCGCTCTCGACCGCGGCGATCCGCGGGGGATACTGCGCCTCGAGCGAGCGGAGCTGAGCCCGCAGCGCGACCGGGTCCTCGATGTGCTTGTCGACCTCGGCCTGGATGGCGCCGCGGGTCTGGGAGAAGACCGCCGCGACGCGTTCAGGACCGACGACGACCGCGGCCGCGCCGCCGACCAAGCCCGCGATCACCGTGTACCGCACCAACGCCTTCCCAAGAGCCATGACGAACCTCCTGATTCACCTTCAACCGGCCACAACCCGAGGGTCCCGAACCTGTTGTCCGCCGAGGCGGGCCGCTCCGGGCCTGCCGCGGGGTGGACAAGAGGTGATTGGGAAACGCTCGGGGCGGATTTCGCGCGTCGGCAGGTTTCGCCAGTTCAGTCCGGCGGTTCTCGGTCGGATTCTGGGACGGCGGGCGTGCGTCGGATAGGCTGCGCAGGCCTCTGTGCGCAATTCGGACGCCCGAAACCCCAACAATCGCCCGGGAAGCCGGTCGGGCAGGTGAGGTCGGGTGCGGCAGGTGAGGTCGGGTGGGGTCTGGGTTGAAGGAGTGGTCCATGCTGACGTCGATGACGACGAGCTTTATCAGCCGCCTGCGGAGCAACGACCAGGCCGCGTGGTTCGAGCTGTGGGAGACCTTCGGCCCGGTCGTGCGGGCGCAGCTCTCTAAGTGGGGCAAGGGGCGGATTGGCTCGGAGACGGTGCGCGACCTCTCGCAGGAAACCCTCGCGGCGCTGAGCGAGTCGATCGACCGCTACGACCCCGCGCGCGGCGCGCGATTCTCGACGTGGCTGCTCGCGATCGCCAAGCACGTGCTGGGCGATGAGATGGACCGCCGGAGCGCGCAGAAGCGCGGCGGGGCCAAGAAGCCCGCAGAGCTGGACGAGAGCTGGATGGTCGCGTCGGCGGCGCAGCGAGCGGACGACCAGTACGAGGCCGCGGTTTTCCGGGCCAAGGTCGAGGCCGCGCTGAGGCACGTCGAAAAAGAGTGCGACTTCATGGACTTTTCGATCTACCGCATGCGGGTGCTCGACCAGCGCAGCGGAAAGGACGTCGCGGCGGACCTTGGAATCTCGGAGCCGACCGTCTCGCGCCGGCTTGCGAAAGTGCGCGAGACGCTCCGCAAGCGCCTGGTCGAGGTGATCCAGACGTATTCGTTCACGGACGAAGAACGCGCTGAGCCTGAGCGAAATGGACTCAAACTGAATCCGAACAGTGGAGGGGCGGGTGGTGGCGGTGGTG
>JANRKN010000155.1:0-23101 GCA_033763435.1 Planctomycetota bacterium
CGCGGCGCCCTCAAGCGTCAGGTACTGCGACAGCACGTCGGCGGGCAGCGCCCGCGCAAGCTGCTGGAAGATTCCCAGTTCCATCCCCGCGATGCCGCAGACGTAGATCAGCGTGCGCTCCGACGCGAGCATGGGGCGGAACAGGTCCGCCTGCGAGGTCAGGCGCTGCTGGACGTACATGGGCTTCTCGCCGCTCTCCTGGGGCTGGCGCGAGAGCGTGGGCAGATACCTGAAGTTCGCGTGCGTCCGCGCGAGGTCGGTGAAGGTTTCGTGATAGAGCAGGTCGCCCTGATAGGGCGAGCCCATGACGAGGGTGATGCTCGAGGCGGCGTGCGCGTCGAGCAGGTCGAAGATCATGCCGCGGAAGGGCGCGATGCCCGTGCCCGTCGCGAAGAAGACGTAATCGTGCTTGGAAGGATCGGCGGGCAGGACGAAGCGCTTGCCGCTGGGCCCGGTGAGGCGGACGGGGTCGCCGGGCCTCAGGTCGCAGAGGTAGTTGGAGCAGACGCCCAGAAAGAGCTTGCCCGTGTCGTGGTGTTCATCGATGGTGCGCTTGACGGTGGTGGCAACGACGTTGCCGTTGCCGTCTTCGCCGCGCGTGGGCGAGGAGAGCGAGTAGAGGCGGACCTTGTGCGGGGCGCCCTTGGCGTCGGTGCCCTCGGCGAGCACGCCGAAGGACTGCCCGGGGACGAACGACCCCGCCAGAGGCGTGCCGGTGACGTCAATCTCGATATGTCGGACAAAGCCCGCGGACTTGGAGCGCGCGCCGCCGACGGTGCAGCGCTCGCTGGAGCGGACGCGCCCGACCACCGGCGCCGCGGGCGAGGCCAGGTGCATCTTGACGTCACGAAGGGTCGGCTCGCCGGGGAGAGTTTCGGGCATGGGTGTGGAGAAGGAAGCAGCAAAGCAGAAAACAGCCAAGCAACAGATCAGCGACGCGGGGGAAGCACGGCGGGCGGTTTACTTGCCCATGTCGCCGCCGCCGCCGCCACCACCGCCCATCATGCCCTGCATCGCGGCCTGCACCTTCTGCATGAACTGGCCGATCGCGGCCTCGCTGGAGGTGATCGCGCCGGTGTCGATGCCGTCGGCGATCTCGGTCATCGCGCCCGACATGGCGCCGAGCATGGGCTTCATCTGCTCGAGCGCACCCGGGGGCAGCGGCGGCGCGGTGAACTCGATCTTCCACGCGCCATCGACCTTCACGAGGTTCTGAGGCTCGGGCGCGCCGGGGATCGTGAGCGTCGCGCGGCCTTCGCCCGCGGGCGTGACCTTCAGCTGCTCGGGCGTGACGTTCGCCAGCGCCTCGGCGCTGACACCGCCCAACCCGCCCATGCCGCCGGCCTGCATCATCGCGCCCATGCCCGGCGCCTTCGCGAGCGCGTCGCTGAAGGTCGTGCCGAACTTGTTCTTGTGCGCCTGATCGAGCTTGGCCCGTGCGCCCGTCATCGGGCCCATCACCTGCAGGAGCTGGCGGGCGGTGTCGTCGGCCGGGTGCATCAGCGCCATCAGCCCGGGCCCGTCGCTCTCCTTCATGGCCGCGAGCACGTCCGCGGCGAACTGCATCAGCACGATCGGCGACTCGGCCGCGCCGCTCGGCGCACCTTCGCCGGGCGCAGCCCCGCCCTGATCGTTCGGCGCGGCGTTCTCGCTCGCCGCCGAGCCCGACAGGTCCTTGACCTCTCCCCGCGCGAACTTCGCGATCGTCTCGAGCTGCGCCGTGACGCTGTCGAGCCGGTCCTTGAGCTCGCCGCGGATCGCCGGTCCCGAGACGCCCCCGAACGCCGACTGCGCCGCGTTGTACGCCGAACCCGCCGCGTCGAGGCTGGTCTTCAGGTCCGCGCGTGCGGCCTGGGCGGCGCTGGCGTACGCATCGGCCTGCGGGAGCTTGGGCTCGGCCTTGGCGAGATACTCGAGCAGGTCGGCCGTCGCGAGCTGCGCCTGCGCGATCGTGAAGTGCACGTCGCCCAGCGCCTGATGCGAGACGCCCGAAGCCACGCGGCCCGTCGCGCCGCCGTCGGCTTGACCGGTCTTCGCCGCGGTCGCCGACTCCTGGAACGCCTTCACCGCCGCCGACGAGGCCGAGGCGAACGAGCCAGTCCGCGCCGCGATCAGTTCCTGCACGGCCTTGTCGAGCTCGGCCGCGGACTCGGTCGCCTTCGCGCGGTTCTGCGCCTCTTCTTGCTTGGTCTTGGCGGCGCGGGCGAGCAGCTCGGCCTCGAGGCGCTCGAGCTCGGCCTTCTGATTCGTGTACTGCTCAACGAGCAGGTTCTGCTCCGCGACCTGGCGCTCGAGCTGATCGGCAAGGATGCGGACCTGCTCGCCTTCCTTGCGAAGCGCATCGGCCTCGCGGCGCAGCGGGCGCGCGTTCTCGATCATCGGCGCCGACTGCGACGCCGGGAGCTTGGCCGCTTCCTGCTGAATCTTCGCGTGCTGGGCTTCCTTCGCCGCCGCCTCGTCAAGCCGCGCCTTCACGCGGCCCGCGGCGTCGGCCTGCTTGGTGGCAAGGTCCTGCGCCTTGGACTTCTGGGCCGTGGCGTTCTTCTCGGCCTGCGCGCGTGTGGCGCGGATCTCTTCCAGCAGCTTCGAGGGGTCGAACTTGCCCGCCACGTCGGCCCGGCTGCTCGCGCTCGTCCAGTCCAGCAGCATGCCGCGGATCAGCGCCGAGCGCGTCAGCAGCCCACGCTGCTCTTCAAGCAACGTCTCGGCCGGGTTCACCGCCAGGCCCAGCTTCGCGCCCGACAAGAGCACCTGCGCGCTCGCGGCATCGGCCTTGGAGGCGCCCGCGGGAAGGTTCTGCAGCGTGCCCGCGGCCGACTTCATCAGCGTGTCGCGCTCAGCGCTGTCGCGGACACTCGGGCCGCCGCCCGAGACGCCGTGGATGTCTTTGGACGCCGAGCGGATCGCCTTGGTCGCGTCGGTCTGCTGGTCGCACCCGGTCAGCACCGAGCCAGTCAGCACCGAGCCGGCCAGCAGCGCGAGCACGCACGCCGCCTTGGAGGAAGAAGCCATGAGCAGAGTCCGGGGGGTGCGGGGGCGAATGAGGGCCATCGATCACTCCTGAGGCCGGGCGAGCGTCGTGGTCCCGGGCGCGCGGCGCGACCGGAACCTCGGGGCCGAGAGTTTAGCCGCAAACGCCCGCCCCGGGGTCGCCGACGCCCTTTGGCAGGACCCCCTCGGGCCAGCCTTGGTGACCGAAGCCTCAGGCTCAGCCGGGGACCTTGATGTACCTCATGCCGACGCTGGCGCTGCCCCAGATCTCGACCTTGGACTGGGCGTCGGTCGCGGCAGGGTTGTCAAAAAGCGCGGCCTCGCGGGGGGCGAAGACGTGTGAAGCGCGCTGGCCGGGCTCGAGCACCACGATCGGCCTGGCCACGCCGTCGAGCTCAGCGAGCAGGGCGACGGGAACGGTCCCGGTGTTGGTCACGTACGCGGTGTAACCCTTGGGCTGGCCGCCGGCGAAGATGAAGCGCTTGCCCGCGGGCACCGTGAGGTTGGACGTCAGGTCGGGCCCGCCCCAGGGACGATCAGGCTCAGCGGCCGGGGTGGGGGCTTCGGCGGTCGGCGACGGAGCTGGGCCGGCGCTGTCGTTCTTGGAACGGCAGGCCCCGGCGCACAGCACGAAGCCCACGCAACAGGCCGCGCCGAAGATCCGCCACACACGTGAGGGTGAGTGCATGGATCCGCTTCGCCGCGGGCGTTGCGTCGGATTCGAGGGTTCGTGATGCCCGCCCGTTCGGCGAGCGCAGCCGAGCCGGGTGCGCGTTCAGCGTCGACGGCGAGTCGCGACCAGCGCGCCCAGGCCGCCCAGCAGCGCCACCGACGGCGCGGGCGCGACGATCAGATCGATCTGCACCCACGAGCCCGCCTCGAACTGGTACGGGCCCGTGTACAGCCGGACCGTGTCGGCGTTGAAGATCACCGCCTGCGCTCCGAACGCGGGATAGTTCAGGGGCGCGTCGTCCTCGGCGAAGATCGTGCCGCCCCAGGTCACCGTCACGCCGGCGATGAACAGTCCCGGCTCGTTGAAGTCCAAGTCGCGGAACTCGACGTACGTCGGCAGGTTGCCCGTATCGAACCAGGGGCTGAACCACGTGATGAGGTTCTCCATGTGGATCGACGTGGGTCCGATGTTGAACTTGCGCCACTCACCGCCCGCGAACGGGTGCGAATCGATGTACTCGTACCCCGGATCAGACACGACGGCAAAGTCAACGGTCACGATCTCACCGGAGGACTGCGCGTACTGAACGCGCTGGATCGTGTCGCCCACGAGCGACGCGGAGCCAAACGCCGAACCCGCGAGCGCCAGACCGGCGCCCGCCGCGAGCATCGTCGAAACCTTCATGATGTCTCTCCCTCTCTCGACTCGATGGACGTGCCACGGAGACACGCCGTCGGCAGGAAAGGTGCGCAAGGTCCGATTCGGTGCCAGGAGTTTTCCTGAGTGGGCCGAGAATAAGGCTCTCGCCTTGGGACCTTTGGGGGAGTCCAATGCCTCGCGCGTCCGCGAGGGGGCCGGTCGATCTCCTCGCGGACCGACCCAAAGCCAACCGCCTCCGAGCCCGACCTATCCTCACGCATGATCACGCCCAGCCCCACGACGAAGATCGACCCCAAGCTGGCCCGCGGCACGCTGGGCTCAGCGCACGAAGCCACGGCCACCAAGCCCGCGTACCTCGTCCTGGACCTGCCCAACACCTCGTACCAGCTCCACCTTCAGCCCGTCGGGGGCCTCGCGTCGGTGCAGGGCGTCGAGCCCGGCAAGCGGCTGATCGGCACGATCGTCGCGCGCGCCCGGCGCGTGGACGTCCCGGGCACGGGCGGGCGCTATGTCGAGCCCGTCGCGGGCCGGCCCAGGCGCGTGCAGGGCCGCGTGATCGCGGTCGAGCAGGGGCGCCTGGTCGTTGACGCGGGCGTGCCGATTCACTGCGAGCTCACCGACGCGCGCCAGAAGCCCGAGCAGTTCCCGCTGGGCGTCATCGTCAGCTTCGACGTGCTCGACGGCGCGACCTTCGCGCGAGAGTCAGGCGCGCGAGAGTGAGGCACCCGGGCCTCCGGCTCCCTGGGCTCACGTCCCCGTTTTCCAGCGTTTCTTGTCCTCGTGGCGGATGATCGATCCGGTCACGAGGTACACCACTTCCTCGGCGACATCGGTCATCAGGTCGCCGATGCGTTCCAGCTCGCGCCCCGCGCGCGACACCAGCAGCCCGACGGGCACGGGCATCGTGCGCGCATCGACCATCGCCGCCGTTTCCGTGAACAGGCGCTTGTCGAGCGTGTCGATCACGCGGTCGGAGGCGACGAGCGCCTTGGCCCCCTCGGCGTCCTCATCGAGCACGGCGCGGAGCAGCTCATGGCACATCGCGGGCACGCGCTGGCCCATCTCGACTAGCGCCGTCGGCCAGGGCGGGACGGTGACCGCGCGGTCGTCGGGCAGGGGCTGGTCGGCGGGGAGGCCCGACATGTGCCGACGGATCTTCTGCCCGATCTTCGCGAGGCTCGTCGCGTGGTCGCCCACGCGCTCGACCGAGGCGTTGGTCTTGAGGATGAACGTCACGACGCGGAAGTCGTGCGCATAGGGGTTGTGCAGCGCGAGGATCCGCAGGCACTCGCTCTCGATCTGCACTTCCTCGACGTCGATTCGGTCGTCGCGCCCGCGGACGTTGTGGGCTGCCTCGCCGTCGAGCCGGAAGAGCGCGTCCACCGCCGACTCGAGCATCCCGATCGCATAGGTCGCCTCGCGGATCAGCCGACGCTTGAGGTCCAGGATCTGCCGATCGGTTTGAGTGCGGGCACCTTCGGAGGATGGGTCTGAAGATTCGGGGATGAAGGGCATCGTGCCGCGTCCGTCGGGTCCGGCCGGGGCCCCGGGCAGTCGTCTCGCCCGAACCTCCCCGGCCTAACTTGCGAGTCTACACACTCTTCCGCGCACGTGCCTCAGAACTTCGCGCTGCGCCAGTCGCCGGACTTCTTCGTGCCGGGCTTCTGGGCGCCGGGCTGACCCGATCTGGGCACGTTGGCCTCTTTGGGCGGCGCCTCTTTGGGCAGATGCTCGGGCGGCACGAGCTTCTTCCGCAGCACCGCCAGCAGCGTCTCCGGCTCCAGATACGCCGGCGGGGGCCGGAAATACACCTCCGCCAGCTCGTCGTTGTTCCGCGCGGGCAGCACCGTCACCAGCTCGGGCTGCCCCTGGCCCAGCGCCTGCGCCAGCGGCTGCGCGTGAGGCGTGCGGAAGACCAGATCCTTGCCCCGCAGCGTGACGCCCCGGGCGCGCAGGTTCGCCAGTGCGATTCGGAGCTGCGCAAGGTCGAGCAACCGCTGCACGGGCTTGGGAGGCGCGCCGTAGGCCTCGGTGAGCGTCGCGCGCAGCTTGTCGAGGTCGGGGAACGTCGCGCTCGTCGCGAGCCGGCGGTACGCCTCGAGCCGGCGCTGGTCGCTGGGGATGTAAGGCCTGGGGATCGACGCGCTCAGCCCGACCTCGATCGCGACGCGCGAGGGCGGCTCGGGCGCGTCGGTCGTGGTCAGGTCCGTCACCGCGCGCTCGAGCAGCTGGCAGTACAGGTCATAACCCACCGCGGCGATGTGTCCGCTCTGCTCCGCGCCCAGCAGGTTGCCCGCGCCACGGATCTCGAGGTCGCGCATCGCGATCTTGAACCCCGCGCCGAGCATCGCGTACTGCTCCAGGGCCTTCAGGCGCTTCTGGGCGATCTCCTTCACCGTGCGGTCGGGCGGCAGCAGCAGATAGCAGTACGCGCGGTGCTTGCTGCGCCCCACGCGCCCGCGCAACTGATGCAGTTCCGCGAGCCCGAAGCGGTCGGCATGGTCGATGATGATCGTGTTCGCCGTGGGGTTGTCGATGCCCGACTCGATGATCGTCGTCGAGACCAGGATGTCCGCCTGCCGACGCATGAACTTGAGCATCACCTCCTCGAGATCGTGCGGGCTCATCTGCCCGTGGCCCACGACGATGCGCGTGCCCTCGGGTGAGAGCTTGAGCACCTGGTCGGCGACGCTCTGGATGTCGTACACGCGGTTGTGGACGTAGTAGACCTGCCCCTCGCGCGCGAGCTCCCGCGCGATCGCCTGCGACACGCGCTTCTCGTTGTACGGGATCACCTCGGTCACAATCGCGCGCCGATCCAGCGGCGGCGTCGCGAGGCTCGAGATGTCGCGGATGCCCAGCATCGCCATGTGCAGCGTGCGCGGGATGGGCGTCGCCGACAGCGTCAGCACGTCCACCGTGAGCCGCAGACGCAGCAGCCGCTCTTTGTGCTCGACGCCGAAGCGCTGCTCTTCGTCGATGATCACCAGGCCCAGTTCCTTGAACACCACGTCCTGACTGAGGATGCGGTGCGTGCCGATCACGATGTCGACCGCGCCCTCGGCCAGTTTCTGCAGGATCTCCCGCGCCTCGCCGTCGGTCTTGAAGCGTGAGAGACTCTCGACGCGGAAGGGATAGCCCGCAAAGCGCGCGCGGAACGTGCGCTCGTGCTGCTCGGCGAGCACGGTCGTCGGCACGAGCACGGCGACCTGCTTGCCCGCCTCCGCGGCCTTGAATGCCGCGCGGATCGCAAGCTCCGTCTTGCCGAAGCCCACGTCGCCGCAGATCAGCCGGTCCATCGGGCGCGCGGACTGCATGTCCTTCTTGATCGCGCCCAGCGCCGCGAGCTGGTCCTCCGTCTCCTCGTACGGGAACGCGGCCTCGAACTCGTTCTGCCACATCGTGTCGGGTGGATACTGCACGCCCGGCATGTGCTGCCGCGCGGCGCGCACGCGCAACAGCTCAGCCGCAAGATCGCGCACCGAGGCGCTCACACGCTCGACCTGCGACTTCCAGCGCTGCCCGCCGAGGATCGAGAGGGGCGGCTTGCCCGAGAACCCGCCGACGTACCGCTGCACGAGGTCGATCTGCGTCGCGGGCACGTAGAGCCGGCTCTTGGCCGCGAACTCGAGGATCAGGTACTCCTCGCTCTCGGGCGCGGGGCCGGAGTCGTCCTTCTTCTTGAGCTTCTCGGGGCGCAGGTGCACGCCCGGGCCGGTGGGCAGCGTGGGCGCCTGCGTGCCGGGCAGGTCGCGCGGCTTCATCAGCGCCAGGCCCCGATAGATCGCGATGCCGTGGTCGGTGTGCACCACGTAGTCGTCGGGCTGGAAGTCCAGGAACGTGTCGATCGCGCGTGCGGACTTGATCCCACCGCGCCGACGGCGCACGCCCTCGCGCCCGACCAGCTCGTGATACGGCACCACGGTCAGCAGGGGCTGATCGCTCTCGGGTGCGCGCAGCGCAAAGCCGCGGTGGACGTAGCACTCAAAGGGCTCAAGCCGCGCGCGGGCCTCGGGCGCGTGCTGCGCGATCAGTTCCCGCACGCGCGCCAAGTCCCCCGGCGTGTGCGCCGGCAGCACCACGCGCCCGGGAAGCGCCGCGATCTCTTTGATCGCCTCGGGCGCCTCGCGCGGCAAAGGCGGCAGAGGCGAGACGGGCACATCGATCCGCACGTCCGCGCTCGCCGCGCCCGCGCTGAACTGGTTCAGCTCCGCCAGCGCGCCGAACCGCGCACTGAGCCGCTTCAGCGCCGCGGGCGGGCCTTCGATGCCCTTGGCGTCCAGCACGCGCTCGAAGTAGCCGCGCGCCTGTTCGACGACTTCGAGCGTTTCGTGCAGGACCACGGCGCACGCGCGCGGGAGCAGATCGGTGAACGACACAGGCTCACCGGCCTCGCGCGCGCGATCAAGGTCAGCGCACACGAGCTGCACGCCGCGGACCGCGCGGTCGGTCGCCATCGTGTCGGGGTCGATCTCCGCGATGCGGTCGATGGTGTCGCCGAAGAAATCGAGCCTCACGGGCCTGCCCGCGGCGATGTTCTCCTCGGGCGCCGCACCGGGCGGGAACACATCGAGAATGCCGCCGCGCAGCGCAAAGTCGCCCGGCTCCTCGACCGCCTCGACGCGCCGATAGCCCGCCGACTCAAGCCAGCGCACCAGATCCGTCAGCTTGTGGTCCTGCCCGACCTCCAGCACGCGCAGCAGCCGATCGATCGCGCCCGGCGGCGGCACAAGCTGCATCAGGGCCGGGATCGGCGCGATCACTACCGCGGGCGCACGCTCGTCCAGCGTCACGGCGCGCTTGATCACCGACAGACGCTCCGCGAACAGCTCCAGACTCGCCGAGCTCTCGCCCGGCAAACTCTCCAGCGCGGGCAAGCGCAGCACATTCAGCGCGCCCTGCAGCTGCGCAAGCTCGTCGAGGGCTTCCTCGGCATCGTCCAAGTGCGCGAGCACGAGCAGGATGGGCCGGGAGAGCTCCCGCGCGAGCGCCCCCGCAGTGAACGCCGCGCTCGAACCCGCCGAGCCGGTCGCGACGACGCGCTGACCCTGCGCAAGCGCGCCCGCGAGCGCGCGCAGCGCGGGCTGGGCCGAGAGCGTGTTGAGCACGTCCGCGAGCATCGGGAGGCGATCCGTGCGCAGGGTCGGGCCCGGCCGGGCGAGCCCTCGCGCCGGTCGCGTCCGCAACTGCGTTGGAGCGAGGATATCGGGGAGGCCGCGGCCGGGGCGCGGCCAGAGTCGCGGCCAGAGTCGGGGGCAGCTTTGGGCTCAGGGCCCGACCGTCACCTTCGCGCGGAACTTGTCGATCGTCTTCTTGCCGATGCCCGAGACGCGGTCAAGGTCATCAACGCTCCGGAACGGGCCCCGGGCGGTGCGGTCGTCGATGATCCGCTGCGCGAGCGCAGGGCCGATGCCCGGCAGCATCTCGAGCTGTTCTTTGGTCGCGCGGTTGAGATCGATCGGCGCGGCGACCGGAGGCGGCGGCAGCGGCGCGGGGAGCTTCTCCGCCGAGGCCGTCGGTTCGGCGGTCAACGCTGGCACCGCGTCGGCATTCGCGGGGGTCGAGACGTCCGGCACCGGAGCGGTGGATGACGCGGAAGCTGCAGCGGGCAAGGACGCGGGGGTGGGCGCGGGGGTGGGCGTAGGGGTGGGCGACGTCTCGGGCGTCGCCGTGGCCGTCGGCGCGGGCTTGGGTCCCTGACGCATGTGGAACGCCCAGATGGTGCCCATCACGGTGAGCATCATGAGCGCGCCCACCAGCGCCCAGGTCGCAGCGTCGCGCGGTCGGATGCTCGGCGGGCCTTCGCTCATGCGTTACACCCCGCGGCGGAGCAGATTCAGCGCAGCGATCGGCGAGCGGTTCTCGCGCAGCGCCTTGCGGATCTCGGCCATGCGACGCGCCGCGGGCTTGAGCTGTCCGCCCGCGCTCACCAGCCCTCCGCCGGGCATGTCGGGCGCCGAACCGGGCGAGGCGGGCACGTCGGCCAGTTCCTGCCAGCAGACCGAGTGCACCGAGGGCTTGCTCAGCGCGACGCACAGGAACGGCGCGAGCCACTCGGCCTGCTGCTCGTCGCTCCATGCGCTGCGCCATGTGCCGGGCGTGCGCGCGATCGCGGGCTCGGCGCTGGGCGCGGGCATGAGGGGCAGGTCATCATCATCGTCGTCGTTGATGGGCGCGGGCGCGGGCACGCTGGGCGCGGGAGTCGGGGGCGAATCGATCGAGGGACACCCGAGCATCGTCAGCGCCAGCGGCTTCTCGAACGCGGCATAGCGGTCCAGCAGCGCGCTGAACGCCAGCAGGTCGCGCGCGCTGCGCCCCGAGGCCGCCTGACCCATCTGCACCCGCAGGCCGATCGCGTCGACCGCGAGGTTCGCGCCCAGGCCCTGCGCGAGCGCGTCGGTGTACAGCAGCGCGGGCAGGCTCTTGCGCTGGCGCGCGTGATACTCGCCCCAGGGCTCGGAGATCTCGACCTGGATCTTCGCGGTCGGGTGCAGCTTGCGCACGAGCAGGATCGCGATGCGCGTGAGGTCGATGATCTGCTCGTACGTGAGCCGGAAGTGCGCGCTCGCGTGCAGACCGCTGGCGACAGTCCAGCGCGTGACCGTCCGGCGATAGCGCGTGACGACCGCCTGCACGTGCTCCACGACCAAGTCGCGGAGCGTTTCGTAGTCGTTCTCCCAGATCAGGACCGACTCGGGAACCGTCGTCGCGCGCAGGTCGATCAGAGGGCCCGCAACCACGGGCATCTTCGCGACGCGCACGGCCCACTCGATCCAGCGGTCGGTCGGGCCCCAGTTGTACTTGCCCTCGCTGGGCTCCATCGCGGACCAGCGCGTGGGGATCGACACGAAATCGCCGCAGGCAGAGGCGACCTTCTGCACGACCTCGTTGAACGCCGCGGGGGTCGCGACGCAGCCGATCGCGGCCGTCGCCGGGTGAACGACGCCGCCCTGCCCCGGGACATTGACCGCGCCGCCGGCGCCCGGCGCTTCGCCCGTGAGGGTCGTGAAGCGCTTGACCGCGCGGGCGTAAAGCTCGCCCGAGATGCGCCCCTTGATCTGCCGGTCCGCGTCGATCAGCGCGAGCCGCTCGCCCGCGTCGATCGCGAGCGCGAGTGACCGCGCCGCGCGGTCGGAGGAAGCGATCAGGTCCGAGGCGATGCGGGCGGCGTCGGCACCCGCCGAGTCACCCGCGTGTTCCGCGCGCCCGCACGCGACCAGCGCCGCGGTGAACTCCTGCCGGGCCTTTTCAAACTCGGCGAGCACCGGGTCGTCGCCCGCGAGCTCAAAGAGCCCCCACTCCTCGAGCTTGTTGAACACCAGCATCAGCCGATGACGCGCAAGCTCGAGCCAGAGCACGTACGGCTGGTCGGTCGCCTTGCGGTCAGGGAGCAGGCAGGTCTGGAGCGTGAGCAGCCCGAGCGAGCCCGAGCCCTCGGGCGCGGGGACAGGGATCTGGAGGCAGAGCCCCGCCGACTCGTTGCCCGAGCGCTCGGCACGGATGACGCACATCCCGGGCCAGGCGCTCGCGGGCTCGATCGTGATCGTCGCCTGAAGCGGGAGGTCGTCGGCGGCAAACAGATGCGCGTGCCGTTCGGCGAACGCCTTCGACACCGCGCCGCCCGGATCAGGAACCACGAATCGCAGCATGAACGACCCGATCCTCCCTTAGCCACCCTACTCCACCCAACCCCACCCAATCCCTCCGCATCCGCCTTCCCAGCCCAGTCTAGCGCCCGCCGGGCGGGGTCGGGACCGACGCGATACGACCGCGTCGCGCGATCCGTTCCGGCTTGCCGCGGCGAACCCTACCCTCGCGCATGACCCCAGCCGCCCGGCCCGTTTTTCAGACCGATCTCGACCTGCCGGGCCTGCGCCGGGGCAAGGTCCGCGACGTCTACGACCTCCCGCCGGGCATCCACGCGCCGGGGTCGGCTGCGGCCGCCGGGCTGCTCATCGTCGCCTCCGACCGCATCTCGGCCTTCGACGTGGTGATGCCCACGCCGATCCCCGGCAAGGGGCGTCTGCTCACGGGCATCGCGACGTTCTGGCTGCGCTGGATCGAGTCCCGAGGCCTGTGCCGGACGCACCTGGTTTCGACCGACGCGGGGCTGATCCCGCAGGCCGCGCTGGGCCGCACGGCGCGCGCCGATCTCGAAGGCCGCGTCATGCTCGCGCGCCGATGCCGGGTGATTCCCATCGAGTGCGTCGCCCGCGGCTATCTCGAAGGCTCGGGCTGGAAGGAGTATCAGCAGACCGGCTCGGTCTGCGGCATCAAGCTGCCCGCGGGCCTCAAACAGTGCGACCGGCTCCCCGAGCCCATCTTCACCCCCGCGACCAAGGAAGAGCAGGGCAAGCACGACGAGAACGTCTCGTTCGAGCGCGCCTCGGCGCTCGTGGGCGGGGCGCTGATGGACAAGCTGCGGACGCTGACGCTGAACATCTATCGGGCTGCCGCGGATCACGCGCGCGAACGCGGGATCATCATCGCCGACACCAAGTTCGAGTTCGGCCTGCCCGACGAACAGGGCGCCGACGCGCGCGAGCCGATCCTGATCGATGAGGCGCTCACGCCCGACTCCTCGCGCTTCTGGCCCGCGGTCGACTACGCGCCGGGCCGGGCGCAGAAGAGCTACGACAAGCAGTTCCTCCGCGAGTATCTTGAAACGCTCGTCGCCCAGGGCACGTGGAACAAGCAGGCGCCCGGGCCCGAACTGCCCGCGGAGATCATCGAGGGCACGCGGGCGAGGTACCAGGCCGCGTTCGATCAGCTCACGCGTTGAGCGGCGGATGATCGGCGCATGAAAAAGGCGGGAGTGCCCAGGTGCGAGCCTCTCCCGCCGGGATGGGGGCAGTGATGGGGTGCAGAATCTACCAGACCTTTGTCCGCCTTGCACGCGACTCGGGGGGAAGACCTTAGGGAAGAGGAGACGATGCCCGCACAGCCCCCGCACATTCTCGGACAAGCGTCGCAGCTCGCCCGGCAAGGTCGGGCGGGCGAGGCGATCGCACTCCTCCGGCGGGCCATGACCAAAGACCCGGGCGATCCGCAACTCCCCCACCTGCTCGCGCAGCTCCTGACCGGCACGGGTCAACCCGAGCAGAGTTCGTATCTCCTTGGGCGCGCCTCGGAGCTGTACGAGGCGAGCCTTCGGCGCACGGGCGCGAACGTGCCCGACCTCGTCGGCCTGGCCGACGTGCGGATGTCGCTGAAGGACCCCGCGGGCGCGGAAGATGCCTGGCGCCGGGCGATCGCGCTCGACCCCGCGCACCCCGCGCCGCGATCGCAACTGGCCAATGCGCTGCTGATGCTCGGGCGCGGGAACGAGTCCGCGGCGCTGCTCCGCGAGGGCCTCGCACGCCGGCCCAACGACGCGGCGCTCCTCGGACTCTTCTGCTCGGCGAGCAACTACGCGGACGACCTCGCGCCCGAGGAAGTCTTCGCGGCGCACCGCGCGCTGGGCGAACTGATGGCCCAGCGGGCGGCGCGATCGGTCCCGCCCCTGCCCGCGCGGACGCTCTCGCCCGCGGATGCCGATCGACCCCTGACGATCGGGTACGTCTCGGGCGATCTGCGCGAGCACTCGGTCGCGCACTTTGCCGAGCCTTTGCTGCGACATGCCGACCGCGCGATGTTCCGCGTGAAGATTTACGACACGTACACGGGCGTGCGCAAGCCCGATGCCCGGCGCGACCGTCTGCGCGCGCTTGCGCCCGACTGGACGGAAGCGTTCGCGCTCAACGATGCGCAGCTTGTGCAGAAGATCCGCGCCGACGGCGTGGACGTGCTCATGGATCTCTCGGGGCTTACGGGCTCGAGCCGTGTGGAGATCTTCGCCGCGGGGCCCGCGCCGCTGCAGGGAACGTACTGCGGGTACCCGAACACGACCGGGCTGCGTGCGATCGACCTGCGCTTTACTGATGGGCTCGCGGATCCGGTGGGTCAGACCGACAGGTTCCACGTGGAACATCTCGTGCGACTGGACCCGTGCTTCCTGGCGTACACGCCCCCCGAGCATGCGCCCGAACCCGCGGCCCGCGACGATGCAGCGCCGATCACGTTCGGCTCGTTCAATGCCGCGGCCAAGCTGACGCCCACGACGCTGGACCTGTGGGCGCAGACGGTGCTTGCCGTGCCGGGCTCAAGGTTGCTCGTCAAGGCGATGGCGCTGCAGTCCGACGAACTGCGGAGGCCTCTGGAGAAGGCGCTCGAAGCACGGGGCCTCTCGGGGCGCTTTGAGGTGCTCGGGCGCGTGCCCGATCCGCGCGACCATCTGAACACGTACGCGCGCGTGGACATCGGGCTCGACACGTTTCCGTACCACGGCACGACGACGACGTGCGAGGCGCTGTGGATGGGCGTGCCGGTGGTCTCGCTCGTGGGCGCGACGCACGCCTCGCGGGTAGGCCTGAGCCTGCTGAGCGCCGCGGGGCTCTCGGACCTTGCGGCGACGACGCGCGAGAGCTTTGTCGAGCGTGCGCGGGGGCTGGCGCAGGACGCGCCGAGGCGTGCGGAGCTTCGCCGGACACTGCGGGAAACGCTCCGGACCGGCGTGCTGTGCGATGGCGCGGGGCTGGCCCGACGGTTCGAGGCTGCGGTCCGTGAGGCCTGGCGGGCGCGGTGCGGGGGTGGATCGACGGGCGGCGCGAACCCCGCGGGCGCGCCCAGCCGATGATTGGAGTTCCTTATGGGTGATCTTCCCCCGAATGCTTCTGACACTCCTGCGGGCGACCGCGGCCACGCGGAGTTGCCCCCGGTTCCGCCCGACCATGACCTGCCCGTGCAGCTCAGGCCCAAACCGGGGCAGCGGATCCGGGCGGGGACGTTCACGCACGGGCTCGTGCTTGCCAGCATTGGGCGTTGGGACGCAGCCATCCGTGTGCTGAAGGAAGTGCTGCTGGCCAACCCCGACGACGGCGAGGCGTGCGAGGTGATGGGCGAGTGCCTCTGCGCCCTGAAGCGCCCGCAGCACGCGCTGGTCTTTGCACGCAAGGCGGCGCAGCTCCTGCCCGACAAGCCCAGCGTCGCGGCGCTGATCGGGTGGTGCCTGTTCGTCGGCGGGAAGATTGAAGAGGCGGGCCGGCATCTTCGCGCGAGCGTCGAGAAGTTCCCGAACGACCCGATTGTGCGGTACTACTGCGCCGAGTGGCACGCCGAGGGCGGGCTGATCTCGCGCGCGATCGCCGAGTGCGAGGCGGGCCTCGCGCTTGCGCCCGACAACGATCGGCTGCTCACGTGCCGAGCCAACCTGCACTATCACTCGGCGCGGATGGAAGAGGCGATGCCGATCCTCAAGCGACTGGCGGCCGAGCACTCGGCGACCCCGTCACACCTCTCGAGCCTCGCGATGCTGTGCAACTACGACCCGGACGCGAGCGCCGAGGAGATCTTCGAGCATCACAACCGCTTCGGCCTGCTGATGGACATGCAGGCGCCTGCGCACGCCGGGCCTTGGATGGGGACCAAGGACCCCGAGCGCCCGCTGCGCGTCGCGATCATGTCGCCCGACCTTCGGACGCACTCGGTCGCGTACTTTGCCGAGGCGGTCTTCCGCGGGCTGGACCAGAGCCAGTTCCATATTACGGTGCTGAACACGGGCTCGATCAAGCCCGACGACGCGATGCAGCAGCGCTTCCGCTCGCTCGCGCAGGACTGGTGGGAGATCACGGCCTTGCCCGACGAAGTGGTCGGCCAGCGGCTGATGGATGGGCGCATCGACATCCTGATCGACCTGGCCGGGCACACGAGCGGCGGGCGCCTGAAGCTGCTTCAGTACAAGCCGGTGCCGGTGATCGTTTCGATGATCGGTTATCCCAACACGCTTGGGCTCGCCTCGGTCACGGCGCGGATCGTCGATTCGCTCACTGACCCGGCCGAGCCCGACGGACAGGGGAGCACGCCCGACGAACTCGCGGTCGAACGGCTTCTGCGGCTGGACCCGGCTTTCCTGTGCTACACGCCGCCCGATCCGCTGCCGCCGATCGGCCTGACGCCCGAGGGCTGGGACGCGCCGGTGACGTTCGGCTCGTTCAACCACACCGCCAAGATCAACAACCGCGTGCTGGACGCCTGGGCCGAGTTGCTCCGGCGTGTTGAGGGCTCGCGGCTGATCCTCAAGGCGCCCGCGCTCTCGGATCCGGGCATCGCGCGCGATCTGGGCGAGCGCCTGGCTTCGCGGGGGGTCGATCCCGCGCGCTTCCGCGTGCTGACCCGCACGGCGACCCCGGCCGAGCACCTGCCGCTGTACCAGCATGTGGACATCGCGCTCGATCCGTTCCCGTATCAGGGCACAACAACGACCTTCGAGGCGCTGCTGATGGGCGTGCCGGTGGTCACACTCGAGGGACGCACGCACGCCCAGCGCGTGGGCACGTCGATCCTCACGAACGTCGGCGCGCCCGAGCTGATCGCCCGCTCGCTCGAGGAGTATCTCTCGATCGCGCAGCGTCTGGCGGCCGACCGTCCGCGGCTGAATCAGTACCGCCAGAACCTCCGCGCGATGCTCCTGCGCTCGGCGCTGTGCGATCAGCTCGCGTACGGACAGCGTCTGGGCGCCGCGCTGCGGGGCCTGTGGCGTGAGTACTGCGCGGGCTGACGTGCGCCTCGCGGTTACGGGCAGCCGGCCGCGAAGCCGACGGTGAACGCGACGAAGTCATCGGAGTCGACGAAGCCGGACTGATCGAAGTCGGCGGTGCGGGCGCAATCGGGATCGTCGCCCAGCGCGCCTTGGCCCGCGCCCGTGCAGCCTCGGGCGAACTGGTCGACATACGCGACGAAGTCGTCCGAGTCGGCAAAGCCGCTCTGGTCAAAGTCCGCGGGGCAGTTGACCTGCCGACGGAAGACATTGGCGCCGACCGTGCCCGGCACGGTGAGGTTGGTCGCGGCCGAGTCAAAGGCGAGTACGAGTCCCGACGCGCTGAGCGCGGCGGTATTGACCGCGCCGTTGGCGTCGCCGCCCGTCGCCGAGACGCTCTCGCGCGTGATGCGCCCGGTGAGAAGATCCTTCACGTACACGTCGGCAAGCCCGTTGGTGTCGGCGGGATCGAACGTGGTGCTGCTGGAGACGAAGGCAACGAAGCGCCCGTCGGCGGAGATGCTCGCGCCCCAGCTTTCGCCGTCGCCCTCGATGCCGCCCGGGCCCGTCGACGCGCGGACGGTCGTGCCCAACAGCGTGTCACGCACGAAGACATCGCGCAGGTTGTTGGTGTCGTCGCCCACCAGGTTGGTCGCGGTCGAGTCGAACGCGGCAAAGCGCCCATCGCCCGTGATGCGGGGCCGGAGGCTCTCGCCGTTGGCCTGTGCGCCGGCGCCCGAGACGCTCACGCGCAGGGTGAGGCTGTTCGTCACGTCGCGCACGAAGATGTCGGGCAGGTTGTTGGTGTCGCCCGCGGCGAGGTTGCTCGCGCGGCTGGCAAACGCAACGAGCTGACCGTCGTCGGAGATCGAGGGGCGCGAGGCCTCCGCGTTGCCGATCGAGCTGCCCGACACGTCCAGCCGCAGGATCGCGCCCGTCTGATTGTCGCGCCGATAGACGTGCGCGGTCGGCGTCGGATCGCCCGGCACGAGGTTCGAGGCGTTGGACTGGAACACGGCGTAGCGCCCGTCGGCGCTGAGGGCGCTCTGGTCGCTCTGGTTGTTGGTCTCGGCGCCACCGGCCGAGAGGTTCACGCGCGAGGTGCCCGCGCCGGTGCGCAGGAAGATGTCGAAGCGGTTGTTGAAGTCGTTGCCGACGAGGTTGCTGGCGAGGCTTGTGAAGCTGACGGCGCTGCCATCGGCGCTGAGCGCGGGGTTGGCGCTGGGGTTGTTGCCCGCGGCGCCGGCGGAGTTCCGGCTCGCGAGGCGGATGAGGCCGTTCTCCCAGGTGAAGACGTCGAGCGTGAAGTTGGTGTCGAGCGGATCAAGCCCCTGCCCGAAGGACTGGAAGGCGATGACAGAGCCGTCGGCGCTGATGGCCGGGGCACCGCCGCCGGCCGGATCGCCGAAGGTGTCCTTGCTGATCAGTTCCGTCGCGCCGGGCTGGGCAAGCGCCGAACCGGCGAGCAGCGCCAGGAGCGCGAAGCCCGCGCGGGGACCGACGACCAAGCCCGTGCAGCACGGGCGCAAACGCATCGACATGTGCTCTCCCTCCACAAAGACCGTGACCACTCTCTCGAGGACCGTTTCCGGACCCTGCGTTCAAGGTACAGGCCGCGGGCCTCCGAGGGAAGAGGCCTCGCGAGAGTTCGCACAAGCTTTGTCCCGGGACCGGCGGTTTCCCTCGCGGCTCAGCCAGAAAAAACACCGCGCCCCCGGAGAGGGAGCGCGGTGCGTTCGGAGGGTGTTCTCTTGGTCGTGTCGGGCCCTTGGCCGGGGCTGGCCGAGGGATCAGCAGCCGACGGTGAAGGCGTCGACGAAGGTCACGAAGTCGTCGGAGTCGACGAAGCCTGAGCCGTCGATATCGGCCGACCAGGTGCAGGCGGGGTCGGGGTTTGCGGGGGCCGTGCAGCCGAGGGTGAAGTTGCCGACGAAGTCGGTGAAGTCATCGGAGTCCACGAAGCCCGAGCCGTCGTAGTCGGCGAGGCACAGGGGCGAGATGAAGCGGAAGCTCCAGCTCTCGGCGCCCGAGCCGAAGGCGTAGCTGGAGGCGCCGGTGGTCTCGTTGTGGATCAGGATGCCCGTGCCGTTGGTGTAGAGGACGTTGCCGTCGCGGAGCGGGAAGATGCCGCGGTTGCCGCCCGAGTTGGTGAAGCTGCGGATCTGCTCGCCGGTGGGCGAGTATTCCCAGAGCAGGTTGGGCGGGCTGAAGCCGGCGGCGAGGATGTTGCCGTTGTCCTTGACGGCGAGCTGATAGGGGAAGCGGATGCCGCTGGTGGTGACGGGGACGAAGTCGCCCAGGTAGGTGCCGGAGGTGGAGTAGCGGACGATGCGGTTGCCGCCCGAGCTACCTGAGAGGGCGATGAGGAGCTCGCCGTTGTAGGGCAGGACGCCCCAGGGCGAGCTGGGCACGGCGAAGTTGCCAAGCACGGTGCGCGTGGCGGGGTCGATGCGGAGGATCGCCGTTCCCGGCGCGCCGTTGCCGGTGCCGGCGTTCGCGACGAAGACGACGCCGTCGGTGTACGCGATGCCGCGGATGTTGTCGAGACCGCCCGTGGTCGCGCCGCTGATCGTCGTCAGCAGCTCGGGCGTGTTCTTGCTGACTCGGAAGATCGCGATGGTGTCCGCGGCCTGATCGGTCACCCAGATCTCACGCCCGACCTGAATCGCCTGCAAAGGCAGCACATCTCCCGGCAGCCCGAGGAACGACATGTCCGCCCACTGCTGCGTGACCAGCGAACCGTTCTGCGGATCGAAGAGCCAGATCGTGTCGGTCTGGCTTTCGGGAACCATCAAGTACTGACCCTGCGCGGCCCCGGCCGAAAGTCCGAGAACTGCCAGCACGCCCATCACCGTACGACGCATCGTCTCTTCTCCAAACCCACCCGCCCCACGCCCGCGGCAACACAAAACCCGAACAAATACCAATCCTTCCCCGCGAAGCGAGCACGCCTGACACCCGCCCCATGAACCAAAACCGTGCCGGGGACAAGGTCAACGGAAACGCGAAAGCTCGCGGACAAACCCGCAATCTTTCCGTGATCGACCCCGACCAAAGCCGGACCGGAACCGTCCGGCCAGCGCTGTTCGCTCGGACGGACGGCGTGGTTCGCGCGAAAGCGCGTCAGGCTCAGGGTTCTGATGCCGGAGACTGGGCGTTCCGTCACAGGTTGGCCGCGGGAGACTGAACGGGGGCGTGGGCGTGGACGGGTCCGGCCGCCGCGACGCCGACGGGGCTGGGCGCGGGTGTGGGCTGCGGCTGCTTGGCCCCGGCCGAGCGCCACCACGCGCTGGCCTGGGCGATCGAACGCTGCGCGAGGCTCGCGGCATGGGGCTTGGCCTTGTCAAAGGCGGACTTCGCGCCCACCGCGCAGGCCTGACCGACCTTGCCGATCGTCTGGCCCACCTGCTGCGGCGCGACGGCCGCGCCTTGCTTCACCGCCCTTGCGAACCGGTGTGGCAGGCTCGCGGCCTTGCGAGCGAGCTCCTTGCGGTGCGCCTGACGAACCGCGAGGATGCTCGTCACGGCCGATCCGATTGAGCCCCACGCCCAGAACATCCACGCGCCGGACTCGCTCATCCACGCTTGACTCGCGCCCACGCCCGCGAGCCACGCGAGGGCGAGCGATGAGGCGAGCGAGAGCGCAAAGCCGGTCTTCAGCAGCCGGAGGGGCTTCTCGGCGGGCCGTTGGGCGGAGACGGCCGCGGGCGCGGGCTGATCGACCGGGCCCGGGACGGGCGTGGGCGCGGGCGTGGGCTTGGCGCGAAGCCCCAAGATCGACGCGTCGTCGAAGGCCCACCAGAGCGCGAGGTAGCCGCGCCAAAGCGCCCAGATCGGCGAGACCACCACGCGCCAGAGCACCGCGAGCGTTGCGAGCATCGACGAGTCCTCCCAACGGGCCAAGCCTCCCCGCGCGGGGCGGCCCGAGGGCTTGTTGGGATTCGCGCCCCCACCCTTTCAGCCGCCCCTTCAGTCACTCAGGCGGCCCGGCGAGCCCACGCGCTTCTATCATCGCCGCGTGTTCAGCCCGATCCCCGACATCCTCGACGAGCTTCGCCAGGGGCGCATGGTCGTCCTGACCGACGATGAGGACCGCGAGAACGAGGGCGACCTCGTCCTGCCCGCCCAGTTCGTCACGCCCGAGTCCATCACCTTCATGCTCCGCGAGGCCAAGGGCTATCTCTGCCTCTCGCTGACCGAGGGCGACTGCGAGCGCCTGGACCTGCACCCCCAGAGCGGCGTCAACACCAGCGCGCGGGGCACGGCGTTCACGGTCTCGATCGACGGGCACCCGCGCCACGGATTCACGACCGGCGTTTCGGCCAAGGAACGCGCGCGGTGCATCCAGATGGCGATCGATCCCAAGTCGTCGCCGACGGACTTTGTCCGCCCGGGGCACATCAACCCGCTCCGCTCGCGCGATGGGGGCGTGCTCGTCCGCACGGGGCAGACCGAGGGCTCGATCGACCTCTGCCGGCTCGCGGGGCTGCACCCGGCGGCGGTCATCATCGAGATCATGCGCGACGACGGCGAGATGGCGCGCGTGCCCGACCTGGAAGTCTTCTGCCGAACGCACGGCCTGAAGATGTGCTCGGTCGCGCAGATCATCCAGCACCGTCTGAGCCGGGAGTCGCTCGTCTCGCCCGTGGGCGCCGCGCGAGAGATCCGCACGGAGTTCGGGCCGTTCCGCGCGCAGCTCTTCAAGAGCCTCGTCGACCCGCTGCCTCACCTCGCGCTCACGCTGGGCGATGTCGGCGCGGCGTCCTCCGAGCCCGTGCTCGTGCGGATGCACCGAAGGCACCTGCTGGGCGATGTGTTCGCGGACCTCGATGCCAAGCCGGGCGCGATCTCCAGCGGCACGATGCTCCGCGAATCCATGCGCCTGATCCAGCGCGCGGGCCGGGGCGCGATCGTCTACCTGCGCTCCAACACCACGCTCGGCGCGGGCGATTCGCTCGAAGAGGCGCTCCAGTCTCTCGCGCCGGGTTCGCGGGATGAATCGCGCGATGAGCATCTGGATCGGCATCTGGACCGGCATTTGGACGGCGCCGAGTCGGGCGAGCACCGCCAGTTCGGCGTCGGCGGGCAGATCCTCCGGCATCTGGGCGTCACCACCCTCGCGCTCATCACCAACCAGACGCTCGCGATGCCCGCGCTCGACGCGTTCGGCATCACCATCGCCCGGCGCGTGCGCATCGATTCGCCCGCGGGGACCGGCCTGTGAGTGGGCCAGTAAGTGCGGCGCTGCTGGGCGCGGGCCTGCCGATCCATGACTGGCAGTTCTGGATCGCAAGCCTGTTCGCGCTGGTCGCGCTGTACGTGGTGCTGAACATGCTGGGCGTCGTCGCGCTTGTGCGCAGGCTCATCGGCAAGCCCGCCAAGCCCAAGGGCCGGCGCGTGCAGCTGACAACCAGCGCAAAGGCCGCCAGCGCGAATGTTTCTGGCGCGAAGTCTTCTCCAACGAAAACGCCCGAGGCCTGAACAGGCGCCGGGCGTGCGATGCTTGAGATCTCTCCAGCGTTCAGCGGCCGCCGGTCCAGGTGTCGGTCATCTGCTCAACGATCTTGCCGGTGGCCTGTCCGACCAGTTCCGTGAGGGCCTGATCGATCGTCTCGCTGGTGAGCCGCAGATCGCGCGCGACGCTCGCGGCGCCGATGACGCGTCCGTCGCTGATGCGGAATGCGCGGAGCGTGTAGGTCACGCGCTGGGCGCTCTGATCCGCGCGCGAGCGCTGCACCTTGGCCAGGCCCGAGACCACAACATCGGCGCCCGCGGCCTTGCCCAGCTCGCTCGCAAGCTGCGCCTCGTCCCAGGCCTTCTCTCCCAGCTCGCGCGCCCGGAGCATCTTCTGCTGCGCGCCCGAGAGATCGCGCACGTCCAGCCGCAGGTCGACGAAGCGCTGGATGAGCTGGTCCTCGATCACCGCGGTGTCGATCAGCCGGTCCTCGGCGCGGTCGTACTTGCGGTCCTTGAGCTCTTCGCGCACGATCACTCGCGCGGTGCCGTCGCCCACGCGCAGGGTGGTCGAGTCGTTGCCGCTGCCCTGCTGACTGCTCGCATTTTGCGTCGAGCCGCTCTCGGCATTGGCGCCCAGCACGACGCGCGGGCTCACGACGACGTTCACGGCGTTCTCGCTGGTCTGCCCCGGCGCGCTCGCGAGCGCCGCGTCGGCCTCGAGGCCATCGACGACGGGCTTGGCGTTG
>JANRKN010000156.1:0-2014 GCA_033763435.1 Planctomycetota bacterium
GAAGCGCTATGGTCCAAACGATCGACTGATCGACACCTGACCGATGACCGCACAAGCCCGGGCCCCTTTGGTCCGGGTTTTTCTATTCGGGGCGAGTGGACGGGTGGCACGGCTTGAGGCTGACGGCGGGTGGCCCGAGTCCACATGTTGGGTGCCCCGAGTCGCGTGACCGAACGAAGTGAGGGAGCGCGCCTCGGGTTGCAGGACGACTTACGCCCGACGCGCAGCCGCTCTTCGAGCGACTGCGGGTCGGGGCACCCAAACGCGCGAGTCGGTGCGCCCTGAGATGTATCCGCGCAGGTTGGGTGCCCCGAGTCGCGTGACCGAACAACGTGAGGACACGCGCCTCGGGCCGAGCGACGGCTCACGCCCGACGCGCAGCCGCTCTTCGAGCGACCGCGGGTCGGGGCACCCAAACCTGCGCGTCGGGGCACCCGCGATCCTCCCAAATCCACGGCCCCGGCCCCAAGTCGCTACACTGCTGCCCCGCGGTCGGGCCGGTGCCGGGCGCGGTTTCGGGGAGCTTTTTCGGCCGCGTCCGCGCGCCCACAAAGGAGCCGCCTTGGCATCGGTTTCGGCACAGCAACCCTCCGGCGGGCGCATCGCCCAGACCGCCTCGCGCCCTTGGTGGAAGAAGGTTCTCTTCGCCCAGGAGTCAGGCCTGCTGCTCGTCATCGCGCTGATGATGGCGGCGCTGACGATCTACGGCGCCGCGAACCCCAAGCCCCAGCGCGAGCGCACCAGCCTCCCCGCCTCGGCGGTCGTCGAGAACATCGCCGGGGGCGTCCGCGTCACCGTCGATGGCAAGGGCACCGACTATCTCGAGAGCGACGGTTGGTCGGTGCGCGACGTGGGCGGCTCGCAGGCGCTCTTCCGCGAGACGCAGGTCAACCGGTTCTTTGAGCCGCAGAACCTCGTGCTGCTGGCGACCAACGCGAGCTTCATCGCGATCATGGCCGTCGCGATGACGGCGGTGATCGTGCTGGGCGGGATTGATCTCTCCGTGGGCTCGATCTACGCGCTCGCGGCAATCCTCGGCGCGATGGCGATGGAACACTCGCAGCTCGGCGTCTGGGCGGTGCCGATGGTGCTGCTCGTCTGCTGCGGCGTGGGGGCCGCGGCGGGCGCGTTCAACGGCACGATGATCGTGGGCCTGCGCGTCCACCCCTTCATCATCACGCTGGGCACGATGGTCGTGTACAAGGGCATCGTCTTCGTCACGACCCGCGGCCAATCCATCGGCAACTTCCCGCCCGAGATGACCTCGGGCTTCTTCAAGGCCGAGCTCTTCGGCGTGAACCCCGTCCCCGGCCTGCTGATGCTGCTGGTCGTCACCGTCGGCGCCCTGATGCTGTCGCTGACGGTGCTCGGGCGGCGGGTGTACGCGATCGGCGGCAACGAGACGGCCGCGACGTATGCCGGCATCCCCGTCGGACGCGTCAAGGTCATCGTCTACACGCTCATGGGCGCCGCGACGGGCCTGTCCGCAGCGGTCTACCTCGGGTACTACGGCGCGGCGCAGCCCAGCGCGGGCGATGGCTACGAGCTGCGCGTGATTGCCGCGGCCGTCATCGGCGGCGCGTCGCTCTCGGGCGGGCGCGGGTCGGCGATCGGCGCGGTGCTCGGCGCCCTCGTCATCCAGCTCATCGAGAACGCGATGATCATCCTCGGGATCGATCAGTCGTACAACCAGATCGTCATGGGCGCGGCCATCGTCGCGGCGGTGGTGCTCGATCAGGCCAAGGGACGCCTGACCGGCCCAAGGCGCTGATCCCGCGGGGCACGGACCCCGCGATCTTTTCCTATCATGCACCGGGTGCTGTTCGGGGGGCGTGGGCACTTTCGGAGATTCACCATGAAACGCGGATGGACGATGCTGATGGCGGCCGGCGCTGCGGCGCTGGGCCTGGGCCTCACGGGCTGCGAGAAGAAGGAAGCCCCCAAGCCCGCCGAGACCAAGGCCGGCGAGACCAAAGCGGGCGGCACGGGCGCGGCAACCGGCGCGGCGGCGGCC
>JANRKN010000157.1:0-1936 GCA_033763435.1 Planctomycetota bacterium
GGCGCGACGAGTTCGGCGACGCTGACCAGCGCGTTGTACCAGAGGGCGTTGATCTCGACGGCCTTGCCGTGGCGCGGGGTGAAGACGACGCCGTCACGCTTGGCGTCCATCCACGTGAGCTGCATGGAGGGGTCGCCGGCGGTGATGAGCCCGTCGGCAGGGTCCATGCGGATTTCAAAGTCGGTGCCCCGGCGGTAGGCGTCGAGGACATCGAGCGCGGCGGCGAAGATCGGGCCGTCGATCACGGACTTGTCGCCCGTGACTTCGACGTACCGGCACGCGGCGTGGACGAACCAGAGGGGCGCGTCGACGGTGTTGTACATCGCCGTGCCCGTGCCGTCGTCGAAGCAGTTGGGGATCAGCCCGCGCCGGCGCAGACGCGCGAAGGTTTCGAGCGCCGCGCGCGCCTCGGCGAACCTGCCCGTGGAGTAGAACAGCCCGGGGAGCGAGATCATCGTGTCCCGGCCCCAGTCGCTGAACCAGGGATAGCCGGCGATGACCGAGACGCTCGTGGGCGACTGGCCGCCCGTGCGGGGCATGTCGCGGCGGACGATGAACTGGTCGGCGGTGTGCACGAGCAGCGAGAGGTCCTCTTCGCTCACCGCCGAGCCCATCGCCGCGCCGCCTGTGGACGCGGCATGGGCGCGGATGCCCGCGAGCATCGCGCTGTGCCGATCGGCGAGCGAGGTGACAAGCGCGTCAAAGTCCGACGCGGACTCGATCGGCGGCGTGCCCTCATCGCCCCAGGCCTGAAGGAAGAACTCGGCGGTCTGACCGACGCCCAGCCCCGCGAGCGTGAGGCGGTAGACGCCCGGCGAGTAGATGTCCTCGATGCACTCCTGGCCGCGGTCGCGGTCCTTGTGATATTCAAAGTCGTACCACCACTCGGGCGCCTGCGTGAACTCGGCGCGGGCGCCGGGGCTGAGCAGCGCGAGCGTGACGCGGGCGTTGCCGCTGGTCACGCGCACGGGCTGAACCACCGCGCCGGGCTTGCCTGCGGGGGCGAGGGTCTGGGTGGTGAACGCGTCGGCGCGCGCGGGGTGCAGCGCGTGGAAGTCGCGCAGGGGCGTCATCGGGCGCACGTCAAAGCTGGTCAGAGGCCCCGCGCCCAGGCGCGTGACGCGATAGCGCACCACCGCGGCGTTGCGCCCGGGGACCAGCGCCAGCTCGCGCGAGAAGCGGGCGTGCAGGTTGCTCGCGGCGTCCTTGATCTCGTATTCCCAGAGGCACGTGAAGTGCTTGCGGAAGAGCGTCTGCTGCTCGGCGGCGCGGGGGTGCAGGTCGTGCCCGATGAACTGATACGAGCAGGCGTCCACGCGGCGGTCGGTCGCGTCGACAAAGGTCTCGACCGCCGAGTGCAGCAGCACGTGCCGACCGACCGGGGGCGTCAGGGCGCCGATGAGCCACGCGTGATAGCGCCGGCGCGGCACGCCCGAGGCCGAGCCCATCGCAAACCCGCCCAGGCCGTTGGTCAGCACCCACTCGCTCGCGAGACGATCCTCGAGCGTTGCCGACGCGGGGCGGACGTCGAGCACGGGGAGTGAACCGGCGCCGAAGAGCGCCGCCGGGCCCGAGGCCGCGGGCGCAGGCTGAGAAGATGAGTTCACGGTCGGTTGCGCGGTCTGCGCAGCCGAGCCCGCCCGGCCAGAAGTCGTCGCCATCGTTCGTCCCTCGGTTCCCTTCAAACCCCGCCCCACACCGACCCTCCGCCCACCCTCTGGCCCACCCTCGATTCCCGCGCCCTGACCCTACGGCCAAAGGGCCCGGGTGTCGATGGTGCCGCCCCGAATCAAACAGGATATCCCGGTCTGCAACCCCCGGCCCGGGCGGGTGTTCGGGGTTGGCTTCGGCACGGACGGCTGGCTTCCGGGCGGGGGGCTTGACAGTCGGGGGCGGGGCTCTCACACTGTGCTATGGGTACCTCGACGATTCCCCC
>JANRKN010000158.1:0-75111 GCA_033763435.1 Planctomycetota bacterium
CGTCTGCTCGATGAGCCCGCGGACGATGCGGAGCTTGGTGAGATCGGCGCTGCCTGAGTTCTCGACGCGCGCGGCGACGTCGAGGTCGACCGCGTAGGCGAGCAGGCGCTTGTCGCCCGCGCCGATGTGCCCGATCTGGGCATCGCCCGCGTACGCGGCGCTGTCGAAGACGGCGATCGGCCCGGGCAGGAGCTGGAGGTTGGAGGTGTTGGTGACTTCGACGCCTCGCATCGGGCTCTCGGTACGGTCCGCGGCGTTAAAGATGGAGACGCGCCGGGCTTGGACGGGCGCGGAGAGGATGGGGAGCATGGCCGAGCGCTGACGCTCGATGGTGACGGGGGTGGAGAGTTCGTATTGGAAGACTTCGCCGACTTCGACGCCCGCGGCGCGGGCCAGTGCGCCGTAGCTTGCGAGCTGATCGGCGCTGACGGCTTCGGCGCGCTCGGCGAGGTTGCCCGAGGCGTCGAATCCGCCGCCCCCGCCCATCGGGCCGCCGGTGCCGCGCGGGCGACCGGCCTTGCGCATGCCGCCCTCGACCGCAGGCGCGGCGGAGGCGGGCGCGCCGGGGGCCATGTCAGCGAGTTGGGCCAGCGCTCGCTCGGTCTGGGCGTACACGCGGGGGAGTACGCCGGGGATCGTCGGGACGGGCACTTCGGGTCGGAAGGTAAAGAGCGGCTCGTAGAGGTCCATCCGGAAGCTCACGGGCCGGCCCGAGACGAGCGAAAGCGTGACGTTCTGCCAGTCTTCGTCGGTCGTGTTCTCGACGATCGCCCATCCCTGCATGGTCGCGGTGGGGGTCTGCTTGCCCTGGGCGGTGTCGCCCGCGCGGGGCTTGGGCGTGTCTGGCAGCACGAGGCGGTAGGAGACCTTCCAGACCGGCATCTCGTGGACGTACTGGATGACGACGTCGCGCTGGCCGGTGCCACGGAAGTTGACGTCGACGGTCTTCGTGCGGTCGGCGCGGTGCTCTGCCAGCGCGGTGAGGGCTTTGCTGAGTTCCGCGGCGAGGTCCTTGTCCTGCAGCTCAAAGCGGGAGAGGGTGTTCATGTTGACGGCGACGACGCTCGCGCCCGTGAGCATGGTGAGGTAGGGGACGCTGATGGGCTTCTGCGCGTTGCCCGAGGCTTCCTCACGCCGCTCGACGCCGAGGATCGTGCCCGTGAACTCGCCTTGGGCGGACTTGACCGAGGCCTGCGAGCCGCGGAGGCGCGCGACGAGATCGGCGAACGAAGGGTTGTCGGAGATATCGACGCCGAAGGATGCGAGGCGCTTGGCGAGAGGTTCCTTGGAGCCGTAGCCGACGCTTTCGACGGTGCCCTGGCCCGAGAGGTCCAGGACGACCATGGTCTTGAGGATGTCGTTGACCTTGTCGGTGTTGAAGCGGAGCTGGACGGAGGCCTGATCGCGCACGGCGCCCCGGCGATCGAACGCGCCGACGCCCGAGCGGTAGAGCGTGATGCGTCGGATGGGCAGGTCGGAGACCGTCGCGCCCTCGGCGGCGCGGGCCGCGGCGGTCTGCGCGTGGGCGACGGTCGAGAGCCCGGCGGGCAGGCCCGCGAGCAGCGCGAGCGCGAGGACAATCGAGCGGCCGGTGGAGGTGTGCGTGCGCGACATCGTGAGGTCTCCTGTCGGTTGGTGAGCGCGGGGGTCAGGTGAGGCGCTCGGGCTCAGCAAGAGCGTACCGAGAGCGCGCCTGCGCGGAGGGCCGGTGATCGGGCCTCAGAGAGTGGGTCGCGCGGGCGGAGGCATCGGGGTGTTCGAACGGATGGGACAGACGTTGGGACGCGCAGCGGGCGGGCGCGGTTCCGCGATGTGCGGTTTTTCTGAATCTGTCGGCCGGGGCGCACGATCTACGATCGGAGGCCCATGAGTAGCTTGACCAGCCTGCCTGTCGTTGCCGTGAAGAACGCGCCGCCCGAGAACTCGGGCGCGCTGTCCGACGCCGATCGGCGGTCGATTGCGCAGGAGCTTGCGCGCTCGATCGAGGGCGAGGTGCGATTCGGTCTGCACGACCGGATGCTGTACGCGACCGACGCGTCGCTGTATCAGGTCGAGCCGCTGGGTGTGGTGATCCCCGCAAACACGGACGATGCGGCGCGGGCCGCGCGGTTGTGTATTGAGCGCGGGCTGCCGATCCTGCCGCGGGGCGGGGGCACGAGCCTCGCGGGGCAGTGCACGAACCGCGCGGTAGTGATTGACCTCTCGCCCAACTGCCGGAGGATTCTGTCGCTGGATTCCGCGGCGCGGACAGTGACGGTCGAGCCGGGCATCACGGTCGATGATCTGAACGATCAGATCGCTGACTCAGGCCTGTTCTTCGCGCCCGACCCTGCGACGAGTCGGCACGCGAACATCGGCGGGTGCATCGGCAACAACGCGGCGGGCGCGCGCAGCGTGCGCTACGGGCGCACGGTCGAGAGCCTGATCGGGATCGACGCGGTGCTGGGCGATGGCGCGCGCGTGAGGCTCGAGCGAGGCGCTGCCGCCGGCGATCAGCGCGTGCGGGCGCTGACGGCGCGCGTGACCGACATCGTTCAGCGACACGCGGCGCTGATCCGCGAGCGCTTCCCCAGGACCATCCGCCGAAATGCGGGGTACAGCCTCGACCTCATCCTCCAGCAGCTCGAGCGCGGCGGCGAGGGTGAGGTCAATCTCTCGCACCTGGTCTGTGGCAGCGAGGGCACGCTCGCCCTCACGCTGGGCGCGACGCTCCGGCTCCATCCCAAGCCCAAGGCGCGCGGCCTCGCGGTCGTCGCGTTCGACACGCTTGATGCCGCGATCGAGGCGGTGATGCCGATCCTCGAGACCAAGCCCTCGGCGATCGAGCTGCTCGACGATCTGGTCGTGGGCCTTGCGCGCGCGAACACGGAGTATCGCCGGTACGTCGAGCTTATGCCTAGGCCCGCCAGCGGCCGGGAGATGCAGGCGATTCTGTACGTCGAGTACTTCAGCGACGAAGGCGCGGCGGACATCGAGGCGCGCTTTGCGGCGCTCAAGTCGCGCTTTGGCGCCTCGGTCGCGAGCTACACCGACGCGACGGCGATGCTCAACGCCTGGAAGCTCCGCAAGGCGGGCGAGCCGCTGCTGCACGGGATCCCGGGCGACCGCAAGCCGCTGACGTTCGTCGAGGACAACGCGGTGCCGGTCGAGAACCTCGCGCGGTTCGTGCGCGAGTTCCGTGAGATCGTGGCGCGCAAGGGAACGCGCGCGGCGTTTTACGCCCACGCCTCGGTCGGCGTGCTGCACGTGCGCCCGCTGCTTGACCTGCACTCCGAGAGCGACCGCGCGCTGCTGCGCGAGATCGCGGTCGAGGTCGCGGACCTTGCACGCAGCCTCGGCGGCGTCATGTCGGGCGAGCACGGCGACGGGCGCGTCCGCGGGCCCCTGCTCGAGCGGTTCTACGGCGCCGAGCTGATGAACGCGATGCGCGAGGTCAAGGCGGCGTTCGATCCTCAGGGGCTGTTCAACCCGGGCAATATCGTGGAGCCGCGCGCGATCGAGACGATCACGCAGAGGCTGCGGATCGAGCCTTTCCCGCCCGGCGAAAAGCCCGCCGAAGGGCGCAGGCTGCCCGAGTTTCCGAAGGTGCAGACGTACTTTGACTACGCCGACCAGCACGGCTTCGACGGCGCGGTCGAGATGTGCAACGGCGCGGGCGTCTGCCGGAAAAAGCAGGGCGGGACGATGTGCCCCTCGTACCAGGCGACGCTCGACGAAAGGCACTCGACGCGCGGGCGCGGCAACGCGCTGAGGCTCGCGATCACGGGTCAGTTTCTGTCCGAGGGTCAGCCCGATCAGGCGCGCTGGAACGATGCCGAGACGATGCGCACGCTCGATCTGTGCCTGTCGTGCAAGGCCTGCAAGACCGAGTGCCCGAGCAACGTGGACATTTCGCGGCTCAAGGCCGAGTACGTTGCGCAGCAGCACCGCGCGTTCGGCACGCCCCTGAAGTCGCAGTTCTTCGCGCGGGTGCGCGATCTGAACCGGCTGGGCTCGCTGACGCCGGGGATTGCCAACTGGGTGAACGGGCTGGGCGTGACGAAGTGGATCGCGGAGAAGCTGCTGGGGATCGACCGTCGGCGGACGCTGCCGCCGTTTTCGAAGAGGCTGATGTCGCTCGTGAAGGCGGCGAAGGGGCAGGCGGGCGACGCGCAGGCCAAGGCCGACGCGCCGCGGGTGGCGATCTTCGGCGATTGCTTCAGCATGTTCAGCGAGTCGGGGATCGGGCTGGCGACGCACCGCGTGCTCTCGGCGCTCGGCTATCGCGTCGAGGTGATCGACGCGGGGTGCTGCGCGAGGCCCGCGATCTCGATGGGGCTGCTGCCTGAGGCGATCGAGGAGGTTGATCGGACGATCGCGCGGATGAGGCCCTGGATCGAGGCGCCGGATGTGCGGGCGATCGTCGTGCTCGAGCCCTCATGCTTGTCGGCGTTCAAGGACGATTGGCTGAGGCTGCGGTGCGAGTCTCCGATCGCACTCCGGCAGAAGCTTGCGGCACGGGCGATGCTGGCCGAGGAGCTGGTGGATCGTTGGTGGGGCGAGCATCCGCGCGGCACGGACCATGTCTTCGCGCGCGATGACAGCCGGGACGTCGTGCTGCACGGGCACTGCCACCAGAAAGCCCTGTGGGGCGCGGAGAGTTCGGCGCGTGTGCTGCGGAAGCTCTGCCCCGAGCGTGTCAAGGTGCTCGACACGGGCTGCTGTGGGATGGCCGGGTCGTTCGGCTACACCACCGAGCGCTACGACCTCTCGATGAAGATCGGTGAGCTCGGCGTGCTGCCCGCGGCGCGTGCGGCCGCGTCCAAGGGCGCGGTTGTGCTCGCGCCGGGCACCAGCTGCCGGCATCAGATCCACGACGGCGCCCACGTCCGCGCGCAGCACCCGATGGAGTTCCTCGCCTCGCGCCTGCGCGATCAGCCTCCCGGCTGAGATGCGGGAGACGCTGGCGGAAGCGGCTCAGAGTGCGTCGGCGTGCGCGTCGGTATGTCGTACTGGTACATCCGCGCGGGGTCCTCGGCCTTGCAGGCCTTGTGCGCGCCGTCGCAGATCGGGAACTTCGCCGAGATCCCGCACGCGCAGATCGAGAGCACCTTCAGGTTGCCCTGCTCGTCGCGAGGCCAGGCGTTGGGCGCGCCCGCGGGGGCGTTGGGATCGAACTTGATCGGCGCGGTCGCGTCGAAGCGGACGAGTCGGGGCATCGGCAAGGACTCCGTGAGAAACGCTCAGCGGCGCGGGGGGCGCACGTCCATCGGCGTGGGGATCGAACGCAGGATCTCTTCCAGGATTCTGTCCGCGCCCGACGAGGGGCCGCCCGGCGCCATGCCGCGGACGACCAGACGGTGGCCGACAACCGGGAGCACGTTGGACGTGACGTCCTCGGGGACGGCATAGTCGCGCCCGTGGTACGCGGCGGTCGCCCGTGCGGCCTGCGCAAGCGCAAGGCTGCCGCGCGGGCTCAGGCCCAGCTCGAGGTTCGGGTGCGTGCGGGTCGCGGCGGCGATCGCGACGATGAACGCGCGCAGGTCCTCGTGCAGCCAGACGCGATCGACGAGCGCCTGCACCTCGCGGACGTTCTCACGCGAGATCACGGGGCGGAGGTTGGCCAGGCCCGTTGCCTGAGGGCGGGCTTCCAGGATTCGCGACTCTTCCTCGGGCTTGGGATAGCCCAGGTGAAGCCGCATGAGAAAGCGGTCGAGCTGACTCTCGGGCAGTGGATACGTGCCCTCGAAGTGCGCGGGGTTCTGCGTCGCGATGACCAAGAAAGGTTGGTCGAGCTTGCGTGCTTGGCCTTCGACCGAGACCGAGGCCTCGTTCATGGCTTCGAGCAGCGCGGCCTGGGTGCGCGGGGTCGTGCGGTTGACTTCGTCCGCGAGCACGACGTTGCTGAAAATCGGCCCGGGCTTGAAGATGAACTCGCTGCTGGCGCGGTCGAGGATGGTGACGCCCAGAATGTCGGAGGGGAGGAGGTCGGGGGTCATCTGCACGCGGGCGAATGAGCCGTCGATCGAGCGCGCGAGCGTCGAGGCGAGCAGCGTCTTGCCGACGCCCGGGACGTCCTCGATGAGGATGTGCCCGCGGGCCATGAGGCAGACGATGACGCGGCGGACCACGTCCTCGTGCCCGAGGAAGACCCCGGCGATGTTCTGGTGCAGCTTGGCGATCGCGTCGAGCATGGTGGGCCTTGGGGAGAGGAGCCGGGGGCCGGGGCGGAATCGTCGGGGTTCATCCCCCGCGGAGATTACGCCAGCGATTACGATGGGGGCGTTGCCGAGGTTCCCGCGACCCATCCTGAACGACGAGGCGAGCTCGCCGGGCGGCGCGGAGCTGGCCGTGCTCGAGCGCACGCTGACGGGCGAGCTGTCGTGCGCGCGGTGCCGGTATGCGCTGACGGGGCTCTCGGTGCGCGATGTCTGCCCCGAGTGCGGGCTGGCGGTGCGTGCGACGCTGCTTGCGGTGGTCGATCCGCGTGCGAAGGAACTGCAGCCGATCCGCTGGCCGGTGCTGGTGACGGCGGGGCTGCTGCTGTGGGCGATCGCGCCGGTGCTCGCGGCGGTGCTGGTGTGGGTGCTGCGGGCGCGCGACATTGCCGGGGCGCTGGGCGTGAACCTGCAGGCGCTGCCCTCGGATTGGCTCGGGCCGTGGGTGACGGCGCTGGTGCTGGCCTCGGGCGTCGGGGCGCTGGCGATTGTGCGCCCTCACGCGATGCTGGGCCCACGAGCGATCGCGGGGGCCGCGTTGGGCGCGGCGATGTACGCGCCGCTGGCGTGGTGCGTGCATCATGTGCTGGTCGTGGTCGATCAGGCGCACACGAGGCCGTACGACCTGCTGAGCGCGGCCGAGCCGGTGCGGATGGCGCTTCGGCTCGGGTCGGGGGTGCTGATGCTGCTGATCGTGCTGGGGCTGCGTGAGAACGTCCGCGCGCTGGAGGCGCGGTCGATCATGCTGCGCGAGGGGCGGGTGGAGCGGCAGACGAGCGTGGCGCTGCTGGCGGCGCTGGCGGTGACGAGTCTGGGCGATGGGATGATGCTGGCCGCGGCGATGGGGTGGACGGGCGCGTTCGATCAGACGCTGTGGCTGGTGGGCAAGGCGGTGGTCGCGGTGGGCTCGATGTTCCTGACGCTGGGGCTGGTGGGGACGGTGCAGGACGTGTGGCGCGCGCGGGCCGCGGTGCTCGCGCCGCCGCTGACGCTCAGCGATGTGCTCGATCCGCGGGACATCGAAGGCGCCGCGGGCAAAGGGGGGGCGGAGCGGGCATGAGCGTCACGATCACGGACCGAGAGCGCGAGGAGTTTGACCGCCTGTTTCAGGAGGTGCTCGACGAGCTGCCCGAGGCGGTGCACGAGCTGATCGAGGAGATCCCGATCATCGTGCTCGATCGGCCCACGGCTGCGCTGATGCGCGAGCTGGGCCTCGACCCGGGTGACGAGGAGGCCGCGACGGAGCTGTGCGGGCTGCACACGGGCACGGCGCTGACTGAACGGTCGGTCTCGGCGGGGGCCGAACTGCCGACGGACATTCACATCTTCCGCGAGGGGATCATCAACCTCGCGGGCGGGTGGGACGAGCCCGACCCGGCCGAGGCGCGCGAACGGATTGCGGACGAGATCTGGGTCACGCTGCTGCACGAGATCGGGCACCACTTCGGGCTGGATGAGGACGACCTGGCGCGGCTGGGGTTCGATTGAGCGGGATTGGAGCGCGGACCGGCCCGGACCGCGAACCTCGGCCCGGGCTAGGCGTCTGAAAGGGGCGTCTGAAGAGGGGCGTCGGGTTTGGGCGTCTGTGGAGCGTCCGTACGGCGCCGGTCGGCGAAATGTTGGACATCGAAACACCAACCCTCCCTACGTGGGCGGGGCACTTTGGAAGGGAACGCATGCGAGCGAACATGTTCAGGGGTCAGGTGACGGGTGCGGTCGGGGCGCTGGCGCTGATGATGTCGGCGGGCTTGGCGTTCGGTCAGGGTGAGGCGGGCAAATGGGCGGTGCTCGAGCTCGACGGCCCGGTGCTCGAAGCACCCGAGGGCTTCGAGTGGCTCTTCGGCGCCGAGAAGCCTCTGTTCAGGCAGATGATCGAATCCGTGCGCGAGGCGCGCGACAACGACCTGGGCGGCATCGTGGTGCAGGTGAAGGACCTGCAGCTGAACGGCACGCAGATCGAGGAGCTGGGCGCCGCGCTGCGGTACGTGCGCGAGGGGGGGACGAAGGTTCATGTGTTTGCCGAGAACTTCGGGCCCGCAGAGCTGACCCTGGGCGCGTATGCCGATCAGATCGTGATGCAGTCGGGCGGGTCGGTGACGCTGCCGGGCATGCACATGGAGGAGATGTTCCTGGCCGACACGCTGGGCTGGGTGGGCGTGAAGGCGGACTTCGTGCAGGTGGGCGATTACAAGGGCGCGAGCGAGATGTTCGCGCGGAGCGCCCCGAGCCCGACGTGGGATGAGTCGATCAACACGATGCTCGACGGGCTCTACGCCAATCAGCGCGCGACGCTCAAGGCCGGGCGCAAGCTCGACGACGCGGGGCTGGACGCGGCGATGAAGTCCGCGTGGATGGCCTCGGGCCAGAGCGCGATCGAGGCCAAGCTCATCGACGCGCAGATCGATCTGCCCGACCTGCCCGCGCACCTCGAGAAGGTCACGGGCGCGAAGGTGAGCTGGGCGGCGCCCATCGCGGGTGAGCCTGAGTCGTCGCTCGACATGTCCAACCCGTTCGCGCTGCTGGCCAAGCTCGGGCAGCAGCCCGACAACACGCCCACGGGTCCGACGATCGCGGTCGTTCACATCACCGGCTCGATCGTCGACGGCGAGAGCTCGGCGGGCGGCCTGCTGGGCGGGGGCGGAAGCGTCGGCAGCCGGACCATCCGCAAGGCGCTTTCCGAGATCGAGAAGGAAGAGCTGGTCAAGGGTGTGGTGGTGCGGATCGATTCGCCGGGCGGCTCGGCGACCGCGAGCGAGATGATCTGGCAGGGCCTCAAGCGCGTCGCGAAGACCAAGCCGGTGTACGTCTCGATCGGGTCGATGGCCGCGTCCGGCGGATACTACATCGCGGTGGGGGGCGACAAGGTCTTCGCGAATCCTTCGAGCATCGTGGGCTCGATCGGCGTCGTCGGGGGCAAGTTCGTGATGCAGGGCCTGTACGACATGGTCAAGGCCGGCGTCGTCGAGCGCTCGCGCGGGCCGATGGCGTCGATGATGAGCACCAAGAGCGTCTGGTCGCCCCAGGAGCGTGAGCTGGTGCGCCAGAAGATGACCGAGACGTACGACCTGTTCGCCTCGCGCGTGAGCGCGGGCCGGCCCGGGATTGATCTGAAGAAGACGGCCGAGGGACGGCTGTTTGCAGGCACGCAGGCGCGCGAGCTCAAGATGGTCGATGAGATCGGCGGGCTGCACGACGCGGTGACGGCGCTTGCGTCGAAGCTGGGCCTCGAGGACTACGAGGTCCGCGACTATCCGGGGCCGCGGAGCCTCGATGAGATGCTCAAGGGCTTCCTGCCCGGCATGGCGTCCGCGCCGGTCGGCGGGGCGTCGGCCAACGCCGCGAACGTCGCGAGCATCGGGCTCGCTGGGCTCGAGGCGATCATGGGCCCGCGCGCGTTTGCGCAGGTGCGTTCGCAGCTTTCGGCCCTGATTCAGATGCGCGAAGAGCGCGTGATGCTTGTCATGCCGCGGATCGTGGTCGTGAAGTAACGGATTGGCTGCTAGAGCCCCTGACCGGCAAAGTGCCGGATTGTCGGCGGGTCGGTGAATTCGACGGTCACGACGTCGACCCGGACCGCGGGCCAGCCTCTGGAACGCATGAGATACGCCCTGAGCCGCCTCAGGGCGTTTCTCTTTCGCCGATCGATCCGCGCGTCGGCGGGGATGGCCGAGCCCCGCCCGCGCGTGGGCGTCTTGGCCTTGACCTCGACGAGAACGAAGAACGTCCCGCCCGGCGCGCGGCAGATCAGGTCGGCCTCGTCGCGCCCGACGCGGAGATTGCGCTCGAGCACGTCAAAGCCCTTCGCGCGGAGATAGTCGGCAGCCAGGGACTCGGCGCGCGCGCCCGTGCGCTGGTTGGCGGTGCGAGGATCGGCCCGAAACAGCCGGCGCCACCATCCCCAGAGGCGCAAGAGCGGCCCGGGCATGTTCAGCGCCCGCTGCTCGCCGGCGCGCCACCCGAGGGGAGGTACCGCTCCGCAGCGATTTCGACCAGCCGCGAGGCCATCTCATCGACCTCGGTGAACGAGGCCTGCTGCTTCAGGCGCTCGACGTAGCGGCTCAGCTCCTGCTCGCGCCGGGCCGAGCGCAGGCGGTCTTCGATGAGCATCTGCGAGTCGTAAAACGAGGTCTGGACGATCTCGACCGCGTCCATCGCGAGGTACTCAAAGTCCTCGCCCGCGCGATAGGGGCCGATCCAGTTGCCGGGCGTGAGCTGGCGCGCGGCGTTGTTCCGCACGCTGTCGGCGAACCAGGTGCCCTCGCTGATCGCGCCCTTGATCTCGGGCGGCTTGTCCGAGACCTGACCGGCCTCGGCGCGCTTGAAGCTGTTCAGCTCGGTCTAGGCGATCTCGGTGAACGCCTCGCCCGCCTTGAGTCGGCGATCAACCTCGGCAAGGTCGGTCTCGACGCGCGCCTTGGGGATGCGGATGATGCGGAACAGGGCCTTGGGCGCGGGGTTGAAGACGTCCTGATACTTCTCGTACGTCAGCCGCATGTCGCGCGTGCTGACAACGACGCGCGGGTCGACCTCGGACGAGATCTGGAAGCGGATGAGTTCTTCCTTCTCGCGCTCGCGGAGCCACTGGTCGTCGTTGATGCCGCGCTCGGCCATGAGCTCTTCGCGCGCCGCGGCCTGGGAACCGCCTGTGCGGGCGAACAGGTCCTTGCGCATCATTTCCATGAACGCGAGGAAGCCGAGCTTCTGCTCGGGGCTCAGACGCTGCATGGCCTCGGCGCGGAGCAGCTCGTCGCGGATGAACTGGTTGAGTCGGTCGGTGATCTCTTTGCGGGCCCAGGCGCGCCACTCGTCGGGCGGGCGCTTGACGGCCTCGGCGCGCAGGCGCTCGCCCATGGTGTCGAGGAAGGCCGAGGCGAAGACGGGCCGGGCATTCACGTCGCCGACCTTGGCGTCAATGAGCATCGCCTGACCCACGGGGCGGGCGGCGGGGCTGAGGGCCTCGGGCGCGCCGGTCTGTGCGGTGACGTCGATCATGCCCTCGCTCGCGGCGAGCGGGCCCGAAACGGGATTGGTGCGGGCCGAATCATCGACCACGCGCGTCGCGGTCTCGTTCGACGCGGCGGGGGCGGCAGAAGGCGCGGCGGCTTGGGGGTCGACGAAGTCGTTGGCGCGGACGGCGGGAGTGCCGTCGATGGCCGAGCGAACGGTGCCGCAGCCTGAGAGCAGCGCGAGGGCGGTCAGGCCGAGCGCCGGGGCGACCTGCCTGAGCAGGCGTGCGTTCACGAGTTGCGAAGGAATCCGTCCCGACCCGCGAAGGTGGTGCATCGGTGGATGGTACCCGCCGGGGCGGGGAAAGGTTCGCGGGTGGGTATGGGGCGCGCGGGCGGCCGGGGGAGCGTCCAAGGGCTGGCCGGGTGCGAAAACGCGGACGGAAGTTGCTAGGATCGTCCGGTTCCCGATCGGGAGCAACGGTTCGGATGAGGGTGGGTTTGGGCGGTGGTGCAAGGAGCGTGCGATGTCCTCCGGCGAAGCCCCGAAACTGATCATCGATTCGGACTGGAAGGCCCAAGCGCAGGCCGAGAAGGCCAAGGTCGCGGCCGCGGCGGAAGCCAAGGCGGCGTCGACCGCGGGCGCCCCGGCCTCGGGCAAGGCCCCGGCGGACGACAACCGCCCGATCGGCTTTGAGGACCTGCTGAGCCTGCTTGCGAGCCAGGCGCTGCTGTATATGGGCGCGTTCCCCGATCGCTCGGGGCGGGCGGTCGTGGCGCTGGACATGGCCAAGCTGCACATTGACCTGCTGGGCGTGGTGGAGCAGAAGACCAAGGGCAACCTGACGGCCGAGGAATCGACGATGCTCCAGAAGATGGGGCACGAGCTCCGGATGGAGTTTGTCGAGGTCTCGAAGGAAGTCGCCAAGGCGGTGCAGGAAGGCCGGCTCAAGCCGCAGTCTGCCAGCGGGGCGATGGGCGGCGGATTGGGTGGGGCGCCGACGTTGAACCTGAACCCAGGACCGGGGCCGAGCATGGGGCCGAGCGGCGGCATGTCCTTCGGCGGCACGTCCGGCCCGGGCTCGGGCGCCGGGCCCGTGAAGTTCTGAGTCTCTCGTGATGGATTTCGAGGCCGGGCCGACTGCCCGACCCTCGCGACGAAAGGACCGATCTCGTGTCAGCCTCTCCGTCCAGCTCTTCCCAGTCCGGCTCTTCTCAGTCCGGCGCGGCGTCCCAGTCGGTCCTCGACAAGCACCATTTCCTGCTCCGTCGGCTGCACTCGCTGACGGGCATTGTGCCGATCGGCCTGTTCCTGATCGCGCACCTGGTGACCAACTCGTCGATCGTGTGGGGCAAGTTCGGCCTGCGTGCCGAGGGCGAGGGTTACTCGCTCGTCGAAGGTGGCGTCGCGTACTTCTGGAAAGAAGTGAAGTGGATCAACGAGCAGATTCCGCACCTGCTGCTCATTGAGATCGTGCTCTGGCTCTCGATCGCCTTCCACTCGATCTTCGGCATCATCTACGCCCGCTCGGGCCGGTCGAACACCGCGTCGTACGGCTTCGGCGGGAACTTCCGCTATTGGCTGCAGCGGATGAGCGGGTACATCGGCGTGCTGTACATCTTCTACCACGTCGCGACGCTGCGCTGGGGCTGGACGTTCCTGGTGCCGGGCGGCACAAAGTGGTCGCACCAGCAGTCGGTCTCGACGATGGTCGCGGCGCTTCAGGGCAGCACCACGGGCTGGACGGTGTGGGGCGTCGTCGTTTCGATCTTCTACTTCGTGGGCGTCACGGCGCTGGTCTTCCACTTTGCCAACGGGCTCTGGACCGCGGCGATCACGTGGGGCCTCACGGTCTCGCGCACGGCTCAGCAGCGCTGGGGCTACGCGTGTGCGGCGCTGGGCGTCGGGCTCATGGGCATGGCGTGGGCGTCGCTCATCGGCTTCAAGACGCTGTCCTTTGACCAGGCCGCGGCGGTCGAGAAGAAGCTCCTGAGCACCCCGGCGGCCTCGGCGCCCGCGCAGGCACCGGAACGGCTCGCGGAGACGGTGCCGTCCCAGAACACGCCTTGAGCCGGGCGGGCCGGGCCCGCCGAGGGGCCCCTGATCCGCCCCTCATCCGGCCCTCATCCAGTGGGGCGGGTCGGACGAATTCCGCATCAGCACATCAAGAGCGGGTGAATGCGGTGGTGGGGCAGGTGGGGAAGGTGGGGGCGGTGGTGGTGGTGGGGTTGAGCGAGGTTGAAGCATGTCGCAGCAGCGCGTGATCGTCGTCGGCGGTGGGTTGGCGGGTCTTTCGGCCTCGGTGCGAATCGCCGAGGCGGGCCTGAGCGTGGACCTGTTCTCGATGGTGCCTGTCAAGCGCAGCCACAGCGTGTGCGCGCAGGGCGGCATCAACGCGTGCAACGAGGTCGCCCGTCAGCAGGGCTACAGCGAGTACGAGCACTTCGACGAGACGATCTACGGCGGGGACTTCCTCGCTGACCAGCACCCGGTGCTGGAGATGGCCAACTGGGCGCCGCGGATCATCGACCTGCTCGACCGCATGGGTGTGCCCTTCAACCGCACGAGCGAGGGCTACCGCGACCTGCGGCTGTTCGGCGGTTCGCTCTTCAAGCGGACGCACTTTGCCGGCGCGACGACGGGTCAGCAGCTTCTGTACGCCTTTGACGAGCAGACGAGGCGTTACGAGGCCGAGGGCAAGGTCAACAAGTACGAGTTCTGGGAGTTCCTCGCGCCGGTGATCGTGGATGGGCGCTGCGTGGGCATCGTGGCGCAGGACATGCGGACGATGCAGATCCGCTCGTTCCGCGCCGACGCGGTCGTGATGGCGACCGGCGGCAACGGGCTGGTCTTCGGCAAGAGCACGCAGAGCGTGATCTGTACCGGCGCGGCCGCGGCGCGCTGCTTCCGCGCGGGCGTGTGGTACGGCAACCCTGAGATGATCCAGGTCCACCCGACCGCGATCCCGGGCGCTGACAAGACCCGCCTGATGTCCGAGTCGGCCCGAGGCGAGGGCGGGCGAGTCTGGGTGCCCCGCAAGAAGGGCGACACGCGCGACCCCAAGCAGATCCCCGAGGCCGAGCGCTATTACTTCCTCGAAGAGAAGTACCCCGCCTACGGCAACATCGTCCCCCGCGACATCGCGACGCGCGAGATCTTCGCGATCTGCGTCAACGAGGGCATGGGCGTGATGGGCCAGAACCAGGTCTATCTCGACCTCACCCACAAGCCCCGCGAGTACCTCGACAAGAAGCTCGGCGGCATCCTGGAGATCTACGAGAAGTTCGTGGGCGATGACCCGCGTTCGACGCCGATGCGCATCTTCCCAAGCGTCCACTACACGATGGGCGGCCTGTGGACGCAGTTCACCAAGGGCGCGTACGCCCCCAACCAGCCCCTGCCCAAGCACAAGTCGGGCTCGCCCGCGCCGCTGGACGCCCGCCCGGGCCAGGGCATGTCGATCGGCGCCCCCAACAACATGATGACCAACGTGCCGGGGCTGTACGCCTTCGGCGAGGTCAACTTCGCGTACCACGGCGCCAACCGCCTGGGGGCGAACGCGCTGCTCTCGTGCATTTTCGACGGGCTCTTCTGCGGCGTGTCGGTCGTGAACTACGTTCAGGACGTGGTCAAGGCCAATCAGGGCTCGGCCGCGGCGCCCCAGAGCGCGTTCGACGCGGGCGTCGCCTCACAGGAAAACCTCGTCAAGAAGCTCACCGGCACCGTCGGCGCTGCGCAGGACGACGCGACGAATCCGTACTTGATCGGCAAGGAACTGGGCGAGGAAATGACCGCGGCCTGCACCGTTGTGCGGACAGACGCTCGCCTGCGGCAGTGTCAGAAGAAGATCGCCGAGCTCAAGGAGCGCTACTCGCGCGCGGTGCTGTCGGATGCCGCGGCGTGGTCCAACCAGTCGCTCTCGTACGCCCGCGCGGTCGGCGACATGCTGATCATGGCCGACGCGGTCGCGCTCGCGGCGCTCGAGCGTCGCGAAAGCCGCGGCGCCCACTATCGCGAGGACTTCCCCACCCGCAACGACGCGGAGTTCATGAAGAGCAGCGTCACGCGCTACGACGCAGCGTCGGACCGGGTGAGCCTCGAGTTCCAGCCGATCGACGCCGACCTGATTGCCCCGACGGCCCGGACCTACGGCAAGAAGGACGACAAGAAGTCCGAAGCCTCTGCCCCCAAGCCCGCGCTGGCGGGCGTCTGACGACACACGCCCTGCCGACTCTGACCCGCACCCTCACGCGAACACCTGAGCACCATGCTGAGCACCTTCACCAACGTCGATGAACTCTCCGCCCAGCGCCTGGCCAGCCGCAAGCGCGCGAAGGCGGGCCGGACGATCCTCGTGCGGATCAAGCGCTGCGACGGGCCGGGCAAGCCCTCGCGGTGGGAGGAGTTCAAGGTCCCGGTGCCGCCGGGCGCGAACGTGATCTCGACGCTTCAGCACATCGCGGCGCATCCAGTGACGACGTCGGGCCAGCGCACGGTGCCGGTCGTCTGGGACTCGGGCTGCCTCGAAGAAGTCTGCGGCGCGTGCACGATGGTCGTCAACGGCATGGTGCGCCAGTCGTGCTCGGCGCTGATCGATGACTACGCGCCGAACGAGGGCGACGTGCTCACGCTCGAGCCCATGAGCAAGTTCCCGGTGATCCGCGACCTGTGGGTCGACCGCGAGCGGGTGTTCCACAACCTGCGCCGGGTGCAGGCGTGGGTGCCGATCGACGGGACGTACTCGCTGGGCGCCGGGCCCAAGGAATCGCCCGCGAAGCAGGAGACGCGCTACAAGCTCTCCGAGTGCATGTCCTGCGGCTGCTGCCTCGAGGCGTGCCCGCAGTTCAATCTCGAGGAAGACCCGAAGAACTGGGACAGCGCGTTCATCGGCCCGCACGCGATCAGTCAGGCGCGACTGTTCAACGAGCACGAGACGGGCAAGCAGCTCAAGGACGAACGGCTCGACGTGCTGATGGGCCCCGGCGGCGTGAACGACTGCGGCAACGCCCAGAACTGCGTTAAGGTGTGCCCCAAGCACATCCCGCTCACGGAGTCGATCGCGGCGATCGGCCGGGCCGTCACGGTCCATGCCATTGCCAAGTTCTTCCGTGGGTAAGTTCTTTCGTGGGTAAGTTCTTTCGCGGGTAAGTTCTCCCGCCCGTGGGCCCGCCCGTACCGACGGCACAGTCGGCCCGACCCGCGAAGGGCGCCGCTCTACCGCGGGACTTTGAGGCACGCCCGTACACACCCCGGGCCCCCTGGCCGATCTGCCGGTCATGGCTCACGCGCGCACCGACACTGCCCAGCCCGAATCCCCCTCGTTCGCGTTTCCGGACACGAACTGGCCTTCGAACAGCCTCGTCCGGGGCGTGATCGGGCTCGTGAGCGCCTCGGCGTACGCGATCGAGGGCGTGCTCGAGCGGCGGGGCGTGGCCTTGCCGCGGGCCGGGCTGCCCTGGGGCGTCCGGAGGGCGCTGAAGGTCGGCGTGGGGCTCCCTAAGCCTCTGGCGGGCCTTCTGACGGGTTCGGTGGGGCTTGGTGGGGCAGGGATGGGTGAGTCTGACGGGCTTGAGTTCTGCACGCTGTCTCAGGCGGGCCGGCGGGCGCTGGAGGGGGACGAGGCGGGCCGGGCGGTTCGCGGGCTGGGTCTGGACGCGGCGATCATCTCCGAGGAGGGAGATGGAGCGACGCGGTTCCGGATCATCGCCGCGGAAGCCCCCGGCGCCGCGACCGAGGCGGGCTGGTTCGACTGGGCCGAGCCCAGGCCCCTGGCGCTGCACACGCTGTTCGCCCGCCGCGTGGACCCGGCGCAGGTCACGCTTCCGGCCTCGGCGTTCGAGCCGGGCTCGGTGGGCCTCACGCGGGCGCTCGTCGACCTGGCAGCGCTGCTCGCCCGGCACGATGAGCGGCTCACGACCGCCGACCGGCTCGCGGGGCGCGCGCCCGTCTGTCAGACCGCGCGCGAGAGAGCGTCCGAGTCCATGTTCGAGGTTCGCCGCGAGGCCGACCTGATCTTCAGCGCGTTCAGCGCGCTGGCCCGGCGTGTCGAGCAGGCGCGCGCGGGTGAGGTCGCGCAGATCGCGGCGCGGGTCGTGGCGTCGTATGCCGCGGGGCTGCACGCGGGCGAGGAGGCGGGCGCCGAGGGCGCGGTCTGCTCGTTTGCGGATCGGCGCGCGCTGATCGAGCGTGTTGATCGCGGGCGCAGCGAGGACCCGGTGGTGCTGCTCGCCTTGACGGCGGCGCGGCTGGATGACCTTGCGGATGAGCACGCGATCCAGGCCGCGGGGCGCGCGTGGGCCGCGATGCATTCGGCGACGCTGCCCGACCGGGTGGGCGTGCAGGACGCGATCCTTGAGTCGGCTTCGGAGGCCGGCGGCGGCGCGGTGGGATTGTTCGGCGCGGGGCTGGTGATGCTCCATGCCGCGGCCGAGCCCGATCGACGCACGTTCCTCCGCGAGGACCTCTGCGAGGACCTTCGATTCAGCGCCCGGTTCATCGAGCTCGAGCAGGAGTGCGCAACGCTCGAGCGCATGCTGCGGGAGCTCGACCGACTCAGCGCGGCCCAAGGTTCACGCGACACCGCCGGCAGCCTCGGGGCGGACGCGACCGCGCGTGCGAAGGCCGCGTGAGGTTCAGGTCCTGAGTTGCAGGGGCGCGGGCCGACGGGCTCTCAGCCGCGGAGATCGATCCGCGGGCGCGAGACCTGCTCGCGGCGCTTGTCCTGACGGACGAACGCGTGCTCCTGACGGTCCTTGCGGGCCTGTTCCTGTCCATTGCCCGCCGAGCCGCGGACGGCCTGATCGGTCTCGACTCCGGTCGTTTCGAGATCCAGAACGTCCTCTTCGAGCTTGCGCCGGATGGGATCGTTGACCTTGGTCTGGACGGGCTTGGACTGCGCCACGTTGCGCGCGATGGCCCCGGCCGCGGCCTGAGGCATCGCGGCGGAGTTCAACGGGCTGAACGAGGGCACGGGCACACTTAAAGCATCGGATCCTGGCCCAACGCGGCTTCAGTTCCGCGGGGTTGGCCCGGTTATCGCACCCGAACAGGTCTGTGTGCGCGGACGCGCACCGGCTTTGGGGGGAGCGGGGTGGGGGTGAACTGGCCCGAGTTCAGACGCCGATCGTGCTCACGCCGCAGTCGACGTAGATGGTCTCGCCCGTGACGCCCGACGAGAGGTCCGACGCGAGGTACACGGCGGTCTTGCCGACGTCGCCGCCCTCCACGCCCCGGCGAAGCGGCGCTCGCATCACCGCGTGCTCGGCCATGCTGTCGGTGCCGCCCACGGCCGAGGAGGCCAGCGTGCGGAGGTACCCGCCCGAGATCACGTTCACGCGGATCTTCTCGGCACCCAGTTCCGACGCGAGATAGCGCGCGGTGCACTCGAGCGCGGCCTTGGCTACGCCCATGACGTTGTACCCGGGCACGACCTTCTCGGCGCCGTAGTAGCTCATCGCCATGATCGCGCCGCCGCCCGAGCGAGCCATGATCGGTCGCGCGCGCTGGGCGAGGCCCACGAGCGTGTAGGCGGAGACGTCGATGGCGCTGAGATAGGCCGCGCGGGGCGTGGAAGTGAACTTGCCGACCTGAAGCCAGTCGCGGTCGGCGAAGGCGATGGAGTGGACGAGGATGTGCAGCGCGTCGAAGGACTGGCTGAACTTGGCAAAGCACTCGTCGATCTGCTGATCGCTGGAAGCATCGAGCGGGCAGAGCCAGGGGTCCTTGATGCCGAGTTCTTCGATCGCCTTGCGCGTGCGGCGCTCGTTCTTCTCGCCGGGAAGGTGGGTGAAGGCCAGCCTCGCGCCATGCTCCATGAGCGACTGGGCGATGTACCACGCGTACGAGCGGTCGTTGGCGATGCCGACCACGAGAGCGACCTTGCCGTCGAGCAGACCCATGAGAAGCCTCCGTTGCTCCCCGACAAGAGCGAGGTCGAGGAGCGAGGCGGATGGTAGGTCGAGCCCATAGCATCCGACGTGACGAGCGCTCGCCTTCAGGACGTCAACCGCCTCGCGCTGCCCGAGCTCTACCGCGCCCTCGCGGCGGGGGGCTTGGTCCGTCGGCTGCTGGAACTGGCGCGCGACGAGGACCTCGCGGACGCGGGCGACGTGACCAGCGAAGCGACCATCGCCGTCGGCACGCGCGGGCGGGCGGTGCTGCGGGCGCGACAAGCAGGCGTGCTCGCGGGGCTCGAGGCGATCCCGGACATTCTGAGCGTCTTCGACCCGGCGGTCACGTTCGTCCCGGCCGCCGAGGACGGCGCGCCGATCGCCCCCGGGCAGACGCTCGGCGAGTTCGCGGGGCCTCTGCGGTCGATCCTGGCGATCGAGCGCACCGCGCTGAATCTCGTCTCGCGGCTCAGCGGCATCGCGACACGCACGGCCGAGTTTGTCCGCGCCGCGGGAAGGCCCGTGGTGTACGACACGCGCAAGACCACGCCTGGCCTGCGGATGCTGGAGAAGTATGCGGTGCGCTGCGGTGGGGGGCTGAGCCACCGGCTGGGCCTGCACGACGCGATGCTCATCAAGGACAATCACGTCGCGGCGTGTGGGTCGCCCGAGGACTTTGCGAGGCTCGTCGCGCAGGCGTCGGCGCGGGCGCGCGCCCGCCATGCGCTCGCGTTCGTTGAGGCCGAGGTCGACGCGCTCGAACAGTTTCAAGCGCTTCTGGCGCTGCCGATCGGGACGGTGGATCTGGCGCTGCTGGACAACATGGGGCCGGAACGGCTGCGCGAGGCGGTGCGGCTACGCGATGCGCGCCGGCCCGAGATCGGGCTCGAAGCCTCGGGGGGCGTGAGTTTGGCGACGATTGGCGAGATTGCCGCGACGGGCGTCGATCGCATCAGCGTCGGCGCGCTGACGCACGGCGCGGTCTCGCTGGACCTGGGGCTGGACATCGATCCCCTGAACTCATGACTGACCCCATGACCGAACCGGCGCTGCATCTCTGGGCCGATCGGCTGGAAGAGACGATCCGCCGCAACGGCGTGCGCGTGATCGATCGCGTGCGGGTGCTGGCCGAGACGGGTTCGACGCAGGATGCCGCGAGGCTGGCCGCGGGCGATCGGCCCGGGCTGATGGTCACCGCCGGTCGGCAGTCGTCCGGTCGGGGCCGGCTCGGGCGCGCGTGGGCCGACTCGGCGCATCTGGGCGTCGCGGTGACGTTCGTGGTCGAGGCTCGCAGCGCGGGCGTGCTCTCCATCGCCGCGGGGCTTGCCTCGTGTCGCGCGTGCGCCGCGTTCCTTGCAGCGCCTTCGGCCCTCGGGCTGCGCTGGCCCAACGACGTCGTCGAGTTCCGGGGCGCGCAGCGGAAGGTCTCGGGCGTGCTCATCGAAGAGACGGACCGGCTCGCGCTCGTGGGCATCGGCATCAACGTGCTGCACCGCGATGCCGACTGGTCCGAGGCGCTGCGGGGCCGGGCGGTGTCGCTCGCGCAGCTCGGCGCGGGCGTGTCGAGGCTGGAGGTGCTCGAGCGTCTGACGATCGAACTCGACCGCGCGCTCGCAGAGCCCGCCGAGGCGCTTGCGAGGGCGTGGACGGGGCTCGACATTCTGCGCGGTTCGGTACGGACCTTTGTGCACGACGGGCGCGAGCACACGGGCGAGGTGGTGTCGATCGATCCCGCGGGCGAGATCGTGCTCAGGACCACGGCCGGCGCAGTGGTGACGCTGCCAGCGGTGAGCACGTCACTCCGGCATGAGTGAGGCGGGGCGGGCGTCGGTCACTGGCCGAGCGAGGCGCGGATCGTCGCGGCCAGTTCGGCGCCGCGCTTGGAGTCGAGCTTGTCGGAGGGCCAGCCGATGCCCAGTCCCCCTTCGGGGTCGTCGTTGTGCTTGGGGATGATGTGGAAGTGCACGTGCATCACGGCCTGATGGGCGAGGCTGCCGTTGTTCTGCAGGACGTTGTACGCGGTGGCGCCCGTGGCCTGCATGACCGCGCGGCAGATGCGCGGGAGCGCGCGCCCGAGCGCCGCGGCGCTCTCGTCGCTCAGCTGATCGAGCGTCACCGCCGGCTCCTTGGGCACCACGAGCGTGTGCCCCCACGAGACCGGGCCGATGTCCAGAAACGCGATCACCCGCGCATCGTCGTAGACCTTGTGGCAGGGGATCTCCCCGCGGATGATCTTGCCGAAAATCGTGTCTGCCATGCACGAGGATAGGGCCCGGCCCGGCGGCTCTATAGTCGCTCCGTGACGACGGGTCCCGACATTCTCCCCGCGGCCAAGCGCCGGCGGATCAAGCCCCTGCCGACGCTGGTGGCCAACCAGATCGCGGCGGGCGAGGTCGTCGAGCGCCCGGCCTCGGTCGTCAAGGAACTCGTCGAGAACAGTCTCGACGCGGGCGCGACGCGCATCCGCGTGGAGCTCGAGCAGGGCGGGATCGAGCTGGTGCGGATCGTCGACGACGGGTCGGGCATCGAGCCGGACGACCTGCCGCTCGCGGTCGCGCCGCACGCGACGAGCAAGATCGATTCAGCGGAGGATCTGGAGCACGTCGCGACGCTGGGCTTCCGGGGCGAGGCGCTGGCCTCGATCGCGTCGGTCGCGCGGGTCGAGATCCGCTCACGCACGCCCGCGAGCGCGCAGGCCTCGGTGCTCCGCGTCGAAGGTAACGTCGCGCAGCCCGTGCAGCCCGCGGCCGGGCCCGTGGGCACGAGCATCACGGTGCGGACGCTGTTCTTCAACACGCCCGCCCGGCGCAAGTTCCTCCGCACCGTGCCGACCGAGCAGGGGCGGTGCCTCGACGCGCTGAAGGACCTGGCGATGGCGCACCCGAACGTCGCGTTCGAGGCGGTGTGCGACGGGCGCAAGGCGATGGACTTGCCGCGGGATCAGACCCCGGCCGAGCGCGCGGTGGCGATCCTGGGCGGCGAGCTGCGCGATCAATTGCTCGAAGTGTCGAGCGACGAGATCGACCGCCCGGGCTCGCCCTTCCGCGTGCTGCTGTGGGGGCTGGTGGGCCGGCCCTCGATCGCGCGGCCCACGAACAAGAGCCAGCATGTGTTCATCAACGGGCGCGCCGTGCGCGATCGGACGATCCAGCACGCGATCGCCGAGGCGTACCGCGGGATCATCGAGCCCGGGCGCTATCCGACGGCCGTGCTGCTGATTGACATGCCCCCGGGCGCGGTGGATGTGAATGTCCATCCCGCGAAGGCCGAGGTGCGCTTCCGCGATTCGAGCCTGATCCACTCGGTGGTGCTCGAAGCGGTCCGCCGTGCGCTGCGTGCGGCCGATCTGACGCCGACGTTCGCGAGCATCTCACGCAGCCTCAGGCCCGGCGAAGAGCGCGCGATCATGCCCGGGGCGGGGTTGGCCGCGGGGGCGCCCGCGATCGATGCCGAGAGCGCGAGGCGCAAGTTCATTGATTTCTTCTCGCGGCCGGCGGCGCAGCCCGAGGGGCGGTTTGACTATCAGCAGATGAAGGCCGCGCTGGATGCGCCCGCGCCCGCGCCCGCGAGCCTGCTGGAGTCCGCCGCGCCGTCGAACAGTGCGGACGGGGTGACCTCTTTGCCTCTCGCGCCGCCTGTGTCGGCGTCGCCCGCGCCGGGTTTGTCCGCGCCGATTTTGCCCGCGGCGAGCGGAGCGTTACCGACGGAGCCGAGCCTGACCGCCCCCAAGCCGATCGATCGGATTCTGCAGGTGCACAACTCGTTCCTGGTGACGCAGGACGAGCAGGGCGTGGTGATCATCGACCAGCACGCGCTGCACGAGCGCGTGATGTTCGAGGGGTTGCTCGCGCGCCTAGGCGAGGGCAACCTTGAGGGTCAGGCACTCCTCGTGCCCGCGGTGGTCGATGTCGCGCCCGTGGTGGTTGAGCAGATCGAGCAGCATCGCCCGATGTTCGAGCGGCTGGGGCTCGATGTGCAGGCGCTGGGGCCGCGGAGCCTGGGCGTGCGGGCGTTCCCGACGTTTCTGTTCGATCGGGGAGTGGAGCCGGGCGAGTTTCTGCCCGACCTGTTCGAGCGGCTCGCGGACGATTCGTCGGCCGCGCGCCGCGAAGAGGCGTTCCGCGACGTGCTGGACATGATGGCCTGCAAGGCCGCGGTGAAGGCCGGCGATCGGCTCACGCCGACGGAGCTGGACAAGCTCGTCGAGCTGCGCGACGCGGTGGAGCGTTCGAGCAACTGCCCGCACGGGCGGCCCACGAGCATCCGGCTCACGATCCGTGAGCTGGAGAAGCTCTTCGGGCGCGGCTGAGCGAGCGCGTCGCAGACCAACGAAAACGCCCCGGGCGAGTGCCGCGGGGCGCTGAAGAATCGAACTGAGCGTCTCGGGCTCAGGCGTTGTCGAGCAGGTCGACGGACTCGAACTTCTTGCCTTCGAGCATCTCGAGCGAGGCGCCGCCGCCGGTCGAGACGTGGCTGAAGCCGTCAGCGAGTTTGAACTCTTCGACCGCGGCCGCGGAGTCGCCGCCGCCGACGATCGTGGTCGCGCCGCTCTTGGTCGCTTCGACCATGGCCTTGGCGACCTGCTGGGTGCCCGCGCGGAACGGGGCCCACTCGAAGACGCCCATCGGGCCGTTCCAGACGATCGTCTTGGCCTTGCGGAGGATCAGCGCATACTTGGTCTGGGTCTTGGGGCCGATGTCCAGGCCCATGAACCCATCCTTGATGTTGTCGTCGAAGACCTCGATGTCGCCGGCCTTCTCATCGAACTGCGTCGAGCAGACGTGGTCGATCGGCAGGTGCAGCTCGGCCTTGAGCTTCGCGGCGAGGTCGAGCGCGCGCTTGGCGTCGGCCAGGCGCTCTTCCTCGACGCGGCTCTTGCCCACATTGCGGCCCAGGGCCTTGAGGAACGTGTACGCCATCGCGCCGCCCACGAGCAGCGCCGAGGCCTTGGGCAGGAGGTGTTCGATCGCGGCCATCTTGTCCGAGACCTTCGCGCCGCCGAGCACGACGACGAAGGGCTTGGCCGGCGCGGCGAGCGCGCCCGCGAGGAACTTGATCTCCTTCTCGACGAGCAGGCCCACGACGCGGGGCTTGCCGGCCATGGCCTTGGGGACAGCGACCATCGACGCGTCGGGGCGGTGGCTGGTGCCGAAGGCATCGTTGACGTAGATGTCGCCGTACGCCGCGAGCTTGCCGGCGAACGTCGCGTCGCCTTTCTTCTCGGCTTTGTGGAAGCGCAGGTTCTCGAGCAGCACGACCTCGCCGTTCTTCATCGCGCCCACCGCGGCGGCGGACGCGGCGTCGACGCAGTCGGTCGAGGGGAACGCGACGGGCTTGCCCAGCAACTTGCTCAGGCGCTCGGCGGCGGGCTTGAGCGAGTCCTCGGCGCTGTAGCCCGTGCCCTCGGGGCGGCCCAGGTGCGACATCAGGATCGCCTTGCCCCCGCGGTCGATGATGCTCTTGATCGTCGGCAGCGCCGAGGCGATCCGGCGGTCGTCGGTGATCTGGCCGTTCTCGATCGGGACGTTGAAGTCGACGCGGACCAGCACGCGTTTGCCGGCGACGTCGACCTGGGTGATGTTCTTCTTGCTCATGGGAGCCTCTCCGAAGGCGCCAAAGGCCGCTGGCGAAGGCGCAGGGCCGGACGGCGCGGGTGTGTCAGGCGATTCTAGGAATGATCCCCCAGCAGGGCCGCGGAACGGGGTCGCGGAACAGGGCCGATCGTCCCGCGGCCAAACGAAAACCCGCGGCGCAATGACCGCGGGTTGAGGGATCGATAGGTGCGGTGGAAACGGAGGAGGCCGAGAGGTCAGTTCTCCAGGATGCCGCCCATGCCCGCGCGCATCCTCGCGGCGCCCTGCTCACCCAGCTGGTCGCGCAGCTTGCGAAGCTTGGTCGCGATCGAGCCATCGATGAGCTGATCGCCGATCCGCAGGCGGATACCGCCGATCATCGCGGCGTCGGTGTACGGGTGCACGATCACGTCCTTGCCGATCGCCTGGGCGATGCGGTCGCGGACCTGTCGCGTCTGGTCGGGGTTCATCGGGTCCGCGGTGAAGACGTCGATTTCGACGCGCCCGAACTGGGCCTGCGCGAGCGAGTCGAACGCCGAGGCGATCGCCGGCAGGTGGGCCAGGCGGTCCTTGGCGTTGAGGACCAGCAGCAGGTTCAGCGTCGTGTCGGTGATCCGGCCCTTGAAGATACGCCCGAGGCTGGCCGAGCGCGCCTTGACGGGGAGGACCTGCGAGGCGAGGAACTCGCTGAACTTCGCGTCCTGGCGGGCCAGTTCGAGGATGTCCTCAAGCTCGCCCAGCACCTCCTCGACCTTCGCGCGCCCGCCCTGGGCGTGCGCCACTTCGAGCAGGCTCTGGGCGTAGGTCTGAGCGACGGCGTCGGGCTGGGTCTGCGTCAGGGGCATCGGGCGAGTCTCCGAACGAGGCCGAGGCTGATCGAACGTGGTGCGAAGCCGTGGTGGGGGCGGTGGCGGGGGCGAAGGGTGGGACGGGCTCAGTTGCGCGAGGCGTTCATCGCGCGGAGCGACTCATCGAGCAGCGCGCTCTGGTCGCCCGCGTTGACCTCGCGGCGGAGGATCTTGCCGGCCATCATCGTCGCCAGCTGCGTGCCCTGGGCGTAGACCTCGGCAACCGCGGCTCGGCGGGCCGTGTCGAGCTCCTTCATGGCGCGCTCGCGCATCGCGGCGATGTCCGCCTCGTTCTTGGCCTTGAGGTCCGCTGCGATCGCCTGCGCCTGGGTGCGGGCCTTGTCGATCTCCTTCTGAGCCTCGGCGCGCGCCTGCGCCAGCGCCTGCTGGTACTGCTCCAGCGCGTCCTTGGCCTGCTGGCGCGCCATCTCCGCGGCCTCGATCTCGTCGCGGATCTTGTTCTCGCGGTCGCTCAGCCCCTTGGTGATCGTCGGCCACACCTTGGTCGCGAGCACCGCGAACACGATCAGGAAGATCACGACCGCGACGCCGCCGGCGATCTTGCCCTGCTTGGCGTCGGCGATGACGCTCTGCGTCGCGTGGGCGTCGCCGCCGGCCTCGGCCGCCGCCGCGACCGCGGGCAGGAACGCCAGCGTGTAGAGCGCCGCGCCCGCGGCCAGAACCTTCGGGGACAGGACCTTCATCGTCGTGCTGAGCATCACTTCAAGGCCTCCGTCGAACGACCGGGCACGCGGCCCGGCCTGAGTGTGCAAGTCGATCCGAGAAAACGTCGCGAGCCGTCTCCGGCCCGCGGCGTGAGTGTTCCAACGGCTCAGAAGGTGTAGTTCTGGGCGAGGAAGCAGACGACGATCGCGAACAGCGCGGCGCCTTCGACGAACGCCGCCGTCAGGATCATCGAACCGCGGATGTTGCCCGCGGCCTCGGGCTGACGGGCGATCGACTCGACCGCGCCCTTGCCGATCATGCCGATGCCGATCGCGGCGCCGACGACCGCCAGGCCCGCGCCGATCGCGGCCATGGCCTTGCCGTTCGTGATGCCCGTGTTCGCCGCGCGGGCGAGGGCGTCGGCCGCGGGAGCGTTCTGCGCCAGCGCCATCGCGGGAGCCGCGGCCAGCGCCGCCATACCCAGGACCACCTTGCTCATCAGGCTCTTCATGTGCAAACTCCAATCACTGCAAACATGCTCGGACGACAAGCTCGAATTGGCCCGGAGGTGCCCCGAAGGGCGGAGGGGCCGGGGACCGTCATTCACGCGTGAGCGTGCTCGTGACCCTCGTGAGCATCATGATGTCCGTGCTCGTCATGATGCTCGAGCTGCGAAATGAACACCGTCGTGAGGAACGTGAAGACGAACGCCTGGATGAACGCCACCAGGAGCTCGAGGAAGAAGATGCCGATCGCTCCGATGACCGACGCGATCGTCACCAGCGTGCCCACGCCCTTGAGCGCGAACCCGCCGTCGATGATCAGCATCAGACCCGACGCGGCAAACCCGTACAGCACGACCATGAGCACGTGGCCCGCGGTCATGTTGGCAAAGAGTCGGATGGCCAGCGCGACGGGCTTGATGAACGTCGACGCGATCTCGATCGGGATCATCAGGGGCCAGAGCGCGGGGGGCGTCTCGGCCGTGAGGTGCTTGAGGTAGCCGCCGATGCCCAGCTCGCGGATGCCCGCGAGGTTGATCACGACGAACGCGATCGCCGCGAGCGCCGCGGTGATCCACAGGTTCTGGGTCGCGGTCATGCCGATGGGCAGGATGTGCTCCTTCTTCCACTCGGGGAAGATGAGCCAAAGCGCCTTGGAGATGGGCAGCATGCCCAGAAGGTTGTTGACGAGGATGAAGAAGAAGAGCGTGAGCAGGAACGGCGCGAACTTGGCCGCACGCTTGCCCAGCAGCGAGACGATGACCTCGTCGCGGATGTAGCAGATGAGCACTTCGAGGAAGTGCGCGAACTTGTTCTTGGTCACGTAGCGGTCGGCGCCGAGGCTCTCGGGGCCCGTGCGAATGTGCCGGGCGGCGAACCAGAGCATGCCGACGGTGACGATCGCGGCGACGACCAGGTTGCCCAGGTGCGCCGACCAGAGCCACGTGCCGTCCTCGGCCGAGATCCACCGCTGGTTCACGACCTGGCTGATCGGGTCCGCGGCAAGGGTGAAGAGGTTCGCGTCGATCATGCGTTGCCGTCCTTCGATCCGCCCGTGGTCTGGGGCGTCGCCCCGCCGCCGGCGGCCTTCATCAGAATCAAGGTGTCCAACACCAGCCCGATCATCCCCGCCGCCAGAAGCCCCATCCACATCGCCCGATCACGCTCGACCAGCGCCGTCGCGATCAGCCCGATGAACAGCACCCCGAGGATCCGCACCGTCGTTCCCGCCAGCAGCGCCTGCGCCACGCGCCCGGGCATGCCCGCGGCATAGGCCGACATCGCCAGCGTCGAAAGCACGCCCACGCCCGCGACGATCCCCGCCCCAATCATCGCCGGCTCGAACGCCACTGGCGACTCGGGCCAGCCCAGCGACCGCACCGCCCACGCGCCCAGCGGGCCCCCGGCCGCGAGCGCAACCGCGCTGACCGCCAGCAAGCTCTTCACCGGGATATGGGCCTGATCGTTCATGAGTGCGCGCGAGTTTCGCGTCGGTCCGGACGCCCCTCACACCGACCGACCCGAGCGTTCGGATCCGGACGGTCTGACGGGGGCCGAAGGATAGCGGTGCGGCCCGCGGGAGGCGAGCGATCCCCGCCCGCGGGCGAGGTCGATCCGCGCAGGTTTCTGAGTCGCGCGGTCCGCGATTCACCGGTGTCAAGCGTCCGGTTTGCCGTCCGCCGGGCGGTCCGGTCCGCGCATGGGTCGGCGCGTGGGTTCGACGGGGTTCAGCGCCCCGGTTTCCTTAAGGAGTCTGTACCCGCCCCCGACAAGGCCGACCGTCATGCCTAGAAGCACGCCCCAGGGCGACCAGCCCTGCCAGCGATCGAGCAGCCAGCCCAGCAGCACGCCGCCGCCCACGAGCCCGACAAAGTTGAGCGCGACGCCCATGAGCCGGAACGAGTCGCGCCCCATCGTGCCGACGATCGTCGGCTTGGGCTCGCGGTTCTTGAGATGGGCGGGAATCGTCGGGAACTCGGGCATCGGCGGTGGCGGGGGCACCGGCGGCATCAGCGGCAATGGCGGAATCTCGCCCCCGCCCGAGCGCTCGCGGTCGTGGTTCTCGTTCATGCGCGCGCTCCTGAGCGACAGCCCGCGCATGTGCCGAAGAGCAGCAGCTCGTGCCCGTCGAGCGCGAAGCCCGGCGGCGTCAGGCTTGCCAAGTCGCCCGGGCAGCCCTCGACCTCAAACACCCGCTCGCACGATCGGCAGTAGAAGTGGTGGTGGTGCGCCTTGTCGGCCATCTCGTAGCGCGGCGCCTCGCCCGGCACCTGCACCTCGGCGATTACACCCTCATCCGCCAGAATCCGCAGCGTGCGGTAGACCGTCGCAAGCCCGAGCCCCTGAACCTGTCCGCGCGCGCCCGCGTGAATCTCCGCGGGCGTCAGGGGCCGATCCGCCGCCGAGATCGCCTCGCGGATCGCCCGGCGTTGGCGCGTGTCGCGTTCAACGCGCGCGACGCCGCTGCGGGCCTCGGACGTTTTCGAATGCTCCGCGTGCGTGTGATCACAGCCCGGGCCGTGCGTGTGCGCGGCGAGCCTGGCCGGTGCGGATCGGCGTTTCGGTGTTGTTTCGGGCCGAGCTCCGGCCCGGGGCTTGGGCTTCACGCGAGCATCCTACCCGCGCCAGAGCGCGCTCAGGCGCTGACCAGCCCCTCGCGGATCGCGTAGCGAGCCAGCTGCACGCGGTCGTGGATGTCCAGCTTGGTCATGATGTTGGTCGTGTGGTTGTCCACGGTCTTGACCGACACATGCAGTTCCTTCGCGACTTCCTTCTTGGACCGTCCGACCGCGAGCAGCCTCAGGACCTCAAGCTCGCGCGGGCTCAGACGCCCGGGCTCGCGCGGCGCGACGCCGTTGGTCCGGTCGAGCAGCCTCGATTGAATCTCGGGCGAGAGCACCGTCGCGCCTGAGGCCGCGGCAAGGATCCCCTCGCGGATCGTCTTCACGTTCTGGCCCTTGAGCAGATATCCGACGGCGCCGATCTCTCTCGCGCGATCGATCAGCGTGTCGCTCTGGTAGGCCGTGAGAAAGACGATCCGCGTCGCGGGACAGATCCGGCGGACCTCGGCCGCGGTCGCGAAGGCATCGGCGCCGGGCATTTGGATGTCCAGCAGCAGCACGTCGGGCTGCGTGCGCGAGACTTCGGCGACCACCTGCTGCGAGTCCTCGGCCTCGGCGCAGACGTCGATGTCCTCGTGCGATCCCAGCCAGGCCGCGAGGGTCTCACGCACCATCGCGTGGTCGTCGGCAACGACGACACGAACCTTGGTGGGGGCGCTCGAGCCGTTGGCTGTGCCGTGGCCGTTGCTGCCCGTGTGTGCGTCGTTGGTTCCGAACATGCGCCCTCACGAAGTGGACGTGGGACCGGGGCTAGCGCGCAGGCCCGCCTCGATCCGTCGAACAAGTTCACCGATGCGTTCGGCGGCACGCCGGGCCGTGTTCAACGGCGGCTCGACGCTCTTTCCGCTCGACGCGGCCAGCGACACCAACTCGAGTCCGCCCAGCAGCGCCGTGGTCAGATTGGCCGCCTCGTGCGCTTGCTTGGCAAGCACGTTCAAGTGCGGATCCGTGGACACGGGTTCGCGGGGCAGGGCATTCACGCGGGGTCGCACTCCTTGAAACCGAACGCAGCGGGAGCATACCCGTTGGAACGGCGTTCGGGTGCGTAGATCGCTTAGGCCTCTTGCTCTAGGGTGAAAGCCTTTGAGGGTTTTTGCTGACGTTTACGAAGCTTCGCGCTCGCCGTGCAGCACGCCCGCATCGGGGGCCGACCTCGGGTCGGAGGAAACGCGGGCAGCCGCCGGAGTGCCGCTCAGTCGGATCGCGCGGCCCAGCAGCACGAGCGTCGAGCCGCGCAGGACGGCAGAGATCGCGAAGATCGCGGCGTACGGCACGGTCTGGTCGCCCGAGACGCGCGTGATGACCAGACCCAGAAGTGAGCCGCCCGCGATGCAGACCGAGTTGGCAAAGTGATACGTCGAGAGGATGCTCGATCGCTCCTCGGGATCGATGGTGTCAAAGAAGAGCAGGAAGCTGCCCATATCCCAGAAGGCCCAGGCCAGGCCCGCGACGAACTGCGCGAGCAGCATGACGACGAAGGCGTGGTTCGGGTCGCTGGGCAGCCCGCCGAGAATCCAGAGCAGCGAGAGCGGGACGATGCCGATGCCTCCGACCCAGAGCGTCCGCGCGGGGCCGTGGCGCTTGGCAAAGCGCCCGACCATCGGAAGCATCACAAAGCGCCCGACCGTCACCGCGGCGATCAGCCACGCGAAGAGGCCGGGCTCGATCCTGAGTTCCTTGATGAGATAGGGGTTCAGAAACGGGTTGGCGGCGTTGACGGCAAACTGCGTGCAGAGGAGGTAGAGGATGAACCGCCCCTCGCGGCCGTGCCAGAAGCGCCGGAGCACCTCGAGCTTCGGCACCGTGCGGTCGGCGACGGGCAGAGGCTTGGGTTCACTCTCGGCCCACAGGAAATAGGCCGAGACGGCGCGGGCGACGAGCGCGAGCAGGAACAGCGCACCGAAGGCGTACAGCGGGGCATTGGGCGCCGCGGCTTCCTGAGACTTGCCGAATTGCCAGATTGCTCCACCGAGCAGCATGCCCGCGAGCGTGCCGCCCTGGAGCCAGCGGTTTCTCGCCGCGTAGTAGCCCGCGCGGACGCGCGGCGGGACGATGATGCCCATCCACGCGGTCCATGCCGGGCCGCACGCGATGCCGACGGCGTAGTAGATCGTGGCGATCGTCGCGACCGCGCCGATGAGCAGAGGCGCCGAGCCGAGCGCTTGGCCGATGCCCACGCCGAAGAAGGCCATCAGCGCGAGCGGGAGGTACATGAGCGCCTGCGCCGCGGCCGTGAGCACGACCCACGTGCGGTACGACTTGCACTTGCGGACAAACCAGGGCGAGACAAGCTGGAGCGTCGCGCCGATCGCCATCGGGACCGTGCCGATGAGCGCCGCGGCAACCTCGGCGGTCGAGCGAGGCGCGTCGGACCCGCGTGCCAGCAGCGTGAGCAGGAACGCGCCGAAGTACGACTCGCCGACGCCGACCATGACGCAGTACGCGGTGCCGTCGATCGTTGAGGCGCGCAGGTTGGCCCGGATGGGCCCGAAGCGCGCACGCGAACTCATGCCCGGAAGTCCGGGCGAGGCGCTGGGCACAGACGGGGCGGCGGTGGGGGGCATCGTGCGCGGCGGGCCCGATCGTCTCGTCCCGCGGCGGGCCAGAGTGTAGAGGGCGCGCATCAGCCACGGACCCCGCGCGTGAAAACGCCCGAGCGCAGGCGCCCGGGCGGTGTGTGCAAAGCGTGTGGTGGTTGAGGGTTACGGTCAGGTCTTGAACCGACTGACCAGCGAGCGCAGGTTCTCGCTCTGCTCCGAGAGCGAGGCGGCGGCCTGAGCGGCCTGCGCGGCGCCCTGGTTGCTCTCGCGCGTCACGGCATTGATCTGCTCGACGCTTCGCGCGATCTCCTCGCTCGCGGCGCTCTGCTGCTCCGCCGCCGCGGCGATCGCTTCGATCATCGACGCCATCGACGACGAGGAGCCGACGATCCGCTCCAGCGCCTGGCCCGCCGAGCGAGCGAGGTCCACGCCCGTCGAGACCCGCGCCGAGCCCGACTCGATCTTCTTCACCGCGGTGCCCGTGTCGGCCTGGATCTCGCGGATGCTCCGCGCGACTTCCTCGGTCGCGGTCGTTGTGCGCTCGGCCAGCTTCCGAACCTCGTCGGCGACAACCGCGAAGCCCCGACCGTGCTCGCCCGCGCGGGCCGCCTCGATCGCGGCGTTGAGCGCGAGAAGGTTGGTCTGGTCGGCGATGTCGTTGATGACGTTGATGATCGCGCCGATCTGTTCGCTCTTCTTGCCCAGCTCGTTGATCGCGCGGGCCGACTCGGAGACTTCCGCGGCGATCGCCCGCATCTCCTCGACGGTCTTGCCGACGACCTCGCCGCCCTGACCCGCGTCGTCGCGCGAGGCCTGCGCGCCCTTGGCGGCGTCGGAACCCTTGCGGGCGACCTCGCTGACGCTCTGGCTGAGCTCCTCGACCGCGGCCGAGACCTGCGAGGTCTGCTGCTCCTGGCGCGAGAGGCCCGCGGCCATCTGCTCGGCGCTTGCGGCGATCTCCGTCGACGCCGCCGCGACCGATTGGGCCGAACTGGAGACCTGCTTCACCACGCCGTGGAGGCTCTCCAGCAGCGCATTGACGCCCGAGGCGATCTGCGCGACCTCGTCGCCCCCGTCGGTCGGGATGCGCCGGGTCAGGTCGTTGCTCTTGCGGATGGCCTCGACCTCCTGCTCGACCATCGCGACGCGCTTGCTCACGCGGCGGGCGATGAACACCGCGCACCCGGCGCCCAGCGCCAGGCCCGCGAGCGACATCACCGTCGCGAGGGACTTCTTGGAAGACAGAAACGCGACGGAGGATGCTTCCGTGGCTTCCGCCTCGCGCGAGAGCAACTCCGCGATCTCGCCCGTGAGCTTGCCCAGCTTGGGGCCCTGCTCCTCGAGCGCGGCGTTGATCTGGTTGCGCTTGCTCATCAGCGTTTCGAGGTGCTTGAGGTCCGCGCCGTACTGCTCAAGCGAAGCTCTCAACTCGCGCGAGGATCCGGGCAGCGAGGCGAGCGAAGCTTCGATCGACTTCTCGGCCGCATCACCCAACTCGGCCGAGCGTGTCTGAAGGAACGTCGCCGCGAGCGCCCAGGCCTGAGCAAACTGGTCGGTAGCGCGGTCGAGCGCCTCTCGCTCGGCGCCCGCAGCGCGGTCACGCGCGGCGCGAAGTCGCTCGGCCAGTGCGGGGCCCGCCGCGGCGAAACGGCCGTTGATCAGCTCATTGCGTTCAATGACGATCGGCACGATCTTCTCGAAGCCGTCGCGGAACTCGGCCGCGAGCTTTTCGAGCTGCGCGAGTCGTTCGGCCGCTTCGGGAGAGGGGCTCTGCGCTTCGAAGCGCTTGGCAGCGTCCGTGAATGCCGTGTACGCCTGAGAGAAACGCTCACGCTCGGCCGCGTCGTTGTTCATCAAGAAGCGACGGACGCCGATCCGGAGCTGATTTGCGGCATTCGCCATCTCGCCGTTCGCGGCGAGTTTGGTCGTCGTGCGCCCGAGCGTCTGCGCTGTGTCGGTACCGGCGGCGAGGCCTTGCCAAGACACAGCCGCGATCGTGGTCAGGACCGCGAGCGTGAAACCGAACCCGATGTACAACTGCTTTGCAAGCGTCCAACGCATCTGAGGCTCCCGAAAGATCGGGCGCGCGCCACCATGGCCGCGCTGCGCGTCCGATGATCCGGTGATCGGGAGTTCCCCAATCCCGCTTCAGGGCGTGAGACGTCCACTCGCGGATTTCTGGCGATTCCTGCGGTATCTCCCCCCAGAACGGCGGAAGCCATTACCCCGCCCGGCCGGGGGCGATGCCTGGGAGAAATCGGAGAAGGAAATCTGATTCGCCTTGAGGGCGTTACTTGGCAGCGGGCGAGGTCGGCGCGCTGGTCGCGTCCGAGACCGCGGCGGGATCGCCCGCGGGTGCGTCCGCGATCTCATCGCCGTCGGCGCCCAGGTTCTTCCAGGCGTAGCGGTCGCGGAGCGTCTCGATCGAGAGCGGCGAACTGGTGCCCATCGCCTCGCGCAGCTCGCGGAAGCGCAGCTGCGACTCGCCCTGATCGGCGACACGCGTGAACGTCTCCCGCGTCAGGGGCCGACGCTGGGTGATCGTCGCGATCACCGACGCCTGCTTGGCGGGCACATCAATCCAGACCGTGCGGGCGCTGGCGTTCTCAGGCGCGACAGGTGCGAGCGGGTCAAGCTTGGCCGCGGCATCGAGGACGGCCTTGACGACCTCGGGCTGGTTCGCGACGGGCGCGAACTCATCGCGCGGCTGCATCCCAGGGAACAGCGACGCGCCCTGGCGGGTGAAGAACCAGTCCTTCTGGACCACGGCCGAGCCGATCGGCATCGGGGGCGCGCCGGTCACCTCGGCGGGGATCTGCTTCGCGACCGCGTCCAGCCCCGCGTCGGGCTGCGACGCGAGGGCGAGCATCGCGTCCTTGCTCGCACGCACGGCGGCATAGGCCTGCGCGAGCTTCACGTCGCGCACCACCTCCGCGCGGACCGCGTCGAGAGAGTCGGGGCCCGAGGGCTGACGCGCCTCGAGCACCGTGAAGAAGTACTTGTTGCCTGCCGCGTCACGCAGCGGCGTTTCGGCGAACGGCACGCCAGCCTGAATGATCGGATCGCTGCGGAAGTCCTCGCCGTGCAGCTCGCGGGCGTTGAACACCAGCGACGCGAACGGCGTCGTGCGCGTGCCCACGCGGATCGACGACGCGCCGATACCCGGAAGCCCCGCGACCTGCGCAAACGTCTGGAACTCCGCGGCCTTGACCGTCACGGCCGGAACGGGGATCGTCACGTTGATCCGGCCCTTGAGGCCTTCGACCACCGACGCGGCCACCGCCTCGAACCGCGGCTTCTGCGAGGCCCAGTCGGCGGGAAGTTCGTACACACCGCTGCCGCGCGTGAGCTTCTTCAGCACGCGCTGGATGTCGGCCTCGATCAGCTTCGAGGCCTGATCCATGATCTCGTCAACGCGCGCCTCGCGGAGCGCGCTCTCGACCCGCGCTCGCTCCGCGGCGAACTCGCCCGGATACTTGTCGCGCTGGCGGTCGTAGCTCTTGCGGACCTCGACCGGGTCCACCTGCACGACCGACGCAACCTGCGCTCGCTCGAGCGTGAGATACTCGAGCTTCACGCGGGCAGGGAGCTTGTAGCCGAAGCCCAGCTCACCCGCGCCGGGCTCGATGTCCTTGTACTTGGCAAAGTGCTCGGCCAGCTGCTGCTCGGTCGGCTCGCCCGCCTGTCCGACGTAGCGCGTCGCGGGCACCACGACGTAGCTGGCAAAGGCGGTCTCGCCTTCTTCGGCGAGGCCCACGAGCGTGGCGCGGTCAGAGAGGCGCGAGGCCTCGATCATGATCTGCTGGAGGCGGAGCACGCCGCGGAGCTGCGCGAGCGCGATGTCCCCGTCGGTGACCATCATGCGCGCGCGGCCGAGGCCCTGCATGATCTGACCGTCGAAGAAGCGTGCGGCCTCAGCCTTGGCGGACGAACGCACGCGTTCCTGCTCTTCGGGGGTCGTGGTGGGGGCCTGAGCATCGCGGAACACGAACCACTCGTTCTCGAGAATCTCGTCGCGGAGGATCTGGCCCTCGCCGGGCCCGCCGATCAGGCCGGCTTCCTTCGCGGCGGTCGTAAGCAGGAACCAGTGCTCGGCGTTCGAGACGCCCAGCTGCTGAAGGATGCCCGCGGTGAAGATGGGCTGAGGCAGCTCGTTGAAGCTGCCGCAGGTCTTGAGCACTTCAAGGAACCTCGCGGCGCGGTCGATCTCGTCGGCGCGGATCGTGCGCTTGGCGCCCGAGGCGGTGACGATCGTCGCGACCTTGCGCTGCGTGGGGTCGCCCGCCAGACGCTGCATCAGGTCGGGCACCAGGAACGCCACCATCAGGAAACTGCCCAGCACGGCCAGGATCCACTTGGCGTTCTTCCGCATGAACTTCGTCATCGTCGCCCCTCGTCGCGTGCACCGCGCGTCGATCGAAAAAACACCGACCCGCGCTCTCGCACGGGCCGGTGCAGTGTTCAGGATTTAGCGGTAGAACTCGATGATCAGGTTCGCGTTCACGTCGAACGGAATCTGGTCGGTCGTCGGGATCGAGACGACGCGGAGCGTCAGTTCGCTCGGGTTGAGCTCGACCCAGCCCGGGATCTCGAAGCCCGGCATCGACTCCATCGCCTCGCGCGCCAGCTTCTGCGCCTTGGCCTTGAGGGTGATCGTGTCGCCGACCTTCAGTTCGCGGCTGGGGCGGTCACACTTGCGGCCGTTGACCAGCACGTGCCCGTGCGCGACCATCTGGCGCGCGCCCCAGACCGTGCGGACCAGGCCCGCACGGCGGATCGTGTTATCCAGACGCCGCTCGAGGAGCTGCATGAGCGTCTCGCCGCGGTTGCCCGGCTTGCGCCCGGCCTCGGCGACGTAGCGGCGGAACTGCGTCTCCAGCACCCCGTAGTGGAACTTGACCTTCTGCTTCTCGTTGAGGCGGATGCCGTAGTCGCGCAGGCGACGGCCGCGGTAGCCGTGCATGCCGGGGAACACCAGCGCGCGCTTGGACGTGTGCTTCGGGTTGTCCGCGATCGGGACGCCGACGCGACGGGAGAGCTTGACCTTGGGACCTGTGTAACGAGCCATGAATCGACCTCCGTCTCCGCGCCTCGAAGTGAGGCCCGGGTGCCGGGACCGCGTCGCCGATACTGGTTCGGCGGGGGCCGGCGATCGTGAATTGGAACGGTCGCGCCGGGTGGCCCAGACTTGGGTCCGACGAAACCAACGATCCGGAGCACCCATTGTGCCCTGGACCCCACCCCTTCAACCCCACCCCATCCCGCCGGTCACCCGGAGGGCCTCAATTGGAGGACGCCCCCCCGCCCCGGTCAAGCCCCCAACGAACGATCCGGGCGGTTCTGGCCCCCTTAATGACCCTGGGGCTGTCGGCTTGAACGGAATCCACACGCGTTTCCATGCCGGGACGGGCCCCGGGGCCGCCTCAGCGAACTACGCTCGGCCGGGAACGCACGGGAGGGGCCCCTGACCGTCCGCTTCCCGCGCGTCCACCGAACATCCGGAGCGTTATGCCGACGAGAATCGCTCTCCCGGTCCTGACCCCGAATTGCGTCCCGCATGCCGCGGCCAGCGGATGCGCCGTGGACCATCACGCCTACGAGAAGAAAGAAAAGTGCGGCGTCTTCGGCGTGTGGGGCCATCCTGCGCCCGCGCGGCTCACGTACTACGGGCTGTACGCCCAGCAGCACCGGGGCCAGGAATCGGCGGGCGTCGCGGTCTCCGACGGCAAGGCTCTGCGCGCGCACACGGGCATGGGCCTCGTGCCCGAGGTCTTCTCACCGGCCGAGCTTGATGCGCTGGATGCCTTTGCCGCGAGGTCGCGCCCGGGCGCGGCGATCGGGCACAACCGCTACTCGACCGCGGGCGGTTCGATCGCGTGCAACGCGCAGCCGCTGCTGGAGAGCTACGTCGGGGGCCAGGTCGCGCTCGCGCACAACGGCAACCTGATCAACTCCGACCTGCTTCGGCTGAAGTTCGAGCAGGCCGGTCATCTCTTCCATACCACCAGCGACACCGAGGTGGTGATCCACCTGCTCGCGTCGCCCGAGCAGCAGCGCACGAGCGATCCGCTCGCGGCGACGTTGCGCAGGCTGCAGGGCGCGTTCAGCCTGCTGTTCCTGTTCCCGGATCGGCTCGAGGCGGCGCGCGACCCGTGGGGCTGGCGTCCGCTCGTGATCGGACGGCTGCCCGGCGGCGAGGTCGTCGTCGCGAGCGAGACGGTCGCGCTGGATGTCGTGGGCGCGACGGTGGAGCGCGAGGTTGAGCCGGGCGAGATCGTGACGATCAGCGACCGGGGCGTGACGAGCCGGCGCTTTGCTGAGCCCGCTGAGCGGCCCGCGCACTGCGTGTTCGAGCACGTCTACTTTGCCAACCCTGCGAGCAACGTGTTCGGCGAGAATGTGCAGACGGTGCGAGAGAAGTTCGGCGAGCGGCTCGCTCGTGAGGCGCCTGTGAAGGCTGACTACGTGATGCCGATGCCCGACTCGGGCCGGAGCGCGGCGCTCGGATACGCCCGCGCGTCGGGCCTGCCCTACCGCGAGGGCATCGTGCCCAACCGCTATGTCGGGCGCACGTTCATCAAGCCCAGCCCCGAGCAGCGCCAGGCCGCGGTGAGGCTCAAGCTCAACATCATCCCCGACCTCGTGCGCGACAAGAGCCTGGTGATCGTCGATGACTCGATCGTCCGCGGCACGACAACGCGCACGAAGATGGACCAGCTCCGCCAGGCTGGCGCGCGCGAGATTCACCTGCGGATCTCCTGCCCGCCCATCCGGCATCCGTGCTATTTCGGCGTCGACTTTGCCGAGCGCTCACAGCTGGTCGCGCACGGGCGAACGATCGAGCAGGTGCGCGAGTTCCTGGGCGTGGATTCGCTGCACTATCTGTCGATGGAGGGGTTGCTGGCGTGCGTGAGCCGCCCGGCGACGTCGTACTGCACCGCGTGCTATTCGGGCGAGTATCGCCTGGACCCGCAGTTCCCCACGGTCGAGCCTGCGCTGGGCGATGATCGGCAATTGAGCATCTTCCGCTAGCCGCCGGGCGAATATCCTTGCGACGAGCATGGACGCCAAGCCCTCCAACGCACCGGCCTCCCGCACGCTGACGCTCGGGCACTCTGCCGACGCGGACGATGTGTTTATGTGGTGGCCCATCACCGGGAAGATCCGCCCGGACGGCGAGCCGATCGACGGCCCCGAGGGCAAGCCCGTGATCGACACCGCGGGGTTCCGGTTCCGCGCGGTGCCCGACGACATTCAGAAGTTCAACCGTCGCGCGATGGACGCGGCGGATCTGGACATCTCGGCCGTGTCGTTCCACGCGTACCCGCACGTGCGCTCGCGCTATGCGCTGTGCGCCTCGGGCTCGTCGATGGGCGAGGGCTACGGGCCCAAGGTCGTCGCGAAGGCCGATGCGCCTCTGCACTGCGAGAACTGCATCCGCAATCGCAAGCCCACGATCGCCGTGCCGGGCGTGAACACCACGGCGTTTCTGACGCTCAGCCTGCTGATCGGTCCTTCGCCGACGGGCGCCTACCCGAGCTTCAGCTATGTCGAGATGCCGTTTGACCGCATCATGCCCGCGATTCTCGAGGGGCGCGCCGGCGGCCGGGGCGTCGATGCGGGGCTGGTGATCCACGAGGGGCAGGTGACGTTCAAGGACCTGGGCCTGAAGCAGGTCGTGGACGTCGGGCAGTGGTGGGGCAAGGAAACGGGGCTCCCTCTGCCACTGGGCGCGAACGTGCTCAAGCGCAGCCTCGAGGAGCGCTTCGGGCCCGGCACATTGAACACGATCGCGGGCGTGCTGGAAAACTCCATCCGCTACGCGCTCGAGCACCGCGAGGAGTGCGTCGAGTACGTCCTCGCGTGGATGGAAGCCAACGGCACGCTGATCCCGCGTGAGCGGCTCGAGAAGTATCTCGACATGTACGTCACGCCGCTGAGCGTGAACATGGGTACGCGTGGGCGCGACGCGGTGCGGGCGCTGCTCACGCGCGGTCACCTCGCGGGTCTGGCGCCCGATCCGGGCGACCTGGACATTGTGCGCGTGGTCTAGGGCGCGTCAGCACCCGGTCGAATAGCGCTCGAGGAAGAACACGGCATCGTCGCTGTCGATGAAGCCTGAGTCGTCGGCGTCTGCGCGCGTTTCGCCGGCCTGAAACGCCTGTACGAACGAGGCGACGTCGTCGGCATCGATGCGGCCCGAGGCGTCGACGTCGGCGGGGCAGAGCCGCGCGACGCGGACGCCCGGGAAGCCGTGGAGCCAGCCGAAGAACGTGACGTTGGGCTCGTCGCGGACGGCGCCCCAGCTTCGGCTGAGCGCCGAGGGGCTGGGCGACGCGCTGATACGCGTGGAGTACGCGCCCCCCCAGGCCTCGCGCGCGTGTGCCGAGCCGTAGGCGATGATCTTCAGATCCTCGACCCACTCCCAGACATTGCCGATCTGGTCGAACGTGCCGTTGGGCGAGCGCGCGCCCGCGCTTCCGACGCGGACGACGTTGCCGTCGACGGTGCCGTTCCAGTTCGCGGCGCGCCCGAAGTTCGCCGCGTTGGGCCCGGGGATCAGCAGCTCGCCGGTGACCGTCGCGCCGATGGCGGGCAGCGGTTCGGCGCTGGGGTGAGTGGGCCAGTCCCACATCGTGCCGGTGGAGGCGTCGAGCCGTCCGGCGCGGCGCCACTCGCCCCAGTTGGGGAGGAACCAGCGCGCGTCCGTGTTTCGGCGTTCGATCCAGAAGTAGGACTGCCCGTCGTCCTCGGCGAGGGTGTACGCGCCGTCCTCGGTGGTCTCGGGCGTTCCGCTGGCCCCGACGGGCCGGCCGTTGTTGAGCCAGTTGACGTACCGGACCGCGTCCATCCATGTGAGGTAGAGCACGGGCATGCGCTCCATGCCGGGCTTGCAGGCGTAGGTGAAGGCGCCGGGCGCACCGGTGCGGACGATGCCGCCCTCGGGCGTGGAGGCCATCTTGTCGTCGTAGATGCCGCGCGGATCGCTCGCGCCCACGCTGTTGAGATACGCGGCGTACTGCTCGTTAGTCGTCTCGTACGCCCCGATGCAGAACCCGCCCACGGGCTGATTCGCGGGCGAGAGCACGGGCACGACCACCAGCTCGGGCACCACTCGCGAATCGGGCGACCAGGGAGCGGGCTGCGCGCCAGCCCAGGGCGCGAGGGCAACGACCACGGCAGAGGCAAGCACGCGTGAGCGAATCGGCATCGTCGGCACCTCCCGCGACGCAGACCCCGAAGGGCCCGCAACGGACCGTGCACGCACCCACGCTCCCCCGAACGTGAAGCCAGACTACCGGCATCGGCCCGCTGTGCCAAGGGGCATGAGCCGGAATGGCTCGGAATCGGCACGAGGATCGCCGGGCCCGATTTCCGGGCTCGGCTTTTCTGGCCTTGCCTTTTCCGGGGACGCCCGGGCGGGTATCGTCCGCTCATGAAGCTCGAACGCACGCCGGTGGGGGTTCAGGTGCTCGCGCCCGCGGGGCCGGTGCTGATCCGGCACGTGATCGGCATCGGGAAGAACTATGCGGACCATGCCAAGGAGCAGGGCGCGGCCGTGCCCGAGCGCCCGGTGCTGTTCACGAAGAACCCGCTCAGCGCTTCACTCACGGGCGATGACATCGTCATCCCGCCGATCTGCCAGGACCGCGAGCAGGTCGACTTCGAGGCCGAGCTGGCGTTCCTGATCGCGCCGCCCACCCCGGGCGTGCCGATCCGCGACGTGCCGATCGAACGCGCGTTCGAGTTCGTTCTGGGATACTGCTGCGCCAACGACGTCTCCGCACGCTGGTGGCAGAAGGAAGGCTCGGGCGGGCAGTTCAATCGCGGCAAGTCCTTCGACACCTTCTGCCCGATCGGCCCGGAGCTCATCCCCGCGCGCGACGTGCCCGACCCGCAGAACCTCCGTGTGCGCTGTGAGGTCAACGGCGTTGAGATGCAGAACGCCTCGACGCGCGAGATGATCTTCCCGGTCGCGCGACTGGTCCATGAACTGACCCGCGGCACCACGCTCCTGCCCGGCACGCTCGTGCTCACGGGCACGCCCTCCGGCGTCGGCATGGCCCGCACTCCCCCGGTCTGGCTCAAGGCCGGCGACCGCGTGACGGTGGCGATCGAGACGCTCGGCAGCATCACCAACACGGTGCGGCTGGGGAAGGCCTGAACGTGCGCGGACCTGATGGCAAAGCCCCGTTGACTGAGGCGTGATGACCAAGGACGATCCGAACAATCCCGTGGTGGCCGAGAACCGCAAAGCGCGGTTCGACTATCACATCCTCGAGACGCTCGAGTGCGGCATGGTTCTGCAGGGCTCCGAGGTCAAGGCGCTGCGCGACGGCAAGGTCTCGCTCACCGAGGGCTACGTCCGCGCGATCTCGGCGTATCAGGCCGAGAAGTCCCGGCGCGATGAGCCCGGGCTCTGGCTGCACTCGGTCAGCATCGGCGAGTACGGCCCCGCCGGGCGCGCGATCGGGCGGGGCGGGGGCATCGGCGCGGGGCAGCACCTGATGGCGCGCCCGCGCAAGTTGCTGGCGCACGCGCGCGAGATCGCCAAACTGGCCGTGCAGGTCGAGCAGAAGGGCATGACGATCGTCCCGCTGAAGATCTACTTCCAGCGCGGATACGCCAAGTGCTTGATCGGTTTGGCCAAGGGCAAGGCCGCGCACGACAAGCGTCAGGCGATCGCCGAGCGCGACGCCAAGCGCGAGATGGCGCGAGCGATGTCCAAGCGCGACCGATCCTGAGCGGTGGAGTTTCCCACCAACGAAAGAGGCCCGAGCCTGCCCCCGGAAGAGGAAAGGCCCGGGCCGGGATGGTGCGCGTCGGCCTTGGAGCGATCAGCCTGCCTGCGCGCGGGCCTCGGCGCGATGGCGCCAGGCCTTCTCGAGGCTGATCACGGGGAGCACCGCTGCGCCCACAAGCACCGCGAGGCCCAGATCCTTCGCGCTGAGCGACGCCGAGCCGAAGATCGCGTGCATGAACGGGGCGTAGATGAAGAGTGCCTGAAGGATCAGCAGGCCCGCGACGCCCGCGAAGACGGTCGGATTGCTGAACAGGCCGATCTTCAGGATCGAGTCCCGCAGCGACCGGCAGTTGAGCATGTAGAAGATCTGGAACATGATCACCGTCGTCACGCCCATGGTCTGCGCCTTGGCCAGCGCCTCGGGCGTGCGGCCCGCGGCATTGAACTCGTACAGGAACAGCCCGATGCACCCGGCGGTCATCAGCGCCGCCGCGAGCACCGTGCGGAAGAGCACGAACGCGCTGAGCACCGGCGCGTCGGGCCTGCGCGGGGCGCGACGCATCACGTTGGGCTCCTTGGCCTCGAACGCCAGCGGGAGCGCCAGCGCGACCGTCGCGACGAGGTTGATCCACAGAAGCTGCGTCGGCGCCATGGGCAGCAGAAGCTCCTTCGCGGTCGTCGTCACGCCGTCGATCACCGACTGCGCCTCAACGAAGGGGAAGAACGCGACCGCGACCATGAGAATGAGCGCGAGACCCAGGTTGGTGGGGAGCACGAAGGCGAGTGACTTGATGAGGTTGTCGTAGACGCGCCGGCCTTCCTCGACCGCCGCCGCGATGCTCGCGAAGTTGTCGTCGGTCAGGACGATCGCCGCGGCTTCCTTGCTCACGCTCGTTCCCGTGATGCCCATCGCGACGCCGATGTTCGCCTGCTTGAGCGCGGGGGCGTCGTTCACGCCGTCGCCGGTCATCGCGGCCACCTCGCCCCGCGCCTGCAGCGCCCGCACGAGGCGGAGCTTGTGCTCGGGCGCGACGCGGGCGAACACGTTGCTCGACGCGACCGCCTCGCGCACCTGCTCGTCGTTCATCTCAGCGAGCTGTGCGCCCGTGACGGCCTTATCGCGCTCGCCCAGAATGTTGAGCTGGCGCCCGATCGCCGCGGCCGTGGCCTTGTGGTCGCCCGTGATCATCTTGACCGTGATCCCCGCGCCGTGGCACGTGCGGATTGCCTCGATCGCCTCGGGGCGGGGCGGGTCGATCATGCCCTGCAGGCCCAGCAGCGTGAAGCCCGCTTCGGCGTCAGCGTCCTGCGCGCCCGGCGCGCTCGCGGGCATCGCCTTGCTCGCGACGGCCAGAACGCGCATGCCCTGCGACGCCAGGCGCTCAACCTCCGCGAGCGTGCGGTCGCCCAGCTCCGTACCCGGGCCCGAGCCGCAGCGCCTGAGAACGACCTCGGGCGCGCCCTTCATGATCAGTGAGGCCTTGCCCGAGGGCGCGCGGTTCAGCGTGGCCATGAACTGCCGCTCAGACTCAAACGGGATCGCGTCGACGCGCGGGTGCTGGGTGCGGACGGTCTCGGGGTCCAGCCCGAGCTTCTGCGCCGCGACCACCAGCGCCGCCTCGGTGGGGTCGCCCGTGATCTTCCAGCTCTGATTCTCGCGGGCGAGCGAAGCATCATTGCAGAGCAGCCCGGCGCGCAGCAGCTCGATGAGGCTGTCGGGCAGCGCGCCCGTGATTGGCGCGCCGTGGCGCAGCGCCTGTCCCTTGGGCTCGTAGCCGACGCCCGTGACGTCGACCGTGCCATCCCCTGGCGTCCAGAGCGCCTGCACGGTCATCTCGTTGCGGGTGAGTGTGCCGGTCTTGTCCGAGCAGATGACGGTGGTCGAGCCGAGCGTCTCGACGGCAGGAAGCTTGCGGATCACCGCGCGCCTCGCGGCCATGCGCTGGACGCCGATCGCGAGCGCAATCGTCACGATCGCGGGCAGGCCCTCGGGGATCGCGCCGACGGCGAGCGCGATCGCGAAGATCACCGTCTCGCGGAACGCGGGCAGGAACTCCAGGCCCGTCTGGCCCATCGCGCGCCAGGTGCCGATGACGAGCATCACCGCGGCGATGACGACGATCGCGATCGTGATCCACTTGCCGATGACCGCGAGCGCCTTGGTGAGGGGCGTCTGGAGGTCGGTGGTCTCCTTGAGCATCGCGGAGATCTTGCCGAGCTCGGTGCGGGCGCCGGTCTCGACGACGACCGCGGTGCCCGTGCCGTAGGTCACGAGCGTGCCGCCGAAGGCCATGCCCGATCGGTCGCCGACACCCGCCGCGGCATCGACGGAGGCAACAGACTTCTCGCTGGGGACACTCTCACCGGTGAGCGCGGCCTCTTCGATCTGCAGCGAGCGGACCTGAATGAGCCGCACGTCGGCGGGGACCTTGTCGCCTGAGGCGAGCGTCACAACGTCGCCCGGGACGAGTTCGGCCGCGGGGAGCGTGACCTTCTGCCCGTCGCGCAGCGCGTTCACGTTCTCGGGCACCATCTTCGAGAGCGCCTCGATCGCCTTGCCCGCGCGGAACTCCTGAACGAACCCGATGATCGTGTTGAGCACGACGACTGCGAGGATGACCAGCCCGTTCTTGAGACCGTCGGCGGGGTCGGCGATGATCGCGACGCCCGAGGAGGCGATGAGCACCCAGATGAGCGGGTTGTGGATCTGACGCCAGAGGAGCACGAGCGGGCCGTCGACCTTGCCGCGGGGCAGCACGTTCGCGCCATAGCGAGCCAGCCGCTCGCCAGCGGCCTGAGCGGTCAGACCCGAGGGTGAGGTCTCCAGCGAGCGGAGAACGTCGGCGGGTTCCATCGCGTGCCAAGCCTGACCGGCGGAGGCTGCGGCGCGAGCGGGAGCCGTCGAAGAAGAAGTGGTCGGGGCGGTGGGGGTGGTTCGGGGCTCGGGCCTCTGCGCGGTCATCATGGCGCCTCCGGCGTGCAACAACACAACTTCCGGGCCCACGCGCGTCGTGCGCACGGAACCCTCGTCGTTGTGGTCTTGCGCTTTGCGGGAACCGCAAGCACCCGGCGGGACCGGAGCCGATGCTCGGTCCGTGCTGACGCCGGAGTGCACCCGCGTACGGCGGGAGGCTACTCCCCACAGCAGTCCATACACAATATCGATGACCTCAGCGCCCGGGCCACCCCGACGCGGGCAATCTGAAGCTGATCACCTGAGATTCTTGGGCAAACCTTCCCAAGGTCATCCGAATATCCGACGCCCGGCGCCGCGTTGGCCCCCGAATCGGTGGCCCGGTTCGAGCCCGCTCCGGTTCTGTTCTCGGTCGGCCGCGCCCAGCGGCTCAGGCCTGGCCCTCGGCGTTCTGCTTCTCAGGGAAGACCGCCGAGAGCACCACCGCCAGCCCCAGCGTCGACAGCACCGCGACGAGCGAGATCGTCGTGTCGATCTTGATCGACTTGACGGGCTCGGTGACGAGCTTGAGATCGTCGAGATAGGGCGGCAGACTGAGCAGCAGGAGCTTCACGCCCACGAACGCGAGGATCAGGATCAGCGCGGGCTTGAGGAACCGGAACTTGGCGATCAGCGCCGCCAGGCAGAAGTAGAGCGCACGCAGGCCCAGGATCGCGAAGATATTGCTGGTGAACACGATGAACGGGTCGGGCGTGATCGCGAAGATCGCCGGGATCGAGTCGACGGCGAACACAAGGTCCGTGATCTCGACCATGATGAGCGCCAGGAACAGCGGCGTGATGGCCCACTTGGCGCTGAGCGTCCCCGGCGGCGGAGGGTCCATGACCTCCTTGCCCGTCGCGGGGTCGGTCGAGTAGGTCGGCTTGACGGTGCGGCGGGTGAAGAAGCTCTGACCGTCGAAGAAGTCGGTGACGGGATAGACCTTCTTGACGAGCCTGACGACGACGTTCTTGCTCGGGTCGCTCTCGCCCTTGATGATGGCCATCTTGAGGGCGGTGAGGATGAGGAACAGGCCGAAGAAGATCAGGATCCACTGATACTTCATGATGAGGTTGGCGCCCAGGCCGATCATCGCGCCGCGCATCAGCAGCGCGCCGATGATGCCCCAGAAGAGCACGCGGTGCTGGTACTTGCGGGGAATGGCAAAGAACGAGAAGAGCAGCGCGATGACAAAGATGTTGTCCATCGCCAGCGACTTCTCGAGGACATAGCCGACGAGGTACTGCTCGGCCGCGGCATAGCCGCCGACGGTTCCGCGGACGATGAGCGACGCGGCGCCCTCGCTGCGGTCGTACATCGGGACGTTGAGCCCCAGACCCAGCCAGTGGTTCTCGTACGCGAGATAGACGACGCCCGCGAACGCGACGCCGCACGTGAGCCAGACGACCGACCAGCTCACAGCCTCCTTCATCGAGACCTCATGCGCCTCGCGATGGAAGACGCCCAGGTCCAGCGCCAGGAACAGCAGCACGAGGCCGATGAAGATGCCGTACGCCCAGGCCTTATGGTCCGCGCCCGAAGCGGTGACGGCCTGCACGGCGCCGGCGGCGGCATCGGTCGAGGCCAGAATCAGGTCGATCATGTCCGAACTCGCGCCTTTCCTTGCGCAACGCCCCAACGCTCGCGCAGAGGGCTGACGCTACCCCGCGTCGGGCTCCGATCAAGTCCGGACGGCAAAATCCCCGCAAGGCCCGGGGCGGCTTACTCCCAGTCCGAGTCGCCCGAGTCGAGGTCAGCCGAGTCGTCATCGCCCAGCATCGAGCCGCCCAGGCTGAGCTCTAGGTCGTCGAGCGAGCGAGAGACGATCTCCGGCGCGGGCTCGATGGGGATGGCCGGGAGCATCGACCCCAGCGCCCGGTCTTGCGTCAGGCCCGAGCCCATGCCCCCACCGAGGCCGCCGGCCATGCCGCCCGAACCCAGGCCGCTGCCCGCGCGGGGGGCGCGGATCCGCGGCATCGGGGGCAGGCTGTCGCCCGGCTCGCCCTTGACCTCCTTGTACACGCTCCCGTCGACAAAGCCCTGCAGCTTGCGGGCGCGCACCGGGTGCTGGAGCTTGCGGATCGCCTTGGCCTCGACCTGACGCACGCGCTCGCGCGTGACCTTGAAGATGCGCCCGACCTCTTCGAGCGTGTACGTGTACCCGTCGCCGATCCCGTAGCGGAGCTTGAGGATCTCGCGCTCCCGGTAGGTGAGGGTCTTCAGCACGCCCTCGATGCGATGGCGCAGCATGTCCTGCCCCGCAACGTCCGAGGGCGCGCCCTGGCGCTGGTCTTCGATGAAGTCGCCGAAGTACGAATCTTCGTTCTCGCCGACAGGACGGTCGAGCGAGACGGGCCCGCGCCCGATCTTGAGCACGCGCCGGACCTCAACGGGCGTCATGCCCGCGATCTCCGCGAGTTCGTCGACCGTCGGCTCCATGCCGGTCTTCTGGAGCGTGTCTTTCTGGATCTGGCGCAGCTTGCCCATCGTCTCGATCATGTGGACCGGGATGCGGATGGTGCGGGCGTGGTCGGCGATCGCGCGCGTGATCGCCTGACGGATCCACCACGTCGCATAGGTGCTGAACTTGTACCCGCGCTTGTACTCGTATTTGTCAACCGCGCGCATCAGGCCGGTGTTGCCCTCCTGGATCACGTCCAGGAAGCCCAGGCCCCGGTTGCGGTACTTCTTCGCGATCGAGACGACCAGACGCAGGTTGCCGCCCGAGAGGTCGCGCTTGGCCTGCTCGTACTCCCAGAACACGGTGTTGACCTCGCGCACCCGGCGCTGGAGGTCGGCGGGCTCTTCGAGCACGAGGCTCCGCAGTCCGTCGAGCTCCTCGCGGAGCACCTGCGTGTCCTCGGGGTGGCGCGAGCTCGCGGGCTGGGCCAGCTCGGTCTGGATCTCGCTCATCTTCTTGGAGATCGCGCGCAGCTTGCGCATCAGCGGGATGATCCGCCCCGTCCGCAGGCTCAGCTCTTCAGTCAGCGCCGCCATGCGACGCCGGCGCGAGGCCAGGCGCCCGCGCAGCTCGCGCACCTCGGGCAGCTCGCACCACTTCGCGCCAGCCTTCTCGCCCTTGGCTGACCGGCGGATCGTCTCGATCGCCTCGAAGTCCACCTTGTTCAGCGCGAGCAGCCGCGCGACGGTCTTGAGGTTCACGGGGATCCGCGTCGTGACCTTTTCCTTCGCGTTCGCCTCCGCGGTCGAGATCCGCATCGTGCGGTCAAAGGGCAGGTCGCCCGAGTGAACGAGCCTGAGCGTCTCGACGGCCTGCGCGACGATGTAGTCGCTCTCCAGGCACCGCCGACGGAAGATCATCCGCGTCGTCTCGATCTTCTTCGCAAGGCGAATCTCTTCCTCGCGCGTCAGCAGCGGGATCGTGCCCATCTGCGACAGATACATCCGCACCGGGTCGTCGATGCGCTTGCTGACCGACTCCTCGGCGACCACCTCGTCCAGCTCGCGCCGGAGGGCCTCATCCTCCATCGCCTCCGCGTCCGCGGCCTGCTCTTCGCTCTCGCCCGGGCCCACCGGCTCGGTCGCCTGCGACAGCTTCATCTGAAGCCACGCGGCCTCGGCTGCACGCTCGCCGCCCGCGACGGTCATCGCGCGCACGGGCGCCTCGAGCGCCTTGGCCGAACCTGCGCGCGCGGGCAGCATCGCCGCGCGCCCCGCAACGAGCCGGGCCTTGATCGCCTCGGAGGCGGGCTGGGGCTCGTCGCCCCGCCGGAGCGATTCGCGGTGCAGGCGCGCGCGGAACTCGAGCTCGTCGATGAGCTCGATGCCCAGGCCATCAACGCCTACGAGCAGCTCGTGGATGCGGTCGGGGTCGACCAGCTCGTCGGGGAGCGTGTTGTTCAGCTCCTCGTACGAGATCCAGCCCCGGCGCTGGCCCATGTGCATCAGGCTCGAGAGGGCCGGATGGAGATCAAGCATCATCGCGTTGTTGGTCACCATGACTCCACGCTTTCAAACGCACCCCGGACAACCAAACCAGACGCACCGCCGACCGACCCCGAAAGTCCCGACCAGAAAGTCCCGACCAGAAAGTCCCATCTCGGCCACACCGGCCTCAAGGGCCAGCCGCAATTCTTTGCAGCTCGCCCAGCGCCGGCGCGGCTAGCCGCCCGGGGGTCTGGGCAGCCTGGGCCGAACCACACCCTCGGGCGACTGCTGGTGCTGCTGGCGCATCCGCGCGAGCGCTGACTCGGCGCTCTCGCCCGGTGCGCCCGCGAGCCCGCGCTGCTCACGCGCCCGCGCGAGCGTCGCCTGGAAGTACTCGAGAAGTTTGCTCGCCTCATGCGACGTCTCTTCCTGCACGCGGTACGCCAGCGACGATGCCGCGGCCTGACCCGCGGTGTCGTTGGTCTCCGCCAGCTCCGCGAGCACGGCGTGCACGTCGGGCTCTTCGCCGACGCGGATCAGCTCGTCGATCACGATCGCCACGCCCGCGAGCGCCGTCGCGAGCCCGCCCGAGCGCATCGCGGCCGGCGTCAGCAGGTCGCGGTCGACGGTGGGAACTCGGTCGACGAGCGCGCCGTCGACGAGCAGGCAGCCGATCAGCTCGTTGGGCCAGGTGCGCGCAAAGTCCTGAGGCTTCGCCTCGACGCTGGCCTCGGCCTGCCCTGACATCGGCGCGCGCCGGCCCGCACCCACGATCTCGCGGATGGTCGACTCGGGCACACCCGCGAGCTGCGCGAGTCGCTTCTCGATCAGCTTCTTGCGCAGCGGCTCGACGCGGTCCAGGCCCATGTCCTTGAACGCGGCGATCTCGTCGAGCACCGCGCGATTGAGCGCCGACAAGCCCGCGCCGCGGAGCTTCTCACGCAGGCGCGCAAAGCGGAAGTCGAGCAAATCGATCGCGCCATCGAGAGCCTGACGGAAGACTTCGGCGCCCCCCTCGCGCTTGAGCAGTTCGTCCGGGTCCTTCGCGTCCGTGTAGCGGTTCAGCGTCGCGATCTTCACGTCGATCGCTTCGGCGAGGAACACTGCGACCGCGCGGTCCGCGGCGCGCTGGCCGGCTTCGTCACCGTCAAAAACCAGCACCACCGTGTCGCAGAGCCGACGCAGCACGCGACCGTGCTCGGGCGTCAGCGCGGTGCCGAGCGTCGCGACGGCAAACTCGAAGCCCGCCTGGTGGCACGCGATCGCGTCGGTGTAGCCCTCGGTCACGATCGCGCGCTTCTCGGCCTGGATCGCCCGAGAGGCCTGATGCAGCGCAAACAGCGTCGCGCTCTTGTTGAAGAGGCGCGTCTCGGGGCTGTTGAGATACTTGGGCTCGTCCTCGTCGCGGATCTTCCGCCCGCCGAAGGCGATCACGCGCCCGATCTGGTCCTGAATCGGGAAGATCAGCCGATGCCGAAGCGCGTCGTAGTGCCCTTCGCTGTTCTCGCGGCGCTTGACGAGCCCCGCGTCGGCAAAGGCCCGCACGTCGAGGTCCTTGGCTTGCAACGCCAGAATCAGCCCGTCCCAGCGGTCGGGCGCGGCGCCGATGCGGAAGCGCTCGATCATCGCCGGGCTGATCCCCCGGCGCGCGACGACGGCACGGGCCGCCTCGCCGTGCTGCGGATGACGCAGGATCGCCTGGAAGAACTCGGTTGCGAACGTCGCGGCGCCGTACAGGTCCTGCTTGGTCGGGCCCGCGGGCAGGTCGGGGTTGCTCGGCGTCGCGGGCTTGAACTTGGTGAGCTCGATGCCCGCGCGCTCGGCGAGGAACTCCAGCGCCTCGCGGAAGTCCATCTTGTGATACTTCTGGATGAACGAGAACACGTCCCCGCCCGCGCCGCAGGAGAAGCACTTGAAGATCTGCTTGGCGGGGGAGACGCGCATGGAGGGCTTGTGGTCGTCGTGAAAGGGGCAGAGGCCCACGAACTCGCGCCCCTGGCCCTTGAGCCGGAGGTGCTCGCCGATAACGCGCACGATGTCCGACGCCTCGAGCACGCGCTCGCGGTCATCGCCCGGCCTGCCGGCCGACCTGTTGGAAGGCGTTCCCGTCACGCTGTTCCCCGTGCGGTGTGTTCTGACCCGAAAGAGACCCGACCGGAAGAGACCCGACGCTCAGAGGCCTTGCGGCCCGAACGCCCCCCCCAAACAACCATCAACCCTCACGCCCGAGATTAGCACACCCCCCGCAAACATCCACCAATCCGCACAGGCCGGTCCTTCGTGCGTCTGGCCCGGGGGTTCTCAGACCCCTCCTGAGCCGTTCTCGGGCCCAACACTTGCCGCATGACCCATGCCCCCGATCATTCCGGCCATGTCCGCCAGCGCGTCGTCTACTCAGGACGGGTGCAGGGCGTCGGGTTCCGCGCGACGGTCCGAGGGCTGGCTTCGGACTTCCCGGTCACGGGGTTTGTCCAGAACCTGCCGGACGGTTCGGTGCTGATCGAGGCTCAGGGCGCGATGCCTGCGCTCGAGGCCTTCCGAGCGCTCATCCGCGAGCGGCTTGCGAGAAACATCCGGTCGGAGAGCGACGAGACGATCGTGCGAGTCGAGTTTGAATCGGGGTTTGAGATCCGGAAATGATCTGGGAAACTTCGGTCGCACGCAACGTCGGATACCGTGCGGGCCTCGGGCCGTCCCGCGGCGAGGGAGGAACACCTGCGTGCTGTTGCTGTTTGATATTGATGCGACGCTGATCTCAACGAGCCGCGCGGGCATTCACGCGCTTGAGGCCGCGGGAAGGGAACTCTTCGGGCCCGCGTTCTCGACCTCGCGCATCGAGTTTGCCGGTCGGCTGGATCCCCTCATCATCGCCGAACTGCTCACCCAGCACGGGCAGGCGCCCACGCCCGAGGCGATGCAGGCCATGCGGCGCGTCTACGGCGCGCACCTCGCCAAGCGCCTGCGCGACTCCGTCGGCTGTCAGGCGCTCCCGGGCGTGCTCGCGCTGCTCGAACAGCTCCGCCCTCGCACCGACGTCACCCTCGGTCTGCTCACGGGCAACTTCGCCGAGACGGGCTCGATCAAGCTCCGCGCCTGCGGCATCGATCCGGACTGGTTCCCCATCCGCGTCTGGGGCGATGAGTCCCCGCATTCGCCCCCCGCGCGCACCCACTTGCCTCCGATCGGCCTGCGTCGATATGAAGAGCACCACCACCGGCGCGCGCCGGGCGCGGTGATCATCGGCGACACGCCCCACGACGTTGCGTGCGCCAAGGCCCACGGCCTGCGGTGCCTCGGCGTGGGCACGGGCCAGTTCTCTCCCGACGACCTCCGTCGCGCGGGCGCCGACCGCGCGGAATCCGACCTCTCGGACACCCAATCCATCCTCGCATGGCTCACCCACACACCGTAAGCCCGACCGACGCGCCCCTGCATGCCCCCGTCGGGACCGACGAGCGATTCCTCTCGCTCGACGCGCTCCGCGGCGTGGCCCTCATGGGCATTCTGGTCGTGAACCTGCCCATGTTCGCCTACCACCCGTCGGTCTATTACAACCCGCCGGTGATGGGGGGCTTCTCGGGCGCCAACTTCTTCGCGTGGCTCGCGCAGTTTGTCCTGTGCGAGCTGAAGATGATGTCGATCTTCTCGATGCTCTTCGGCGCCGGGATCGCGATGCTCACGCACCGGGCGGGCGTCGTCCGCGTCCACGAGCGGCTCGAGCGCCCCCGCGGCTTCGGGGGCGTCTTCTTCCGCCGGATGGGATTCCTGTTCCTCGCGGGAATCGCTCACGCCTGGCTGCTGTGGTTCGGCGACATTCTGTTCGTCTACTCGATCTGCGGCATGATTCTCTACGCGTTCCGAACGCTCGCGCCCAAGACGCTCATCATCATCGGCTCGGTCTTCATGTTCATCGTGATCCCGGTCTTCCTGCTGACGGGCCTCATGTACTGGTGGATCGATTCGCAGGTGACGCCGCTCAAGGAGCAGATCGCTCAGGGCAAGCTGCTCGCGGCAGACCAGCACGTCTGGCTCGAGGCTGAGAAGGACATGCTCCGCTGGTCGCACCCCACGCCCGAGCAGCTGGCCGAGGACAACGCGGTTCATCTTCAGCCCGGGCTGACGGGATACCTCGGGCTGCTCGGGTTCCGCGCCGAACTCAACGTCGCGATGCAGGTGTTCATGGTCCCGTTCTTCGGGCTCTGGCGCTGCGGCGGGATGATGCTCATAGGCATGGCCCTGTTCAAGAACGGGTTCCTGACCGGCGCCAAGGACGCGAGCGTCTACGTCCGCACGGCGGTGATCGCCTACGCGATCGGCCTGCCGCTGGTCGCGTTCGGCGCGTACGACCTCGTCACGCACAACTTCGACCTCATCCGCTCGAACCTCCTGAGCATGCACTTCAACTACCTTGGATCGATCGCGATGGCGCTTGGGCACGCCTCGCTGGTCGTGCTTGCGGTGAAGAAGGGATTGCTCGCGGGCGTGGTGGGGCTCATCGCCGACGCGGGGCGGATGGCGTTCACCAACTATCTCACCCAGACGCTGATCTGCACGACGCTGTTCTACGGCTACGGCTTTGCGCTCTACGGCCAGATCGACCGCGCCGGGCTCTGGGTCGTCTGGGCGTGCATCGTCGCGCTGCAACTGATCTGGAGCCGGTACTGGCTGCGGGCGTTCAGGATGGGGCCGCTGGAATGGCTCTGGCGCTGCGCGACGTACCTGACGATCCCGCCGCTGCGGCGCGGCTGAGACATGCTCTCGCTGAGGCCCGCTTGCTATGCTTGGCCGAACGGAACGCGCTCGGCCCGGAGATCTCCGGGGTTCCGCGCGGGCCGCGACGGAGACGTGCCCCGATGTCCGAATCCTTCCGCGCGCTGTGCTCGGACTTCTACGTGAACCAGCGCCTGAACCTGAAGCTCGACCTGCCGCGGTCGCGGGAGACATCGCTCGACCTTTTCGAGCGCGTCCGCAAGCAGTTCCCGCCGATGACGCTCTTCCGCAAGGTCAAGGAAGAGCTCGCGCTTGAGTCTCCTCAAGGGCCCGGCGAGCACGCCTCGGCGCCTCACCGCTGGCTCGCGCTTCGCTCGACCTCGATCCGCTCAGGCACGGTGAACGCCTCGAGCCTCGACGAGGCGTACGCCCTGCACAAGCTGATGCTCGAGATCGCGCCGTTCTATCTCAACATCTCCCCGCTGGACGTGGACTATCTCGAGCTTCTGTTCGGCTTTGACCTGCTCGCGCAGGGCAACCACGACGCGATCGTCTACGACGCGCTGCTCGCCGGGTCGCCCCTGGCGGCGCTGCTGCACGCCCCGGGCGCCGTGCCCGTCGACTGCCAGCCGCTCATCGGCATGGCGCTCAACAGCAAGCAGCTCGTCTCGCGTTCGTTCCGAGGCCAGCCCGAGAACCCGCTCGATCTCGAGGTGCACTTTGAGATCAAGACGCGGACGCCTCAGGGCCCGCCGCGCGATCCCGAGGGGCCGGGCGAGCCGATCAGCGTCTACCTCACCCTTCGGCGTTTCGGCGCGGTTGACGACATCAAGGACCTGCCCAAGCACTTCGAGCTCCTCCGCCGCTTCGGCGAGGAACTGTGCGAGAACCGTGTGCTGCCCAACCTGGTCGTGCCGCTGCGCGACGCGATCGCCTCGGCCAACGGCTGATCCATGCCCGGGGCCGCCGACACGATCCTCCGCACGCTCGCTCCGTTCGCGGCGCTGCCCCGCGCGGGCAAGTCCTCGTCCACGGACGTGCTGCTCTGGGTCGGCGTGCTGATCGTCGTGACCCTCGCGGGCGCGGTGCTGATCCTCGCAATCCGGCGACGGACCCTCGCCGGCCCACGGACGCCCGACGCGGGGTCGATGATGGACGAACTCCGCGCGATGCGAGACCGGGGCCAGATGACCCCCGAGGAATTCGATGCCGCGATCGCCGCGATGAAGGCCCGACTTCGCGAGCAAGTCCGCGGCAAGGACGCGCCCGTCCCCTCGAACCGGTCCCTGGGCTCGCTCGGGGCGAAGCCCAAGCGTGGTCCTGATAACTCCCGAACCCTGCCGCCCTCGGCCGGCCCCGGCCCGAGCTGAGCCCCGGTCGGTCAGCGGCGAGCGAGCGCGGAAAGTGTGCGGATCAGAGGGGATGGGCAGGATGCCGGGGGACCGTGCCGAACCTGTGTAAGGCTGGGGCCCCGGACCGCCGATAGACTGGTGATTCGAGACGGTTGTATTTCAGCCGGACCGCGCGGGCTCTGCGCCCGAGGTCGGACCGGCGGCTGATTGGTCCTTTGTGTTGAGGTGTTCATGCCGCAGGGTCACCGCGAAGGCTCGTTCCGTTCCAGCATTCAGCACTCCGCGGGCGAGGGCCCGGGCCCGACGGGCGGCGGCAGCAGCGGCCCCTCCGCGGCCGGCGGTGGTGGGGGCGGTGGCGGCGGTGGCTTCCGGGGCCGCAAGGTCACGACCTGCTCGTTCTGCGGTAAGACCAGCCGCGAAGTCGGCCCGATGGTCGAGGGCCCGAGCGAAGTCTACATCTGCCCCAAGTGCACCGACCTGTGCCAGAACATCTTCCGCCAGGAGCGCAAGCGCGTCTCCAGCGTGTCGTCGACGCTCCGTGAGGTCCCCGCGCCGCGGGACATCAAGGAGTTCCTCGATCAGTACGTGATCGGTCAGGACCAGGCCAAGAAGAGCCTCGCGGTCGCGGTGCACTCGCACTACAAGCGCCTGCTGCACCTGGAGTCCGCCGACGCGGGCTCGGTGGAGCTGGACAAGTCGAACATCCTGATGATCGGCCCGACCGGCTCGGGCAAGACGCTGCTGGCCAAGACGCTGGCGCGTATGCTCAAGGTGCCCTTTGCCATCGGCGACGCGACGACGCTCACCGAGGCGGGCTACGTGGGCGAGGACGTCGAGAACCTGCTGCTCAAGCTGCTGCAGGCCGCGGACTTTGACCTCGAGAGCGCCCAGCGCGGCATCATCTACATCGACGAGATCGACAAGATCGGCAAGACGTCCAACAACGTCTCGATCACGCGCGACGTCTCGGGCGAGGGCGTGCAGCAGAGCCTGCTGAAGATGCTCGAGGGCACCGTCAGCAACGTGCCCCCCCAGGGCGGGCGCAAGCACCCCGAGCAGCAGTACATCCAGATGGACACGAGCAACATCCTGTTCATCTGCGGCGGCACCTTCGTGGGCGTCGAGGAAATCATCCGTCGGCGCCTGGGCAAGACCCGCATCGGCTTCAGCGCCGCATCGGCCGCCGAGGCCCGTGGCTCGGACGACACGCAGGCGGTCCTCTCGCAGGTCACCGCCGACGACCTCATCGAGTTCGGCATGATCCCCGAGTTCGTGGGCCGTCTGCCCGTGCTCGCTCCGCTCATGCCCCTCACGACCGACGCGATGATCTCGGTCCTCACCGAGCCCAAGAACGCGCTGGTCCGCCAGTACCAGCACCTGTTCAACCTCGAGGGCGCGAAGCTCACGTTCACCGACGGCGCGCTCCGCGCCATCGCCGAACGCGCCGCCAAGCGCGAGACGGGCGCCCGCGGCCTGCGCGCGGTCATGGAAGAGATCATGCTCGGACTGATGTACGAACTGCCCGAGCAGGAGAACAACGGCGCCGAGTACGTCATCGACGACAAGTCCGTCGCCAAGCCCCGCCCGCTCGCCGATCTCCGCGTCAAGCGCAAGGAATCGGCATAAGCCCTCGGGGCCGAATCGATCGTGAAACACACGCCCGCGGGAGCCTTCTCCCGCGGGTGTTCGCTTTCTGAGACTGGCGTTTCTCGCGGCTCAGCCGTTGAGCGGCACGCAGGCCCAGCCGTCGGCGTCGGCCTTGGCCAGCGCGTGGAGCTTCAGGTCCGAGTCGATCAGGCCGCGCATCGAACCGGGCTTGCGTGTAAGGACGTGCCGCGCGATCGGCGCCGAAGCGTCAATGCCGTAGGCGTCGGCGAGCAGTTCCGCGTTGGTCTGTGCCCACGCCGAGGCCGCGGCCAGCTCCTGCACGCCCTGCTCGGAGCCGTCGCTCGAGATCACGTGCAGCGCGTTCGCCGCATCGACCGCAAGCTCGATCGACCTCGCGTACGGACACTTCGCCTTGACAGGCCGGAGGCCCAGCCTCGCAGCGCCCTTGAGCGAAGGCGACGCTGCCGCACTCTCAAGCGCGCCCTCGGCCTGCAAGGTCGGCGCGGCGGGCGTGGTCACGTCGACAGTCGGCGCGGCCTTGGTCGCGCGGGTTGGCGTCGAAGCGCCGGCGTTGGCGGCATGCTCGGGAGAGATCTTCGTGGGCGCAGCGAGCGGCGGGGTCGTCGGCGTGCGCTCGGTCCGCGACGCGGGCGTGCGGCTCGGGCGGAACTCAGCGTCCCACTCAAGCTCCGACGGCGCGGAGGCGGTGGGCATCGGTGCCTGCGAGCGAACAACCGAGCTCGTGGCCGCGGGGGCCGGCGCGATCATCGCGGGGAGCAGGTCCTCGAGCGCGGGCATCGAGACGGTTGCCGAAACCATGTCGGGCACCGAGCCAAACGCGGGCAACGCGACCTCCGAACACCGGACCTCGGCGGGGCCCGCGTGCGATCGCAGCGCCGCGATGACGTCCTGCACGTCCGCGGGCCGCGCGCCGCGGAAGAGCGTCAGCGTGCTGCCGCCGCCCGAGATCTGCTGGTCACAGGCCTCGACCTCGAGCTGGCGCGAGAGAAACTGCCGGCAGACGTCCGCGAGCTTCAGCCGCGCCTCGTGCGCCCGGGCGGGCGAAGCGCCCATCACCGCGACGCGCACCGGCGCATCATCGCGCCCGCTCGCGCGGACCAGGCCCTTGAGCGTGCGGTACGCCGAGACAATCGCCGCGTCGTCGGCCCCGGTCAGAATCGTCATCGCCCCCACGAGCCCGGAGGCCGAGAGCGAGAGCAGCGCGGCCTCGTCGGCCTCGGGAACACGCACGAGCCAGTCGCGCACGCCCATCGCCGAGGCCTGTGCTACGGCATCCGCAAAGCTCTGTGCCGCGATCACGCGCCCCGTCGGCGCGGGGATCACCAGGTCCATCAGCGCGTCCTGAGCCGAGATGCGCACCACGCCCACGGGTCGGCCAAGCGTGCGGGCGCGATGGCGCGCGAGCTGCGTGAGCCAGATCGAGCCCAGCACGGGCAGATGTCCGAGCACGACGCCCTCGATCGAGGCCGAGCTCAGCACACTCCGCCCGTCGTCGCGCGAGACACTCTGACACGAGGTCGTGACGATGTCGCCCTCCGCGGATTCAGTCCCCGCGACATCCTCGGACTCAGGCGCAAGCGTCCCCGGCCCGCGTGCGATCAGCGATGCAAGATCCTCGGGCTCGGGCGGCTCGCTCGCGACCGGGCGGTCGTCGCCGAGGAACAGATCCGCAAGCGCGTCATACTCGTCGCGGTCGGGCAGGCTCACCGCACGCCCAGCGGCTTGCGCGTGGGCCAGAAACGGAATCGGCCCCAGATCCGGGTCCAGCGGAGCGTCGTGATGAGCGTTCGACGCCGCCCGGGCCAGCGCCCGCGCGCGTGCGCTGCTCACACCCGTGCCTGCGCCCTGAGTTGGTCCACGTCCGGGTCCTTCCACCGGCGGATCCTCCGCGTTGGGGGTGTGTGCACGAGCCCGAGGGGGCCTGAGGCGTTACGTCGAGGAGCCGAGCGGTTCGATCACGACGACCGAGTTGGTCTCGCCGAACTCGTTGGGCTGGCACAGCGGGTTGTACGAGTCGCTCGTCCAGCGCCCGTCGATCACCAAGCGATACATGTGCCGCCCGACGCCCACGGGCACGCACAGCTCGTGCACGCCCAGAGCTTCGTTGCGGTGCATCACGTGCTGCTCGCGGGACCAGCCGTTGAACGTGCCCGAGATCACCACGCGCTGACCGACCGTGATCGGCTGAACAAAGAGCACGCTGCCCCCGACCTGGCGCGCGCCCAGCAGGCGGCGGATCGATTCGGGAATCGACAGCGGCTTAGGCTCGATCGTCGGCACGCGGACGAGCGTCGGATGCTCGCGCGGCGCGTCGGGCAGCTCCGAGGCCGCTGCGGATTCGACGGGCGTCGTCGGCGTGATGGGAGCGGTGGGGGTCGCGGTCGTCGAACCGCCGCCGGTCGGCACCGCCGCAGGCGACGCACCATCGCGCCGATTGATGCGCTGGATGATCCGGGCCATGTCGGCCGCTCGGCTCGCGGGGCGTGCCTCGACCTCGAGCGAACCCGCAGGGGCATCCTCGATCAGCGCCGACATCGGCACGCCAGCCGCGGCCATCACGTTCGAGGGCATCATGCCGGCCATCGCGGGCGCGGCACGTCCGGCGAGCACGGTGATCGTCGGCACCGCCGCTTCGATCTCGGGCTTGGGCTCGGGCCGGCTCTCGGCCCTGGACGCCGTGGGCGCGCTGCGAACCTGCTCGCTCGCCTCACGCGCCATCGCCTCAACTTCCGCCAGTCGGCGCGTCAGGATCTGCTCGGCCGAGGGCTTGGTCACCACCTCGGCCCGGCCTTCGATCTTGCCCGACAGCTCCGAGATCGTCGGAATCGTCGGAACACCCGCGGGCGATTCGGGCTTGGGCTCGGCGATCATGCCGTCGCCCAGAATGATGCCTGGCCCGACCTCGTCGCCCGCGAACAGCGTCCCGCCCGCGACCGATGCGTCGCCCAGCTTCAGCTCGCTCGAAAGCCACGTCGCAAGATTCGCATAGTCGCTCGCCGCCGACGATTCGGGCGCAAAGTCCGCCACGATCTGCCCGAAGCTCGCCGCCTCGCGCAGCGCCTCGTCGCGGCGAACCACGACCGGCGCCACACGACCTTCGAACCGGCGGTGCAGCTCGCCCAACAGGTCGCTCGCGACCGCGCTGCCCGGCTCGTGGATCGTCGCCAGCACCCAGATCGGCACGTTCACACTCAGGCGCTTGGCGACCGTCTTGACCGTCTGCACCTGGCGCGTCGCGCCCTGCAGCGCAAAGAAGCCGGTCTCGACCGGGATCAGCACCGTGTCCGCCGCGGCAAGCGCGTTGTAAGTCAGCAGGCCGATCGCGGGCGAACAGTCCACGAGGCAAACGTCGTACTGCCCGCGCAGGTCCGCAAGCACGCGCGCCAGGCGGCGTTCCTTGTCGGGCTTGTCAGCCAGACCCCCGCGAGGCGCCTCAAGGCCCGCAAGCTTCATGCGGCTCGGCGCGAGGTCCAGGTTCCGGCTCGCGTGCCAGATCAGCCGCGTCGGGTCCACGCCGCGAGAGCCCGTGCCCACGCTGCCGGCCAGCATCGCGTCTCCGATATCCAGATCAATCCGCGACTCGGGCACGCCCAGACCCGCGGCGCAATGGCCCTGAGGGTCCATGTCGACCAGCAGCGTGCGAAGACCGGTGCGGGCAAACATCCCCGCCAGGTTGATCGCGGTGGTCGTCTTCCCGCAGCCGCCCTTCTGGTTCACGATCGAGATGATCCGCACGGCGAGCCTCCGTCCATGGAGCCCTTGCCCTCGGGCGGCCGGGCCTCCTGCCCGTCGCGCACCCTCGGCTCGCCAGATATCGGACCCGCAGGCTTCGCGCCTTGAATCGCGCCTTCGGTCAGCTCAAGCGACCCCACCCAACCGGCCTCGCCTCAGGCCCCCGCGCCGATCCGGATCAGCCCCGCGCGCACCGCGTCCATCAGCGCCGGGCCCACATCCACCACGCCGATGCGCTCGCCCGCGCCCTCATCCCGCGGCAAAACCAGTCTCAAAACGCCCCCCGAGACCTTCTTGTCGTCCCCCATCAGCCCCGCGATCGTCCCCCAGACCGGCAGCCCCGCGGCACGGTCGGGCAGCCCCGCCGCGACGACCTGACGTGCGATCGCCCCCGCCCGCTCGGCGCCAACCCACCCCAATCGGGCGGCACACTCGTACGCCGCGACCAGACCCAGCGCGACCGCCTCGCCGTGCTCGAGGTTCGGCCGCGGCTTCCCGTCCGCGCCCGTCCAGCGCAGGCCCGGCAGCGTCTCGACCGCATGTCCGAAGGTGTGCCCGAGGTTCAGCAGCGCCCGCCCGCCCCGCTGGTTGGGCGCTTCCTCGCGCTCGTCGTGCTGCACGACCGAGGCCTTGAGAGCGACGTTCCGCGCGACCAGTCCGATCATCGCTTCGGGCTCGCGCGCCAGCACCCCGGGCAGCGCCCGCGCCGTGAACTCTTCAAGCCCCGCATCGCCGAGTGTCGCGCCGAGCAGCCCGTGCTTGAGGCACTCGGCCAGCCCCGCGCGAAGGGTGCGCTCGGGCAGGCTCCGCAGGCTCTGAACGTCGGCGACGACCAGCGCGGGCTGATGGAACGCGCCGATGAGGTTCTTCTTCAGGCTCGCGCCCGAGGCAAGGTTCGCGCCGGTCTTTCCGCCGACGGAGGCGTCGACCATCGAAAGCAGTGTGGTGGGGCACTGCACGACCGGCACGCCCCGGCGATAGATCGCCGCCGCAAAGCCCGCCAGATCGCCCACGATCCCGCCGCCGAGCGCGATCACCGGGTCCCAACGCTCGTGCCGGCTCGAGGCCAGCGCCAGCAGCACCCGCTCAACACTCGCGAGCGATTTGTCGATCTCGGTCGGCGCGAGCTCAACAGCGCTTACGGTCAGCCCCGCAGCCTCCAGCGACGCCCGCGCCGCACGCCCGAGCTCTTCGGGCACGCCCGTATCGCGCACGATCATCGCCCGCCGCGCACCCGCGCGGATCACGCCCTTGACGAGCGTCCCGAGCTGCCCGAGCAGCCCCGCGCCGACGATCGCGTCGTACTCAGGTCCCGCGACCGGCGGCTGTCCCTCTCCCGCGTAGCGCCCGGGGCGCACGGTCACTCGCACAGCGGCTGGCGGCGGCGAGGCGGGTGGGTGAGAGGCGGGCGGCATTTAGCGTCCGCTGGGTTCGTAGCGCATCACGCGCTCGATGGTGTTGTCAGGCCGCATGATCGCGACCTTGGGGAAGTGCTCGGCGTACTCGCGCTCGTCCATCAGCGCGTAGTGCATGATGATCACCGGGTCGCCGATCTCGAACAGGTGCGCCGCGGCGCCGTTGATCTCGATCTTCCGCGATCCGCGCGCGCCGCGGAAGATATAGGTCTCGACGCGCGAGCCCTCGCGGCAATTCGCGACCACGACCTGGTCGGACACCCGCATCCCCGTCGCGTCGAGGATGTCCTCATCGATCGTGATCGAGCCGACATACTCCGGGAACGCGCCCGTGACGCACGCCCGGTGGATCTTCGAATGCAGCACCTGCCTCAGCATCGCACGCCTCGCCCTTGGCCACAAAGTCTCAGCTGACGTTCAATCCCGCGCGGTCGCGGTTCACCTGGTCGGGCCGCTCCCACGAGAGCCTCGGCGCATCGCCCCAGAGCATCTCCAGGTCGTAGTGTGCCCGGGTGTTGGGCTCGAAGAGGTGCGCGACCACATCAAAGAAGTCGGCGAGCAGCCACGTCGCGCGCTCGTCCTGATTCACGCGCCGCGTCGGGAACTTCAGCTTCGTGCCCAGCTCCTCCAAGTGCATCAGCACCGACTTCATCTGCCGATCGCTCGTGCCCGAGCCGATCACGATGAAGTCCGCCATCGGGCTGCGCCCGCGCACGTCGAGCACGACGACATCGGTGCACTTGTCGTCGTGCATCATCCGAGCGGCCTCAACCGCGAACTCTTCGCCGGAAAGGCCCGTCGGCCTCGCGGGCGCCTTCCCACGCACGGGCGGCGCGATCGGCGCGGGCGCCTGCGCAGGCGACTCCTGCATCTCGATCACCAGCCGCCCCGCGCCCTTGCGGCTCGGGGCCTTCTTCTTGACCGCCGACTTCGCGGGCCGCGCCTGAGAGGCGGGCGAAACCCTCGCGGGCTTGCGGGCCGGAGCCTTGGCCGGGCGGGCCTTCGCTGCCGGCGCCTTCGAAGCCTTCGCGCCGCCCTTGGCGGGACGGGCCTTGGCCGAGGCGCGAGCGCCCGCGCCAGTCCCGCTCGACTTCCGGCCGCCCGACCCTGCTGACGTCTTCTTCTTCATCCGGTGGTGTCCATCGCCCGCCCCGATTCTCGGTCCCAAGTCCGCATTTTAGCTCGCTGCCGGGCCCACACGCACCCAGCGCGTCGGTTCGTCCTGCGAGGCGATCGTCACCGAATAGTCCGCCCCCGCGTGGTGCTCGGCCACCAACTCGGGCCGATTGCAGTCGCGCGACAGGTGCAGCAGCACCACGTGCTCCCGCGGCGCGATCCGATGCACCGCGTCGACACATTCCGCATTCGAAAGATGCCCCCGCCCGTCCATGATCCGCCGCTTGAGAAACGCCGGTCGCGCCGAGGCTTCCTGAAGCTCGGGGCAGTAGTTGCTCTCAATCGCCAGCACGTCCACGCCCGTGAGCAGGTCGATCATCGCATCGCTCACGCGCCCGAGGTCCGTCGCAAAGCCCAGCGACGTCGTGCCCGTGGGCCCGCCCGATTCGGCATCGAACCGCAGCACCGCGACGCCCAGCTCATCGTGCGCCATCAGCACCGAGCGCGCCGCCAAGCCCCCGACCTCGAACGCGCCCTCGAACAGCTCGCAGCGCCTGTGCAGCAGCCCCATCCGCTCGGCACGCCCCGCGTGGCGCTTGTGCAGGTGCACGCGCGTCTGCGCCGGGATGGCCGAGGCCCAGCCCGCGTGCGCATGGTCGTGGTCCAGATGGGTGAGCACGATCGCCTCGATCTCGCAGGCGCCCCGGTCGCACAGCCCGACGCGCTCGAGCAGCGACCAGGTGCGCTTGGGACTCAGGCCCAGATCGATCAGCATCGCGCGCCGGGGCCCCGCCGGGTCCGAGTCGAGCTCGACGACGCTGCAGTTCCCCGCCGAGCCGCTCCCAAGGACGCAGAGCCTCGGGCGCACGCGGGGCATAGGCCTCGCGGGTGCGTCGAAGGCTGTGATGGTTGTCGAGATGGTCGTCGTCTGCACGCGTCTGGGCTCCGCCCGTCGGGTGTGAGTCACGCTGTCCCCGCGTCCGTGCTGGGAAAGGATCAGTCTTCTTCCCCCGCAAGGTCCACGTCGACGCCCCGGCGCTGATAGTGCAGGAAGGTGGTAAACAGCCGCGGCGGACGGGCCGCGCCGGGACAGATCGAGCGCTTGGAGCTCTTGACAAAGGCGTACATCTCAGCGACGGGTGGGCAGTCCGCGGCGAGGGGTTCGAGCATCGCGAGCATTTCGTGCTTGGGCAGCGTGCCGCGGAACACGCGGCGGAAGGCCTCGCGCGTGCGCGTGATGTGCTCGCGCGGGATGCCCGATCGGCGCATACCAACGAGGTTGATGCCGACGATGCGGTTGCGCTCGGGCACAACGCAGAACGGCGGCACGTCCATCGACACCGCGGTGAGCCCGGAGAGGAACGCCATGCGTCCGACGCGGGTGAACTGGTGGATCGCGACGTTGCCGCCGAGCGTGACGTTGTCCTCAAGGACCGAGTGCCCGCCCATCATCGACGAGTTGACCATGACGACGTTGTTGCCCACGCGAGCGTCGTGCCCGACGTGCGACGAGGCCATCATGAAGACGTTGTCGCCGACGATGGTGGGGGCCTCGGGCTTGGTCGCGGCATGGATCGTCACGTGCTCGCGCAGAATCCCGTTCTTGCCCACGCGCACGCCCGGGGTCGCCATGCCGGGCTTGAACTTCACGTCCTGTCCGCCGAACCCGACGCAGGCGAAGGGATAGATGATCGTGTTCTCGCCGAGCTCAACCGTGCCGGCGAGTTGGACGTTCGCGACCAGACGCACCCCGGCGCCCAGTGTGATCGTGCCGGGGCCAAAGAACGTCGCGTCAAGCATGCAGTGGGGGCCGATGTCCACGCCGGGGCCGATCCGCACGTCGCCGAGCAGGATCGCGGTGGGGTGAACCTTGGCCGAGGGATCAACGCTGGGCATCGCCGCTATGGTACCCCGTGGGCCCACCGCAACCACCCCAGCCCGAGCCGCCGCCGATCGACCGTCCGGGCGAGGTGCTTGCGGTTCGCGACCTTGGGCGCATCGGCTACCGCGAGGCGTATGCGCTTCAGGAGTCGCTGGTCGAGGCGCAGGTCGCCCGCCGCGAGCATCCCTCGCACCCCCGCGCGGGCACGCTGCTGCTGCTCGAGCACCCGCCCGTCATCACCGTTTCGCGCAGGCCGGGCGCGGAGAAGAACATCCTCGCCTCGCCCGACACGCTCGCGCGCGAGGGCGTCACCGTCGAGCCGACCGACCGCGGGGGCGACATCACCTACCACGGCCCGGGGCAGCTCGTCGCGTATCCGATCCTCGACCTCAACCTTCTGAACCTCGGCCTGCACGAGTACGTCCGGCTGCTCGAAGAGGCGATCATCCGCACCTGCGCCGACCTGGGCCTTCCCACGCTCCGCGATCCTTCCGCGACCGGCGTCTGGACGCGCGACCCCGAGGACCCGGGCCTGCCCTACGCGAAAGTCGCCGCGATCGGCGTGCGCGTTCGGCGCTGGGTCACGATGCACGGCTTGGCACTCAACGTCGCGACCGACCTCCGGCACTTTCAGTTCATCATCCCCTGCGGGCTGGTGAACCGACCTGTGACGAGCTTGGCCGTTGAGCTTTCCAGATCACCGCCCGAGATGCCGCGCGTCAAGTCGCTGCTCGCTTCGCACCTGACCGCGCTCGTGTCAGAGGCGCTCGCGAGCGCTCAGGCCCGGCGCGATGCACGTGCCCCCAAAGAACAAGGCCCGGAGCGATCCGGGCCTTGAGGGTGAATCTGAATGTCCGCCGTTCGGCTTACTTGGGCGTGCCGGGGGCCGGGGCGGGGGCCGGGGTGGGGGTGGGCGTCGCTTCGGCAGCGGGCGTCGGCGTGGGAGCGGCCGCGGGCGTCGCGACGGGCGAGACCTTCAGGTCCGCCATCACCGCGCCCGTGAGATCGTCGGCCGCGAGGCCCCGGATCAGAGGCCGCGCGAGGATCTCCTGCACCGCCGTCGTCGGGTTGTCAAACCGCAGCGGCTGGTCGCGCCCGCGCGACGCCAGCACGTGCGAGTACCCGCGATCGCGCGCGAGCTTGTCCACCGTCTCCACCACCAGCCGGTAGCACTCCGCGAGCTGATCCGTGAACTGCTTGGCCACGCCCTCGGTCAGCTGCTGATTGAGCTGCTGCGCCTGACGCTGCTTGTTGGTGTAGTCGGCCTCCAGCACGTTGCGCTCGGGCGAGCCGGGGGCAAGCGCGACGATCTTCTGCTCCAGCTCCTGGAACTTGATCGTGTCGAGCATCTGCTGCATCTGCTTCTGCGATTCCTGGCCCTTGGCCTCTCGGGCCGGCCGATAGCGCTCGCTCATCATCAGCGCGTCGACGATCGTCAGCACGTCGACGCTGGCGACGCGCATCTCGGCCTGGGGCACGGGCGTTGCGATCGCCGCCGGCACCTCGGTCTTGCCGCTGAGCCCGTACGCGCCGATCAGCGCCGCCGCAAGCCCCGCGTAGACAAACACCCGTTCCGCCTTCTTCATCGGTACACTCCGAAAGCCCGCGCGGAACGCTGACGCCCGGCCGGGGCTCCGCGCATCGGCGCCGCCGGGCTCTTGCCTTTCGCCCACTTTTCCAAGCCAAACCAACACCCACCTCCGCATCTACTTTAGACTGCCCCCGTCCCCGGCCCATCCATTCATCAGACCGTTCTGCCCCGGGCCGGTTCCCCTCAGGTTTACCCCCGCAAGGACCTCTCGGATGCACGATCCCCGCATCGACCGCCTCGCCGACGTGCTCGTTCGCTACTCCACCCGCGTCAAGAAGGGCGACCTGGTCTCGATCTCGGGCGAGCTCTCGGCCTCGCCGATGGTCAACGCGCTCTACGCCGCCGTCCTCCGCGCGGGCGGCCATCCCTTCGTCTACCCGCGCTCCGAAGACCAGATCGAACTCCTCCTGACCCACGGCAGCGACGAGCAGATCTCCTTCACCAACCCGATTCTCCAGTTCATCTACGACAAGGTGGACGTCTCGATCGGCATCTGGGCCGAGCAGAACTCGCGCTATCTCTCGCGGTTCGATCCCAAGAAGCTCGCGCTGCATGCTCAGGGCCGCAAGCCGCTGATGGCGACCTTCATGCGCCGTGAGGTGCTCAAGGACCAGCCGGGCGGCCTGCGCTGGGTCGGCACCCAGTACCCGACCCAGGCGATGGCGCAGGAGGCCGAGATGAGCCTCGCCCAGTACGCCGACTTTGTCTACCGCGCGGGCCTGCTGCACCTGCCCGACCCCGTCGCGGCCTGGCAGGCCGTGCACGAGCGCCAGCAGCGCGTCGTCGATTTCCTCAGCACCAAGAAAGTCCTGCGCTTCCGCGTGCCGCCCCACGACGGGCACGACGGCACCGACCTCACCGTTCAGGTCGGCGCCCCCGCCAAGTGGATCAACTGCTCGGGCCAAGAGAACTTCCCCGATGGCGAGGTCTTCGCTGGTCCCCAAGGCGTTGACGGGCACGTCAACTACACCTTCCCCGCCGTCTACAACGGGCGCGAAGCCACCGGCATTCGTCTCGTCTTCAAGGGCGGGCGCGTGGTCGATGCCTCCGCCACCAAGGGCGAGGACTTCCTCTTCAAGATGCTCGATCAGGACCCCGGCGCGCGCACGCTCGGCGAGATCGCCATCGGCACCAACTACGGCATCACCGACTTCTCGCGCAACACGCTCTTCGATGAGAAAATCGGCGGCACATTCCACGCCGCCGTCGGCGCGGGGTATCCCGTTTCAGGAAACTCCAACGAATCAGGCCTCCACTGGGACATGGTCTGCGACCTGCGCAAGCGCGGCACGCTCCCCGGCGGCACCATCGAGGCCGACGGCGCCGTCTTCCACAAAGACGGACGATTCCTCGACCCCAGCTTCCCGCAGCCGACCGCGGGCTGACAAGCGCTTAGCCCTTGATCTCGGTCTTCACAAACCGCACGCCGCGCTTCTCCAGGCCCGCGAGCACCTCACGCACGATCTCGTCGCGGCTGGGCGCGATGCCGAGCATCTCGGGCGCCGCAACGCCCGGGCGCTTGAGCCTTCCCGCGGCGATCATCGTCCCGACCACGACCGCCGGGAACGCCGTCGTGCGCGACATGCTCGTGAAGCCCGTCGCCTCGTCGAGCTCGTCGTACAGATCCCAGCGGATGGTCGTCGCTGCGCCGGCCTTGACGCCCCGCGCCTCGATGCGCATGACCGTGAGGTCCTTCTCGCCCGGCTGATACGTCCACTGCGGGAACATCAGCGCCGCGAGCACGTCGCGGGGCCTGACCTTCGCCAGCATGTGCCCCGCCGGTGCGGGCGTGCCGGCCGCGACGGGAACCTCGATCGCCTCCAGCGAGAACAGCCCGATGTGCCTCAGCACCCGCATGAGCTCGATGTGCCCGGGATAGCGCAGCGTCTTCTCGCGCATCGTCGGCACCTTGAGCGTGTCCGCGATGCTCCGCAGCCCATCGGTATTGAACGCCTCGACCGTGCCGACGCCCGGCAGGTCGATCAGCTCAGGCTCCGAGAGCGCCTCGCGCACGACCATCTTCCCCTGCTCGACGATCCGGCTCGGGCGCGTGTACTCCTCGATCACGTCCCACGGCGCAAAGCCCGCCTTGTACTCGAAAGGCCACCGGCGCTCCTTGGGCAGTCCGCCGACCATGATCGAGAGCTCATCGCAGCGCTCGAGCTCCTGGCTCGCGTGCGCCGCCAGCAGGTTGCTCATCCCGGGCGCTACGCCGCAGTCGACGATCGCCGTGACGCCCTTCTGCTTCGCAAGCTCGTCCAGCTCGCGAGCTTCTTCCGACATGAACGAGATGTCGCAGTAGTTCTTCCCGGCCTCAAGGACCGCGCGCAGCGCCGCATGCCCGTACCGGCTCGGCAGCGCGCCGAAGACCATGTCCGCGCCCGACGCGATGTTCTTGACCGTGCCCGGGTCCGAGAGGTCCGCGGCCATCGGGCGAATCTTCACCCCGATCCGCGCCGCCGCCGCCATCGCCGCCTTCAGCGAATCCTCCCGCGCGTCGACGACCGCCACGTCCCAGGCATAATCACGCGCGAGCTCGCACGCGATCACCCGGCCCACCATCCCGCCGCCCAGCACGATCGCCCTCGGCATGGTCGTCTTCCTTTCGTTCCTCACCCGCCCCCGTCCTCTACCCGCCCGTATCCTCATTGAAGCCCACTCGCGGCGCCTCCATGACCGACCTTCCGCAGAAGTCCGCCGATTCTCTCACGGGCCCCCCCCGCCGCACCCCGCCCGCCCGCCCGACCGGCCCCGCTGCGCACGTCCCCGTGCTGCCCGAGGAAGTCCTCGCCGCGCTGAGCCCCGCGCCGGGCATGGTCTACTGCGACGCGACCGCCGGCCTGGGCGGGCACGCATCGCTGATCGCGCCCAAGCTCATCCCGGGCGGCACGGTCATCCTCAACGACGTCGACCCCAGCAATCTCGAACGCGCCTCGGCACGCGTCCGCGCGACGCTCGACGCGCGGCCGGGCGGTTCAACCGTCGCGGTCCGCACCGTGCGGGGCAACTTCGCGCGCCTGCCGTCGGTGTTGGGTCGGTCCGACCGCCCGGACCCACTCCCGCCCGCGGACCTGTTCCTCGCCGACCTGGGCTTTTCGTCCAACCAGATGGACACTGCCGAGCGCGGGTTCTCGTTCATGCGCGAGGGGCCGCTCGACATGCGTCTGGACCCGACGCTCCCCGTCAGCGCGCGCGACCTGGTCAACACGCTCCCAGAGCGCGAGCTCGTCCGGATCCTCCGCGAGTACGGCGAAGAGCCCGCGGCCTCACGCATCGCCCGAAAAATCGCGCAAACGCGCAGCTCCGAACCGATAACCACCACGTCGGGGTTGGCCGACTTGGTCCGCAGCGTGCTTCCCACGAAGAGCGGATCGATCGACCCGGCCACGCGGACGTTCCAGGCGCTGCGCCTGGCGGTGAACGACGAACTGGGCACGCTCGCCGCGCTGCTCGATCAGGTCGAACGCACCGCCCTGTACAGCACCCCGGACCAGCCCGCATGGCTCCGTCCCGACGCCCGCGTGGCGGTCATCGCCTTCCACTCGCTGGAAGACCGGCCCGTCAAGCGGTTGTTCGCGGCGCTGCACAAGTCGGGCCGGGCCAGGTTCTGCTCCGAGCAGCCCGCCCTGCCCACCGAGAGTGAAGTGGGCCAGAACCCACGCTCACGCTCGGCCAAGCTCCGTGCCGTGCAGCTCACGCCCGTCCGGGCCTGACCGCCCGATGGTGCCTTCAATCTCTGGCCCGACGCTCTCGCCCGACCGGTGCACGGATGCCCCGGCCTTCGACGAGCCCCCGGGCGATGCCGGCCCGCCGGCGCCTTTGGACGGATCCTTCCCGTGAATCGAGAACTCAAGCTCGCCCTCATCGTCGGCTTCTCGCTCGTGCTGGTCGTCGCGGTCCTCATCAGCGACCACCTCTCCAGCGCCCGCAAGGCCGCGATGGCCAATCTCGTCAACGACCTTCCCTCGGCCGTGAACCCCGCGTCGATCACGGGCCCGGGCGAGATTCGCGTGCCCGGTGAGTCGACGCCGACCGCCGGCTCGATCGTCACGCCCCCGGTCAACCCGATGGGCGAACTGCAGAACCCCGCGACGCCTCCCTCGGAAACCGAGCTGGTCGCGGCGAATACGCCCGCAACGTCCGGCGCCGAGGCGCTCGGAGCCGGTGGTCTGGGTTCCATCGGTTCGGGTTCGATCGGTTCGGGTTCGATCGCAGGCGGCACGCCTGTGCCTGAGCCGCTGGTCATCCGCCAGGGGTCGATCGCCAGTCTGCACAACTCGGGCGAGGCGCCCGTCGGTTCGCCCGAGCCTTCGGCCGGCCTGACGCCCGACTCGCCGAGCCGTTCGGCCGAACCCGCGAGGGACTTTTCCAAGGATCGCCGCCATGCCGTTGCCCGCGGCGACAGCCTCATCGCCATCACCCGCAAGTACTACGGCGACTCCTCGCTGCACAAGGCCCTGGCCGAGTACAACAAGGGCCGCGTCGGGTCCGACGGCGTCAGCCTCCGCGAGGGCGTCACGCTCTTCATCCCGGCCCGCAATGTCCTGACCGGTGAGCCCGCGACCGCCACCCGCCCCGAAGCCCGCCCCGAGACGCGGCCCGAAACCCGCCCCGAGACGCGGCCTCAGCCCGCGCGCACCTACACCGTCAAGCGCGGCGACTCGCTCGCCAAGATCGCGCAGAGCCAGCTCGGCTCCTCCCGCCGCGTTGCCGACCTTCTCAAGCTCAACGGCCTCTCCGACCCCGACGACATCAAGGTCGGCCAGGTGCTCAAGCTTCCGGCCCGCTGAACCTCACGGGCTCATCCAGGCGCTCACGGCCCCGAACGCCCACCGTCCGATCGCTCGCTCCATCTCACCGGAACACTCACCGCGGCCCGGCGTCCTTCTCGGACTCCCCGGGCCGCTTCCGTCTTTGCGGGTGGTGAGTCCTTTCCAGACGATACCGAAGGCGGATACTCTGTCGCTCAGGCTTTCTCCCGAGCGTGCGTCGGGCGATCAAGACGGATCTTGACCCTGCCGACTCTCACGCGGGCCCATCGTTCGGAGTTGCGACCCGTGTTCCCGAAACTCGCCTTTCTCGTCATCGTGTTGGGCGTCTTCGGGTCGTCGCTGCTCGCGATGCGGCAGTCGCGCCTCCAGGCCTATTCCGAGCTGGCGCAGACGCAGCTGCGGATCCGCCAGCAGGACGAGCACCTGCTGAACGTCCGCTCGCGGATCGCCCAGGCCGTGGCGCCCACCAACGTGCAGCGCCTCGCCGCCAACGTCGGGCCCCTCAAGCCCCTCGTTCCCGAACGCACCTTCACGCCGACCTACGCGGGCCGGATTCCGACCGAGGCCGAGCCCCGGATCGTGCCCCAGCCTCGGACCGTCCGCGCCGAGCCGACGTTCGCCGCGAACACGCCCGCGCCCGCCCCGGGCCGCGGCAGCGCACGCGTCGAACCCGCCTCGTCCAAGCGCCCGACGGCCCGGCCCGACGCGAATCAGACGCCAACGACGAAGGCTCCCGCGGCCAAGACGCCCGCGACAAAGGCCCCCGCGCGTACGGGCTCGGCCAAGGCGCCCGCCTCGCGCGACCGCGTCGCCGCGGGCTCCAGCGCTAAGGCGCCGACCAAAGCCCCCGCAAAGACCGCGGCCCAGACCCGCGCCGCCCAGCCCAAGGGCCAGACCGCATCCGCGAAGCCAAAGTCCGATCCCAAGCCCGCGCAACGGCCGATGCAGAAGGTCGCCCTCGGCGACGCTCGCTCGCCCGGCGCGGAGCCCCGTCCGTGACGAGATCTGACCCCGATCGAATCCTCACCCGCCCGACCCGCCTCACGTGCCGCCCCGCCCTCTGGCGTCCGGCCATGGCCTCGGCGGATCTGGTCGCGTGGATCACGACGGCGCTGCTCACCCTTGCCCTCGTCGGCATCGTCGCGCGGGTGGCCCAGCTCCAGCTCTCGCCCAGCCCCAAGCTCGTGGAGCACGTGGAGCCCCGCAAGAGCGTCAAGCGCGACCTGCCCCTCCGCGGTGACATTCTCGATCGACGCGGCCGCCTGCTGGCGACCTCGCGCGTCGGCTACCGCGTCGTCGTTGACCCCGAGCGTTTCCCGTCGCCCCCCGATGCCGCGATCGTCGCGCTCGCTCAGGCGCTGAATCTCCCGGCCGAGGAGGTCGGCGAGCGGATCGTCACGCGTCTGGCGATCAACGCTCAGCGTCGGCCCGCGCTCGAGGCCGCGAAGGCGAGCCTCGAAGAGCCTGAGTCCTCGCTGCGGCGTCGGATGATCGACAAGGTCGAGGCGGCGGTGGGGCTCTCGCGGGGCAGTTCGACGAACGTCGATCGCGCGATGGACGAGATCGACGCGGGTGGCACGCCCCCCGAGGCTTCGAACCTGCCCAGCGATGAGCCCGCTGAGCCCGCCGCTGAGCTCTCGGTCGCCGATCCCGCTGCCGCTGCTGAGGCTCCACCCGCGGAGGCTTCAGCCGTTGAAGCCAAGTCGCCCAAGCTCCCCGGGCTGGTGCGGTATCTGCCGATCGGTGAAATCATGCCCGAGGAGCAGGCCGACGTGGTGCGTGCGGCCATCAAGGAGCACAAGCTCACGGGCGTGTGGCTCGAGCCTCGGATGGTGCGCGACTATCCCGCGGGTGACGAGATCGCCCCGATCCTCGGCAAGACCGGCTTCGACCATCAGGGTCTGATGGGCGCCGAGAAGCTGCTGGAGAAAAAGCTGGCCGGCACGCCGGGCTCGCTGCGCTACGTGCGCGACGCGTTCGGCCGGCCGCTGGGCGTCGAGCAGGGCGACGTGCGTCCGGGCACGCCCGGGCTGGACATCCGTCTCTCGCTGGACGTCGAGCTTCAGCGCATCGCGACCGAAGAACTGGCCCGCGGCGTGGAGGACTGCAACGCCGCCGGCGGCCGACTGATTCTCATCGACCCCGCGACGGGTGAGGTGCTCGCGATGGTCGACATCGTGCGCGATCTCCCGGGACTGGCCGAGTTCCCGTGGGAGGACAAGCCGCCGCCCCCTGCGCCGCGGGCTCGCCGGGGCGCGAAAGCACCGGCCGCTCCACCCACCCCCGTTGAGCCGCCCAAGCCGCTCGTGCGCGTGACGCCCGATCAGCTTGTCGGCAAGCGCTTCCGCACAATCAAGCCCGACAAGGGGCGCTCGGTTCACCCGGCGCTGGCGCGCAACCGCGTGGTCGAGGACATCTACGAGCCGGGCTCGACGTTCAAGCCGATCGTCTGGTCGACCGCCACGGCGATGGGCCTGGCGCGCGTTGACGACGTGATCGACACCGAGGGCGGGCGCTGGATCGCCCCCGACGGCCGGCCTTTGTCCGACGTCGTCAAGCGCGTCACGATGACCTGGGGCGACGTGCTCGTCAACTCGTCGAACATCGGCATGGTCAAAGTCGGCGCGAAGATCCCGCGGCCTGACCTGCGCGATTCGGTGCTGCGGTTCGGCTTCGGCAGGCCCACGGGCATCGGACTGCCAGGCGAGGCCGCGGGCATCGTCACGCAGATGAAGGCCTGGTCGGTCTTCACCCAGACCAGCGTCTCGTACGGGCATGAGATCTCGGTCACGCCGCTGCAGATGGCCCGCGCGTACACGGCCTTCGCCCGCGCGGGGGCCTCGGCGGGCACGCTGCCCAACCTCACGATCCAGGCCGTGGGGCCCGACTATCCCTCACGCGCCGTTGAGACCCGGGTGCTGCCCGCGAACATCGCGCTGCTGACGCGCGAAGTCATGAAGGGCGTCGCGGACAACATGGAGGAAAAGCTCGCCCGCGCGACGCAGGAGTCGAGCTGGCGCTACACGCTCTTCGGAAAGTCCGGCACGGCGATGATCCCGCTCGACACGCCCCCGCCCGGCAAGCGCAGGCCGCGCGGCTCCCGCGGGTACTACGAGAATCAGTACAACTCATCCTTCGCGGCCGCGGGCCCGATCGAGGATCCCAGGCTCGTCATCGTCGTCGTGATCGATGACCCGGGGCCCGAGCGGATCCGGACGCGTACGCACTACGGCACGTCGACGGCCGGCCCGGTCGTTCGCCGCGTGATGGAGCGGGCGCTGACGTACCTGGGCGTGCCGCCGTCGGATCGCCCCGAGCCCGCGCCCAAGGGCGGCGCCGCGACGCGTTCCGCTGCCGCCGGCCCTCAGCGGGATTGATCGAAGCCGCCACTCCCCATTCCCCCTGCCTCAAAAACACAACCGCCCCGGGATCGCTCCCGAGGCGGTCGAGTGATTCGAGAACTTCGCGTGCCGGCTTAGCGGCGACGACGGCCCGCGACCAGGCCCGCGAGGCCCAGGAGGGCCATCGAGCCGGGGGTCGGGA